>CAVCKM010000131.1:0-45072 GCA_963602765.1 Alistipes putredinis | reverse complement strand
ATAATATTAATGGATAAAATTAATGGTCAATTAACGGCAATTAAAGTCCTAAAAATATCATCAAAGTCCTAAAAATATCATTAGGCGTCCCCCCACCAAGCACACTAACAATTCAAGTATAACTATGGAAGAATTAAAGAGAATTATCGCCGAGAAGGCACACGAAAACGACACGCCGGAGGTAAAGCGCCAGCTCTTCGGCTTCATGGACTACACCACCCTTAAAGTGACCGACAGCGAGACCAGCGTCATGGCTTTCGTCGAACAGGTGAACCGCTGGGACGACGAGCGGCCCGACCTGCCCCACCCTGCCGGCATCTGCGTCTACCCCAACTTCGCCGGTGTCGTCGACGAATGTCTTGACGTGGACGGCGTGGAGACGGTATGCGTCTGCGGGGCGTTCCCCAGCTCACAGACCTTCATGGAGGTGAAGACCATCGAGACCGCCCTGGCACTCAAAGACGGTGCTACGGAGATAGACATCGTGCTGCCCGTAGGCAAGCTGCTCAGCGGCGACGAAGAGGGCGTCATGGACGAGATTCGCGAGATAAAAGCGGTCTGCGACGGCACCATCGTAAAGGAGACGGAGGACGGCGAAGGACGCACGGCACGCCTGAAGGTGATCCTCGAGACGGGCGCGCTGAAGACCCCGGAGAACATCCGCAAGGCGGCGTTCCTGGCTATGAATGCCGGGGCGGACTTCATCAAGACGAGTACGGGAAAAGAGCCCGTCTCAGCCACTCCGGACGCTGCCTACGTAATGTGTCAGGCCATAAAGGAGTACTACGCCCAGACTGGACGCAAAGTGGGGTTCAAGCCTGCCGGAGGCATCAATACGTCAATGGACGCCATCATATACTACACGATAGTGAAGGAGGTGCTGGGCGAGGAATGGCTGACGCCAGACCTCTTCCGTATAGGCACGTCAAGACTAGCCGGCGTGCTGCTGGCAGAACTGGGGTGACACTTCAATGGCCTGCGAAGGTTTTAAGGACGCCAATGATTTTTTTAGGACGCCAATGATTTTTTTAGGACGCCAATGATTTTTTTAGGACGCCAATGATTTTTTTAGGACGCCAATGATTTTTTTAGGACGCCAATGATTTTTTTAGGACGCCAATGATTTTTTAGGACTTTAATTGCCGTTAATTGACCATTAATTTTATCCATTAATATTATTTTTTAAGGACCTCAATGCCCATTAATTTATTCTTTAATTATTAAGTCCATCCAGATGCAAAATAATATTAATGGATAAAATTAATGGTCAATTAATGGGCATTAAAGTCCTAAAAAACTCCGAGGCAATTACAGTCAGAGCGTGCGACCGATGACGTAGTCCACGTAGGCGACCAAGGCGTCGCGCAGGGCGGAGTCATTGACGTACCCCTCCACGAAGGCGAGGCACTCAGTGCGGTACGACTCCATTACACGTTCGGCGTAGGCTATGCCGCCGTTTGCCTTGGCAAAAGCCACCAAGGCATCGATGTCCTCACGGCTCGCCTCACGCTGCTTCACACGCTGAGCCGCGGCAAGCATCTCCGGCGTGCCGTGAGCCAGAAGGGCGTGGATGGCAGGGAGCGTCAACTTGCCCTCCACCATGTCGTTGTGCGTCGGCTTGCCTATCTCCGCATTGTCGTTATAGTCGAAGATGTCGTCGCGAATCTGGAAGATGATGCCCAGATTCTGACCGAACAGACGCGCCGCGTCGACCACCTCACGTGGTGCGCCGACACTCATCGCGCCCATGGCACAGCAGGCCTCAAAGAGGGCTGCTGTCTTTTGTTTTATCACTTTGTAGTACGCCTCCTCACTGATCTGCTCGCTGCCGTTGCTTGTGAGCTGGAGTATCTCGCCGTTGGCAAGTGTCTGTCCCAATTGAGACAGATACGAGACGATGTCGCAGTTGCGCGTCATCGACACGTTGAGCAGGGCGGTGGAAAGGATATAGTCGCCCACGAGCACCGCTACCTTATTGTCATACACCGCATTCATGCTGCGCTGGCCGCGGCGCTGGTCGCTCTCGTCCACCACATCGTCGTGCACGAGCGATGCCGTATGGAGCAACTCCAGACCGACGCCGGCACGCAGGGTCGACTCATTGACGGCGACACCACTGCCTGGGGTGGCCTCTACCCCATACCTGCCCGCGAAATTCTTCGCCATAAGCAGTATGAGCATCGGGCGCATCTGCTTGCCCTTGCGCTGACGGATATAGGCAAGAGCCTGGCCGAGGAGACCGTCGTCGTGCGTGAGAGCCTCTGTGAGAAGAGCTGAAAACTGTTGCATCTCGCCGTCTATCGGCTTGCGTATCTGCGTGAGTATGTCTGTGGTTGTGGCGTTCATAAGCGATGCAAAATTACAAAAACTTTTCCGATTATAGCCACAACACAACGGCTAATTCAATTTTTCTTTGTAATTTTACAGCCGCAAAAACAGACACCACACATGAGCAAACTATTCCTTATCGACGCTTACGCACTGATATACCGTAGCTACTACGCACTCATCAACAATCCGCGCATCAACTCCAAAGGCATGAATACCAGTGCCGTCATGGGCTTCTGCAACACCCTCAACGAGGTACTGCGCAAGGAGCAGCCCACGCACCTCGCCGTCGCCTTCGACCACGGAAAGACGTTCCGCCACGAGGCCTTCGACGCGTATAAGGCGCAGCGCGAGGCTACGCCGGAGGACATACGCCGCAGCATACCGGTCATCAAGGACATACTCACGGCATGGCACATCCCCATCATGCAGGTGGACGGCTTCGAGGCGGACGACGTCATCGGCACCGTAGCAGGCATCGGTGAGAAGGCTGGCATGGACGTCTACATGCTCACGCCGGACAAGGACTACGCACAGCTCGTCACCGACCACATCAAGATGTACCGCCCCAGACACGGAGGAGGCTACGACGTGATGGGTCCCAAGGAGGTCTGCGAAAAGTACGGTCTCGACTCCACCGAACAGGTCATCGACATGCTCGCACTCATGGGCGACTCCGCCGACAACTATGCCGGTTGCCCGGGCGTGGGAGAGAAGACTGCCGTGAAACTCATCAAGCAGTTCGGCAACGTCGAGGGGCTCCTCGCACGCACCGCAGAACTGAAGGGCAAGATGCGCGAGAAGGTGGAGGGAGCCGTCGAGGACATCAAACTGTCGAAGTTCCTCGCCGCCATCCGAACCGACGTGCCCGTCACTACCCCACTCGACGACATGAAGGTGCAGCAGCCCGACGAGGAGAAACTCAAAAGCATCTTCGACGAACTCGAGTTCCGCAACTTCGCCGAGAAGCTCTTCGGCAAAACAACGAAAGCCACCGAAACCGCCAAGCCAACCAAGGCAGCGCAAAAGCAAAAAGATGTTAACAGACAGCTCGACTTGTTTGCCGATTTTACGCCCGACGGCACAGGCGACGGCTTTTTCGGCACAGAAACAGCGCAAGAGGAGACTACTGCAAACGTGCAAGTCATTGACAGCGTGCAGTCTTTAGCCGTTTTTAGCGAACACTGTGCAACAATGTCACTGTTCGGTTTTAGCGTAAAGGGCGCAAAGAACGCCCTCTTCGACGCCTCAGAGACCGCCAACCCCGCCATCGGAGCGAAAATAGAGGAAGTGGCTGTGGCACTGACCACGGATGAGGTGCACACCATTAGTTTCGCTAATGGCGAAGACCGCGCCCAGCGACTCGACTTCCTCCGCACCCTCGTGGGCAACGAACAGGCAACCATGGTGGCGCAAAACGCCAAGTATATAATAGAGGTGCTACGCAACGAGGGCATCGACGTGAAGTGCCGCGTCTGGGACACCATGGTGGCGCACTACCTCGTCAACCCCGACCTGCACCACAACAAGGAGTACGTCAACCAGCCCTACTCCCCCACCCTCGCCTGCCACGCACTCGCCATGCAGCCCATACTCCAGGAGCAGCTCGCCGACTCACAGATGCTCCAGCTCTTCGAGGACGTGGAAATGCCCCTCGTCGCCGTGCTCGCCGAGATGGAGCTGAACGGCATAGCCCTCGACACCGCCGCACTGCGCGACGTGCAGAACGAACTCGAGAAGCGCACCGCCGCACTCGAAAGGGACATCTACGACCTCGCCGGAGAGCAGTTCAATATAGCGTCGCCCAAACAGGTGGGCGAGATCCTCTTCGGCAAGATGCAGATAGTGGAGAAGCCAAAGAAGACAAAGACCGGACAGTACGTCACCAGCGAAGAGGTGCTGCAGCAGCTCAAGGCGCAGGCACCCATCGTCGGCAAGATACTGGACTACAGAGGACTGAAGAAACTCCTCGGCACGTACGTCGAGGCACTGCCGCGACTCGTCAACAAGACCACCGGACACATACACACCACCTTCAACCAGTGCGTCACCGCCACCGGACGCCTCTCCTCCTCCGACCCCAACCTGCAGAACATCCCCGTGCGCACCGACGAGGGAAAGGAGATACGCCGCTGCTTCGTGGCGGACAAGGGCTGCGAGTTCTTCTCCTGCGACTACTCGCAGGTGGAGCTGCGCATCATGGCGTCGCTCTCCGGTGACAAGAACATGATAGACGCCTTCCTCGCCGGACACGACATCCACGCCGCCACGTCAGCCAAGATATACCACAAGGACATCGCCGACGTCACCAAGGACGAGCGACGCAAGGCAAAGAGTGCCAACTTCGGCATCATCTACGGCATCTCAGCCTTCGGGCTGGCACAGGGGCTGGAGATAGACCGCCGCGAGGCTAAGGAACTGATAGACGGATACTTCCGCTCCTTCCCCGACGTGGAGAAGTACATCGAGACGTGCAAGGAGACGGCACGCCAGAAGGGCTACGCCGAGACCCTACTCCACCGCCGCCGCTACCTCCCCGACATCAACTCCAAGAACGGTACCGTGCGCTCCTTCGCCGAGCGCAACGCCGTCAACGCCCCCATACAGGGTACCGCCGCCGACATCATGAAGGTGGCGATGGTACGCATCTTCCAGCGCATGAAGGCGGAGGGACTGAAGTCAAAGCTCCTCCTACAGGTGCACGACGAACTCAACTTCTCCGTCGTCCCCGAAGAGCACCACCACCTCCAGCAACTAGTACAGGAAGAGATGCAGCAAGCCTGCGCCCTCACCGTACCGCTACTCGCCGAAGGCGGTTGGGGCAGCAATTGGCTCGAAGCACACTGACACCAATGAACACTTTACGCCAATGATTTTTTAGGACTTTAATGGCCGTTAATTGACCATTAATTGGACCATTAATTGGACCATTAATTGGACCATTAATTATTCATTAATTTTTATTCTATCCGGAAGGCAAAATAATATTAATGGATAAAATTAATGGTCAATTAACGGCCATTAAAGTCCCCCAAAAACATCATCAAAGTCCCCCAAAAAACATTCATCAAAGTCCCCAAAAAATATATTTATTAAAGCGTCTAGAACAACGCGAGATTATGAAAAAGCTACACATTGAAACCTACGGCTGCCAGATGAACGTGGCAGACTCCGAAGTGGTGGCCAGCGTCATGCAGATGGCAGGCTACGAAACATGCGACTCGGCTGACGACGCCGACGCCATCTTCCTCAACACGTGCTCCGTACGCGAGAACGCCGAGAACAAAATCTACCACCGTCTCGAAACCCTCCACAACGAGAACGTCAAACGCAAACGCAAACGCATCATCGGCGTACTCGGCTGCATGGCAGAGCGCGTCAAGGACACACTCATCGGCCAGCACCACGCCAACCTCGTCGCCGGACCCGACTCGTACATGCAACTGCCCGACCTCATAGCGCAGTGCGAACTGGGCCACAACGCCATCGACACCGAACTCTCACTCACCGAGACATACGGCAGCGTCATGCCACAACGGGCACACGGCACACACCTCAGCGGCTTCGTCAGCATCATGCGAGGCTGCAACAACTTCTGCCACTACTGCATCGTGCCATACACCCGCGGTCGCGAACGCAGCCGCGACAAGGAGAGCATCCTCAACGAGGTGCGCGACCTGCAGGAGCGGGGCTATAAGGAGGTGACGCTCCTCGGACAGAACGTCAACAGTTACCGCAGCGACGACGGCAACGCCTTCCCCGAACTCCTCGCCGCCGTGGCAGAGGCAGTGCCCGACATGCGAGTGCGCTTCACCACCTCACACCCCAAGGACATGAGCGACGAGACGCTACACGTCATCGCCACGCACGACAACGTATGCAAGCACATACACCTACCCGTGCAGAGCGGCTCGGACCGCATCCTCAAACTGATGAACCGAAAGTACACCCGCGAATGGTACATGGGACGCGTCGACGCCATACGACGCATCATCCCCGACTGCGCCATCACGACGGACATCTTCGTGGGCTACCACAGCGAGACGGAGGAGGACCACCAGCTCTCCCTCTCTCTCATGCGTGAGGTGGGCTACGCCTCCGCCTTCATGTTCAAGTACAGCGAACGCCCGGGGACGTACGCCTCAAAGCACCTCCCCGACGACGTGCCCGAAAACGTCAAGATAGCACGCCTCAACGAGATGATAGCCCTGCAAAACGAGCTGTCCGCCCAAAGCTACAAGGCGGACGAGGGAAAGACCTTCGAGGTGCTCGTGGAGGGCTACAGCAAACGCTCACGAGAGCAGCTCTGCGGCCGCACGGGCCAAAACAAAATGGTTGTCTTCGACAAGGGCAACCACCACATCGGCGACCGCGTCATGGTGCGCATCACAGGCAGCACCTCCGCCACGCTCTTCGGCGAGGAAGTCCAAACGACAACATTAGAATGAAGACAACTCTGACGTGATTGGAAAGAAGACAACACGGACGTGACAGGAATGAAGACAACACTGGTGTGATAGGAAAGAAGACAACACGGACAACTTAGGACAACTTTTTTATATTACTTTTGCGGCGCTAAACACCGCGCCGAATCGCTTAGCTTGATGTGTTACTGACATCATTTACATAAACAATTACTTGTATAGGTCTTAAACTCGAAAGCGCAGACGACTCGGCGCGGTGTTTAGCACCGCAAAAGTAACTTAAAATGTTGTCCTAAGTTGTCCGGGTTGTCGTCTTTCTTTGAGTCAGAGTATGTGGTCTTAAATTGGCAAGTAAGGACGACTCGGCGCGGTGTCTAGCGCCGCTAAAGTAACTTAAAAAAGTTGTCCTAAGTTGTCCGTGTTGTCGTCATTAAAAACTAAGCATGGTGGTCTTCATTAAAAACAAATTGTCGTTTATGAACAAATTGTCGTTTTCTATCAAAGCCGTTGTCTTTCTGACGGCGGCCGTCGTCACCGGTTGCACGGACAGGCGGGGCGAGCGGCAGGACCAGGGGCGCACGGAGGCATGCTGGATATACGCCATGACGGAGTGCGTCGAGCGCGAGATGTGGAGCACGGGCGACACCGTAGAGCTGTCGCGACAGTGGCTCGTGGCACGTTGTCTTGAGGAACAGACGCTGCAGCGACGGCTCTCACACGGCGCGATGCCCGTCAACATGCGCGGCGTCGGCCCGGAGGCACTGCGCCTCATCGGGGCGTACGGCCTCGTGCCCTTCGTCCACGAGAAGTCGCGCGCCGTCAACTCGCGCACCCTACAGCGCCGCCTCACACTCCTTGCCGACCAGAACACCGCCACGCACGGCAGCGTCACCGCCCTACTCGACTCCGCCACCGACCTCCTCCCCCACTTCACCGTGGCACGACACGACGAGGCCGACCCCGCCACCAGCACCTTCTACCTCTACGGCATGCAGTACACCGCACGCTCCTTCGCCGAGAGCATCATGTACCGACAACACTGGCAGTGGTTCGCCTCCAGCACACACCACCCCTACGGCAAGCCCTTCGCACTCGAAGTGGCAGACAACCGCCACTACCACGAATACACCAACCTCCCCATGGCGGACATCCTGCGCCGCACCCTCGAATCGCTCCGCCAAGGCCACCCCGTCTACTGGGAGATGGGACGCCGTCCGTCCACACAGCCCGGCGGAGGCGGTGCCGACTCGGACCACGCCATGGCCATCATAGGACTGCACACCGACGCCAAAGGCAAGACATGGCTCGTCTGCCAGAACTCCTACGGCAGACGCTGGGGACACGGCGGCACCACACGGGTCTCCCTACCCTACTTCACGGCGCACACGTGCAACGTCGGGATACTTGGCGACACCAATGAATGTTTTGGGCGACACCAATGAATGTTTCTACGCCAATGATTTTTTAGGACATTAATGGCCGTTAATTGACCGTTAATTGTCCATTAATTCTTATTTTTCACGCGCTGGTTCTCCATTGTACAATAAAAATTAATGGTTCATTAACGGGTCATTAACGGCCATTAACGTTAAATGCTTCATTGGCGTAAAAATGCTCCCGATTTTACGTCAATTCTTTCCAATGTTTGCAAAATTGGAAAGAATTGGGTAACTTTGCAGGCAGATATTAGTAAAAGTCAAAACATGCCAAAAGTACTGCTTTACATAACGGCCAAGATAATCTGGAACTTCCTCTTCTTCAATACCGACTTCAACGAAAACCGGGCTCACGTACACGTGGGCAAACGGGGAACAGAAGAGATGTGTAAAATCTGGCTCGAACCCGATATAGAACTTGCCAAATCGGGAGACCTGACGGAAAAACAGATTAAAGAAATCATGGAAATTGCCTCACGCTACAAAGACAAACTCTTGAAGCAGTGGAGTGTATTCAAAGCAGGAAAGGCCGTAAGGATAATAAAGATAAAGGAGTAAGACTATGAGAAGAATTGAAGGCTACTGGGACGTCACACCGAAGATAAAATCGCTGTCGTTCCCCAAGAGAGGTAAGTTTGAAGTGACACTACAGGACGGACGCAGCATCACGATGCCCATCTCTGTCTTTCCAAGCCTAAAAAAGGTACCTGTAAAGGAACGGAAAGACTGGTATCTCATCGGAGGAGGGGTCACGTGGGACTCATGCCCCGAAGTCATACATATAGAACAGATTCTCGGCAACTTTGCCAAGTATTCGCACGAGACTGGGGACTAAGCGTTTGACTCATGTCAATTGAATGGCGCACACAGCGTAAATTGTTGGGTTAAAGTTCGTTAATGTTCTAAGAAATCGGTACTTTTGTATCGAAAGACTAACGAAAAAGTATTTAGTAACTGCAATGAAGAAAACCTATTCCCTCGCAGCAGCCGCAGCACTGCTCTCGCTGGCTTCCTGCTCAAACAACAACGACGTGGTGCAAGACCCTACGCCTACACCCCAGCCAACTGAAAATACCGTCATCTCACTCGGCACACGTGCCAACACTACCTTCAAAGTGATGGCTGGACTCACTGACGCCACAGACCTCGTCACTGCGTCGCCGGTATCTACGACTCCAGTGGAGACGGTACTTGACCGTTCGGCACTACAGACTTCTGTAAAAAACTACCTGCCAGAAGGTACGGACAACCGCTCCAAGATGGAAATGGACTTCATGTATGAGGCAAAGAACAGTGATGTCACCTTTACCGTCTATCCCATCTATATGCATACGAACCAAACCCACACATTGGGACTCTTCTACTACGACGAGAATGGGGAGAAGAAGGAAATCGCCAATATCATGGGCACATCATTTAACCAGTGGAATAATCTCGAGCGCACAGAGTATTGGCCGAACAATGTCACCTACAGCAAAGGCGTAAAGATTACCGTCAAGAAGGGATACAAGTTCGGATTCTTCTATGAGGGCCTACTCCTTGCAGAAGGCAAATACAACGTTGACGACACCAAGTGCTACACGAGGAGCAGCCTGAACACAGCTTCACGAACCACTGACGGTAACGGTGGCAACCAGAGCGAAAAGGCTACCGAAACCAACCGCGCCGGCTCGTTCGTAATCGACGGCAAGACATACATCGGCATGGAGGACTGGACCGACTTCGACTACCAGGACATCGTGCTCTACACTGACGCAAAGCTGGATGTCGTGACAGAACCGACAGACGAAAACATCAAGCCTACACCAGACGCAACGCCTACACCTGACGTAACGCCTACACCAACTCCTGACCCAGACCCAACGCCTACGCCAACTCCTACACCTGACGAAGATGACGACGAGGACGAGGCAATAAAGGGCAAAGGCTCAGTGGAAGTCAACTTCTCCATCGACGAGAAGACCGACTATGCTGATCAGGGCACAGCCAGCCACCTCTCCGTACACGTTCGCGACACCACCGACTTCAAGATCGTCATCCCTGTGCCGGCTGAAGTACTCTGCCAAGAGGACGACATGATGCTCGTACAGAAGCACGAGGAAGGCAAATACACCTACAACGAGAGAAACGACCAGATGTCCATCACCGTCAACGGACAGACCGTCAAGATCAACGTCAAGTACGCTGCCGACGGCATGACGATAACATCAGAGGGCATCAACGCCGAACTGCTCAAGTACCTCCGCACAACGTACGGCGACGGTCTGACATTCGAAATCCGCAACCGCTACACCCGCTTCGATGCCAGTGGCAAAGAGGTTGTAACCATCGACGCACTGAAGGAATACCTCGACAAGAGCACCATCACCTTCACCACCAACCCCGCCGTATACGTGCAGGCAGTGGGCCGCAACGACAAAGGCGAACTCGACAAGCTCCCCTGCTTCGTCTGGGCTGACAAGAATACATTCGGCAGCGAAGCAAGCAAGCCAGTAGACAACACGGGCACAACAGCCTCAGACCTCTACATCTTCGACAACAAGACTGTCGCAGCGGAGTAAACGCGACTCAACGCCAATCATATCTTACACGCCAATCATATTTTAAGACGTTAATGGCCGTTAATTGACCGTTAATTTATTCATTAATATTATTTTCTTCCCTTCCGGACGACAGATAAAAATTAACGAATAAATTAACGGTCAATTAACGGCCATTAACGTCCAAAAAACATCCATTGGTGTCCCCCCCAAAAATATTGGCAATTCATGTTTCCCTCATAAAAATGTATGGAACTCTTGATTATTCCCTCATAAAAATGTAACTTTGCAGCGAATATTCCCTCATAAAAATGTATCGAAATGCAAAGACACATCTACAACAACCTGAAAAAGTGGAAGTTGTCCGTACATCGGAAACCACTCATTATGTACGGCGCACGCCAGGTGGGCAAGACGTATATCATAAAGGAGTTTGGCAATAGAGAATTTGAAGACATGGTGTACGTCAACTGCTACAAGAACGAAGCCGTCAGCAAACTCTTTCAAGGCGACACCGACTGCGACCGGCTGCTCGTGGGACTCTCCGCCTTCTCCGGCAAAAAGATAACACCGGGAAAGACGTTGGTCTTCCTCGACGAGATACAAGAAATTCCACCCGTACTCTCCTCGCTGAAATATTTCTGCGAGGACAGACCTGACGTGCACCTCGTCGTGGCAGGCTCGCTGCTGGGCGTGATGAACATGAAGGGCGAGTCGTTCCCCGTCGGCAAGGTTGACATCATGCACATGTACCCTATGACGTACGAAGAGTTCCTCCTCGCCAACGACGAGGAACAACTTGTGGAACTGTTGCACGGCGCGGACAGGACACTCGTGGACAGCCTGGCATCGAAATACATCGAACGCCTGCGACAGTACTACTTCACCGGAGGCATGCCGGAAGCTGTCTTGAGGTTTGTCACGGACAGAGACCTGACGGAGGTGCGGCGCGTGCAACAGGACATACTGGCAGCCTACGAGTCGGACATCAGCAAACATACTCGGCAGGATACGCAACGCGTCAGGATGGTATGGCAGTCCATACCGGCACAACTGGCACGGGAGAACAAGAAATTCATCTTCGGCAATGTCAAAAAGGGAGCAAGGGCAAAAGACTTCGAAATTGCCATACAGTGGCTCGTCGATGCCGGACTGGTACACAGAGTGGAGCGCACGAGGGACGTTAAGATGCCGCTCAAATTCTACGCCGACATGAATGCCTTCAAACTATACCTGCTTGACGTCGGACTGCTTGGAGCCATGACATCCACGCCGGCAGAGCGAATACTCATCGGTTCAGACATCTTCAGCGAATACAAAGGAGCATTCACCGAGAACTATGTGCTGCAGCAGCTCAAGACCATACCCGACCTGCCCGTCTACTATTACAGCAAGGACAACTCCACCCAGGAAGTGGACTTCATCGCCCAGACTGCCAGCGACATCCTGCCCATAGAAGTAAAGGCAGAGGAGAACGTCAAGGCCAAGTCGCTCGCCACGTTCATCAACCACGATTTCGCCGACTACCACCTGAAGGGAGTGCGCTACTCCATGCGCGGATTTCAGGACCAAGGGTGGATGCAGAACGTACCATTGTACGCGGTATTGACCATATTTCACTGAAAAATACCACGGCAACGGAAAAAAGTTAGTACCTTTGCACCTACAATGACACGCAACGACATACTTACACTGATGAAAGACCGGGTGCTCATACTCGACGGAGCCACCGGTACATACCTGCAGCAACTGGCATTCACCGAAGAAGACTTCCGCGGACTGCCCTCGGACAACCCGCACGCCAGCAAGACACCGCTGGAGACGTTCGCCGACCACCCCACCCCACTCAAGGGATGCAACGACGTGCTCTGCCTCACACAGCCGGACGCCATACGCCAGATGCACAAGGACTACCTCATGGCAGGTGCCGACATCGTGGAGACCAACTCCTTCAACTGCAACACATTCTCCATGGCTGACTACGCCCTGGAGAGCCGCGTCTATGACATCAGCCGTGCCGCTGCACAGCGCGCCAAGGAGGCCATCAGCGAAGCACGACAGGAGGGCTACGCAGGAGCAGGCATCGTGGCGGGCAGCGTAGGTCCCACAAACCGCACTGCGTCCATGTCGGCCGACGTCAACAACCCGGCACAGCGCGACGTCACCTTCCAGGACCTCTACGAGACATACACCGACCAGGTGCGCGGACTCATCGACGGAGGAGCTGACATCATACTCGTCGAGACCATCTTCGACACACTCAACGCCAAAGCGGCACTGAAAGCCATACTGGACCTCTCTACCGAAATGGGCAGGGACATACCGGCATGGTGCAGCGGCACGCTCTCCGACGCCTCGGGACGCACACTCTCCGGACAGACCGTGGAGGCTTTCGTCGCATCACTCACCCACCCCAACCTGCTCGCCATCGGCCTCAACTGCGGCTTCGGAGCAAAGCAGCTCTTGCCGTGGCTCAGACGTATAGCGGAGATAGCACCCTGCCCCGTCTCCGTACACCCCAACGCCGGACTGCCAAACGTCATGGGCGGGTACGACGAGACACCGGAGACGTTCGCCGAAGTGGCGGCAGAGGTCTTCAAGGAGGGACTCGTCAACATATACGGCGGATGCTGCGGCACCACACCGGCACACATCGCCGCCGTGGCGGCACTGGCTGCTGACACAGACAAGGTGAAGGGCAGACCGTTAGAACCGCAAGTCACTGACAATGAGGCGCAACTCCCCCACCCCACTACACTGCTCAGCGGTCTCGAACCGCTCCGCGTAGACCACACCACGGGCTTCGTCAACATCGGCGAGCGCACCAACGTGGCCGGCTCCGCCAAGTTCAAGAAACTCATACAGGCCAAGAACTACGAGGAGGCACTCTCCGTGGCACGCAACCAGGTGGAGAACGGCGCACAGGTCATCGACATCTGCATGGACGACGGACTCATCGACGGCATCGACGCCATGCGCACCTTCCTCAACCTCATCGCCAGCGAGCCGGAGATAGCACGCGTCCCCGTCATGATAGACTCCTCAAAGTGGGACATCCTCAAGGCCGGACTGGAGTGCGTGCAGGGAAAGTCCATCGTCAACTCCATCTCGCTCAAGGAAGGCGAAGAGAAATTCCTCGCCAAGGCACGCCACATACACGCCATGGGAGCCGCCGCCGTCGTCATGCTCTTCGACGAAGACGGACAGGCAGACTCATACGAACGCAAGGTGGCACTGGCACGCCGCGCCTATAAGTTGCTGAAAGAGAACGGTTTCCCCACCGAAGACATCATCTTCGACCCCAACGTCCTCGCCGTCGCCACCGGTATGCCCGAGCACGACGACTACGGTCGCGCCTTCATCGAAGCCTGCCGCACCATACACCAGGAGATGCCCGAGGTACACATGTCCGGCGGTATAAGCAACCTCTCCTTCTCCTTCCGCGGCAACAACGTCATACGTCAGGCCATGCACTCCGTTTTCCTATACCACGCCATGCAGGCAGGACTGGACATGAGCATCGTAAACCCCGCCATGACAACGGTTTACGACGACATCCCTGCCGACATGCTCCTCGCCGTGGAGGACGTCATACTCAACCGCGACAGCGGAGCCAGCGAACGCCTCATCGACTTCGCACAGGCATACAAGGAGAAGGAGGACGCACTGAAGGCTGCCAACGGCGGTGCCCTCCCCAAGGCTGCTGCCGACGACTGGCGCACCAAGTCGCTCCCGGAGCGCATCACGCACGCCATGCTCAAGGGCATCACCGACCACATCGAGGCGGACACCATGGAGGCATACGAAGAGACGAAGACGGCACTCGGGGTCATCGACGGATACCTCATGCCGGCCATGGAGACCGTAGGACGCCTCTTCGGCGAAGGAAAGATGTTCCTGCCGCAGGTGGTCAAGTCGGCACGCGTCATGAAGAAGGCCGTCGCCGTCGTAGAGCCGTACATGGTGGCCGCCAGCAATACGGAGAGCGACGGAGCGGACTCGGCAGCATCGTCGGGTAGGGTACTGATGGCCACCGTGAAGGGCGACGTACACGACATCGGCAAGAACATCGTCGGTGTCGTCACGCAGTGCAACGGCTACGAAGTGAAGGACCTCGGTGTCATGGTAGACACGGATACCATCATAGAGAACGCCATAGAGTGGGGGGCTGACGTCATCGGACTCTCGGGACTCATCACGCCCTCCCTGGACGAGATGATACGCACGGCACGCGAACTGGAGCGCCGCGGCATGCGCATCCCGCTCATCGTGGGCGGAGCAACGACATCCACGCTGCACACCGCAGTGAAGATGGCACCGGAGTATCCGCACGGAGTAGTGGTGCGAGCACACGCCGCCGCTGACAACCCGACCATCATACGCCACCTCCTCGGCGAGGACCGCGAGGAGTACATCGCCGAACTGAAGGCACAGCAGCGCATCATACGCGACAACTACGAACGCCGCGAACAGGACGCCACACTGCTCACGCTGGAGGAAGCACAGAGCCGCCGACACGTCAAGCTGCCGTCTGAGGTGGCGGTGCCTTCCGACGAAGCACGAAAGCCCATCTTCAGCGACAACCACTCACTGCTCCACCCGAAGGGACAGTGCCTCTGCTGCGACCCACTCGTGCCGCTCATCAACTGGAACTTCTTCTTCGGGGCATGGGGACTAAAAGGCCACTTCCCCGAGATTCTGGACGACCCGGAGAAGGGTGGGGAGGCGCAGAAGGTCTACCGCGACGCACAGCAGATGCTGGAGAAGATAATACGCCTGCGCTCGCTCCGCATACAGATGCACGCACAGATTCTCCCGGCGCACGCCGAGGGCGACGACATCGTCATCACCGATGCCAACGGCACAGACCACAGGCTCGCCATGCAGCGGTCTCTGCGCAACGAACCGGAGACTAAATGTTTGGCTGACTATCTGTTGCAGAAGGACGCACTGGCGGACGGCTCAACGGCTGACGGAAATGACGGCGCTTCAAACGAAGCTTCCGCTGACGGAGCTGACGAGGCGAGGGTAGGGGACTCTCTCCCCACGACGGACTACGTCTGCCCGTTCGTCGTCTCTGCAGGCGTAGGACTGAAGGAGATGCAGGAAGCCTACCGCGCCGACGGCGACGAGTATCACGCCATCATGGCGAAACTGCTCGCCGACAGACTCACGGAGGCTATGGCAGAGAAACTCTCCATCGAACTGCACGACACGCTACACTGGGGCACCACAAACATACGCATGGCCTTCGGCTATGGCTCATGCCCCGACCACTCGCACAAAAAGCAGGTCTTCAACATCCTGGGACTGACGGAGGCCACCACGGGACTCTCCCTCACCGAGTCGTACATGATAAACCCCGGAGAGGCCATCTGCGGACTCGTCTTCGCCAACACGCCGACGAAGTATTTCAACGTGTAAGCAATATGTAAAAAACAACTTGATATAAGAAGAAAACTACAATACCACGCCGTTTTGTTCAATGGATTGAATAAAAACGGCGTTTTTTTTGTACTTCCATTAAACAATTCGTAACTTTGCACCGTTTTACACCATATATAATAACCGTTTTACACCATATACAGAATAAAGAGCACGTGAAAGTAATCGACATAATAAACGAGGCGAAGGAGACGGGAAAGACGCGCTTCTCCTTCGAACTGCTGCCGCCACTGAAGGGCGACGGCCTTGACAACATCTTCGGCGCCATCGACCGCCTCATGCCGTTCGACCCCGCATTCATCAACGTCACCTGCCACCGCGAGGAGATGAAATACACCGAACGCCCCGACGGTCTCATCGAGAAGCACATGACGCGCCGCCGACCCGGCACCGTGGGCGTCTCGGCAGCCATTAAGCAGAAATACGGCGTCGAGGTAGTGCCGCACCTCGTCTGCGGCGGACAGTCGCGCTACGACATCGAGGACACCCTCATCGACATGGACTTCCTCGGCATACAGAACGTGCTGGCACTGCGCGGCGACGCCATGCCCGGCACCACACGCTTCGTCCCACACCGCGACGGACACGCACACGCCGACGGACTCGTAAGACAGATAACGGCAATGAACCGGGGACAGTTCATCGACGGCGAACCAAACACGTGCCACCGCTCCGACTTCTGCATCGGCGTGGCGGGCTACCCCGAGAAGCACGTCGAGTCGCCAAACATCCTCACGGACCTGGGCTACCTGAAGCAGAAGATAGACAACGGCGGCGAATACATCGCCACCCAGATATGCTACGACGTGGACACGCTGCTGCGCTTCCGCGACGACTGCCAGCGTCTGGGCATCGACGCACCGATTCTCCCAGGTCTGAAGCCCTTCGCCACAAAGGCACAGCTGACCATCCTGCCACAGACCTTCGCCGTAGACCTGCCACAGCAGCTGGTAGACCGCGTCAGCGCATGCGCCGACAACGACGAGGTAAAGAAAGTTGGCATCGACTGGGCCGTAGCCATGGGCGAGAGACTAATAGCCGAAGGCTTCCCCGTACTCCATTTCTACACAATGACACGCACAGCACAAGTAGAAGCGATTGTCAAATCTTTAATACATAATTCTTAAGGCACAAATAACAGATAAATAAATAGACATGGCACTAAAATGTGGTATCGTAGGACTGCCTAACGTAGGCAAGTCGACTCTCTTCAACTGCCTCTCTAGCGCTAAGGCGCAGGCAGCAAACTTCCCCTTCTGCACCATCGAGCCTAACGTGGGCGTCATCACCGTACCGGACGAACGACTCACCAAGCTCGCTGAAATAGTCCACCCGGGACGCATAGTGCCCGCTACGTGCGAAATCGTAGACATCGCCGGACTCGTCAAGGGTGCCAGCAAAGGCGAGGGACTCGGAAACAAGTTCCTCGGAAACATACGCGAGACGGACGCCATCATTCACGTGCTCCGCTGCTTCGAGGACGACAACATCACACACGTGGACGGGTCCATAGACCCCATACGCGACAAGGAAATCATCGATACCGAACTGCAGCTCAAGGACCTCGAGACCATCGAGGCACGTATGGCAAAGACAACAAAGATAGCCGCCACGGGCAACAAGGACGCCAAGACTGAGCTGGCCGTCCTCACGGCATACAAGGCTGCACTGGACGCCGGCAAGAACGCACGCACCGTAGAGTTCGAGTCGAAGGACGAACAGGCTGCTGCCAAGAACCTCTTCCTCCTCACCTCAAAGCCGGTGCTCTACGTCTGCAACGTGGACGAGACGGCTGCAAAAGACGGCAACGAGTGGACGAAGAAAGTGGAGGCCATCGCCGCCGAGGAGAACGCCGAGTGCATGGTGGTGGCTGCAAAGACGGAGGAAGACATCGCCGGCTTCGAGAGCTACGAGGACAAGCAGATGTTCCTCGAGGAACTGGGACTGGAGGAGAGCGGCGTCAACCGCCTCATCAAGAAGGCATACTCGCTGCTCAACCTGGAGACGTTCATCACCGCCGGAGAGATGGAGGTGAAGGCATGGACGTACCACAAGGGATGGAAGGCTCCGCAGTGCGCCGGAGTGATACACACCGACTTCGAAAAGGGATTCATACGCGCCGAAGTGATAAAGTACGACGACTACATCAAGTACGGCTCAGAGGCCGCCATACGCGAAGCCGGAAAACTCGGCATCGAAGGAAAGGAGTACGTCGTGCAGGACGGAGACATCATGCACTTCCGTTTCAACGTCTAATCACACACACTCTCTACACGCCAATGAATATTTGGAACTTTAATGGCCTGAGATTTTTAAGGACTTTAATGACCGTTAATTGACCATTAATTTTATCCATTAATATTATTTTATTCTGCTGGATAGAATTAATAATTAATTAATGAATAAATTAATGAACAAATTAATGGTCAATTAACGGCCATTAAAGTCCTAAATATTCATTGGCGTCCCCCCACCACCCCAAAACACAACCATTCATGTTAGACTACATCAACTGGAACCCTGACCTGATTATCTGCCATATCGGTCCCCTGGCAATACGGTGGTACAGCACCTGCTGGCTCGTCGGACTGCTGCTGGCGTACCTCATCGTCAAGTACCTCTACAAGGCACAGAAGATAGCAGACGAGAAGTTCGAACCGCTCTTCCTCTACTGCTTCATCGGCATACTCGTAGGAGCACGACTGGGCCACTGCCTCTTCTACGAACCCGAGTACTTCCTCTCCAGCGGAACGCACATCATGGAGATGTTCCTCCCAATGCGACAGGACCCCTACGGCGAGTGGCACTTCACGGGCTACGAGGGACTCGCCTCACACGGCGGCACCATCGGCATCATCACGGCACTGCTACTCTACTGCCGCAAGATGAAGATGAACGTCATGACCGTGCTGGACAACATCTCCATCGCCGTCCCCGTCACCTCATGCTTCATACGTCTGGGCAACCTGATGAACTCAGAGATAATAGGCAAGCCGACGGACCTCCCCTGGGCTTTCGTCTTCGAAAGGGTAGACATGCTGCCCAGACACCCAGGACAGCTATACGAGGCAATTGCCTACGCCTGCTTCTTCGTCGTCATGTGGACCTTCTGGCGAAAGAAACCACAACGCGTCGGCACAGGATTCTTCTTCGGACTCGACATCCTGCTCATCTTCACCGCCCGATTCTTCATAGAATACAGCAAGGAGATACAGGTGGCCTTCGAAGCCGGCCTCCCCTTCAACATGGGACAACTACTCTCCATACCCTTCATAGCCCTCGGAGCATACTTCACCTACCGTGGCGTCAAGAAGACAACTCGCACTTCAGAAAAATAAAGACAACACGGTGTTGGGGGAAGGAAGACAACACGGACAACTTGGGACAACTTTTTTTAAGTTTCCTTTGGCGGCGCTAAACACCGCGCCGAATCGATTAGCTTGATGTGTTACTGACATGATTTCAGTAAACTATTACTTATGTGGTCTTAAATTCATAAACAAAGACGACTCGGCGCGGTGTTTAGCGCCGCAAAAGGTAATATAAAAAAGTTGTCCAAAGTTGTCCGTGTTGTCGTCATTGAACCCAACAGAGTTGTCATAAACTCGCAGGCAAAGACGACTCGGCGCGGTGTCTAGCGCCGCAAAAGGTAATATAAAAAAGGTTGTCCAAAGTTGTCCGTGTTGTCGTCATTGAACCCAACAGAGTTGTCTTAAACTCGCAGGCAAAGACGATTCGGCGCGGTGTTTAGCGACGCCAAAGGAAACTTAAAAAAAGTTGTCCTAAGTTGTCCGTGTTGTCGTCTTTCCCACTCAAGCCCGAGTTGTCTTTAATCCCCCTCAAGTCCGAGTTGTAGTTAACAAATTAAATTGTCGTTTATATATACACATGGCAAAGAAAGAAGGCGAACTGACGCCGATGATGAAACAGTTTTACGACCTGAAGGCGAAGCACCCGGAGGCACTGCTGCTCTTCCGCTGCGGCGACTTCTACGAGACGTACGCAGACGACGCGTACGAGGCGGCACGCATACTGGGCATCACGCTGACACGGCGCAACAAGTCTAACGCCAAAGAGGACGCCATGGCGGGATTCCCACACCACGCCCTCGACACCTACCTGCCCAAACTAATACGCGCAGGACGGCGCGTCGCCATCTGCGACCAGCTCGAAGACCCCAAGCTGACCAAGAAACTCGTCAAGCGGGGCATCACCGAGCTCGTTACTCCAGGCATCGCCATGCAGGACACCGTCCTCAACTGCAAGGAGAACAACTTCCTCTGCGCCATACACTTCGGGAAGTCCGCTTTCGGCATCTCGCTCCTCGATATCTCCACGGGAGAGTTCCTCGTCGACCAGGGCAACCACGAGTACGCCCTCAAGATTCTCAACGACTTCGCACCGAAGGAGGTACTCATCATGCGCGGCAACAAAAACAGCACCCTACAGCAGTTCGGACGAGACCTCTGCCTCTTCGAGATGGACGACTGGGTGTTCTCCGAACAGACCGCACGCCAGAAGCTACACGGCCACTTCAACGTCAAGAGCATGAAGGGCTACGGCGTGGAGATGCTGCACGAAGGACTCATCGCCGCCGGAGCACTACTGCAGTACCTCGAGTACACACAGCACACGCAGATAGCACACATCAACCGCATACAGCGCATCGAGGCTGACAAATACGTCAGACTCGACGGCTTCACCATACGCAACCTCGAGATTAACCAGCCCCTACACGAAGGAGGCTCAGCCCTCGTCGACGTCATCGACAATACCGTCTCGCCCATGGGAGCACGTATGCTCAGACGATGGCTCGTCTTCCCGCTCAGGGAGAAACAGCGCATCGACGACCGTCTCGATGCCGTAGACTACTTCTTCCGCCAGACGGACTCGCGCGACGTCATCGACAGCGAACTCATGCAGATCGGCGACATGGAGCGCATCGTCGCAAAGGTGGCAACGGGACGCGTCTCGCCGCGCGAGATGGTGCAGCTCGGACAGGCACTGCAGGCCATAAAACCCATTAAGGTGGTATGCAGACAGTCTGGCACGGAGGTGCTCGACAGGGTAGGGGAGAAGATTGACACCCTCGACGAACTGCGCGACTACATCAGCCGCACCATAGAGCAGGACCCGCCGCAACTCGTTGCAAAGGGCGGAGTAATACGCAGCGGCGTCAACGAACAGCTCGACGAACTGCGCAAGATAGCATACTCCGGAAAGGACTACCTCCTGCAGCTGCAGCAGCGCGAGATAGAGCGCACGGGCATCATGTCGCTCAAGATTGGCTACAACAACGTCTTCGGCTACTACCTCGAAGTGCGCAACACATTCAAGGATGCCGTACCACCGGAATGGGTGCGCAAGCAGACCCTCGTCAACTGCGAACGCTACATCACGCAGGAGCTGAAGGAGTATGAAGAGAAGATTCTCGGTGCTGAGGACAAGATTCTCGCCCTCGAAGCCAGACTCTACTTCGAAGCCGTGCAGTACGTCCAGCAGTTCATACAGCAACTGCAGCAGGACGCCACCCTCGTGGCGGAACTCGACTGCCTCCTCTCCTTCGCCAAGACAGCCGCACAGCACCGCTACGTGCGCCCCGTCGTCGAGACGGACAACGTCATCGACATTCACCAGGGACGCCACCCCGTCATAGAGACGCACCTGCCCGTTGGCGAGGAATACGTGCCAAACGACGTGCTGCTCGACGACAGACAGCAGATCATCATCATCACCGGCCCGAACATGGCAGGTAAGTCGGCACTGCTGCGCCAGACGGCACTCATCGTCCTCCTGGCACAGATAGGATGCTACGTCCCGGCGGAAAGCGCACACGTCGGCATCGTCGACAAGATATTCACCCGCGTCGGCGCGAGCGACTCGCTCTCCACGGGAGAATCGACCTTCATGGTCGAAATGACCGAGGCATCGAACATCCTCAACAACGTCACCGACCACTCCCTCGTGCTCTTCGACGAACTGGGACGAGGCACGTCAACCTACGACGGCATCTCCATAGCATGGGCCATCGTGGAGTACCTGCACGAGCACCCGGGCAGTGCCGCACGAACGCTCTTCGCCACGCACTACCACGAGCTCAACGAGATGGAGCACCACTTCCAGCGCATCAAGAACTACAACGTCTCCGTAAAGGAGATGAACGGCAAGGTCATCTTCCTGCGAAAACTCGTGGAGGGCGGCTCGGAGCACTCCTTCGGCATACACGTGGCAAGACTCGCCGGCATGCCCCCAAGCATCGTCACCAGAGCCAACGAACTGCTGCACGCCCTCGAAGAAAACGCCAGTGGAGTGGGGCAGGCAGGACGCAAAAGCACTACAGCCCCGACCTCAGCAGCAAACTCCGGCAGCATCTCAATGCCCACGACAGCAAACTCCGGCAGCACCACCGCCGCACTCAGTGCTGCCGCCACACTACCGCCCGGAGGCACCCAGCTCTCCTTCTTCCAACTGGACGACCCCGTCCTCGAGCAGGTACGCGACGAAATCCTCAACCTCGACATCAACAACCTCACCCCCGTAGAAGCTCTCTGCAAACTCAACGAGATAAAGAAAATCGTCGGGGGAAAAGTATAGGTGATAAGTTATTTTTTGAACGCATGTTTTGTAAGTTGAACTTGCAGAAAAGATAAAGATTCGTAAAAGAACGGGGTTTGTGATACGAGTTTGGAAATAAATGCGTAACTTTGTACATTCAAAACCATTTTGAACGTTTATAAAGGAAAAGAATATGAATGCCATAGCCTTAAAAGAACCTCAGTTGTTGGTGACGGTCTCTGACCCTGCCTTGCTGACTAAACTTAAAAATGCCATCAAGATGTTGAATGGCGTTTCAGCCATTTCTATTTTGAAGCCAGGCAAGACAGACTTGGAATTGGCTCATGATGATGTCGCTGCCGGGAGGGTTACGCATTGGAACTCTGTTGACGAAATGTTTGATACTGTTTTGGGGAAATAATGTATAGTTTTGACACTACAAAGCGATTTGACAAGGCTCTGAAACTTTGCAAAAAACGCGGTTATCCGATAGATAAATTGCGTAATGCCATCAAAATTTTATTGGAAACAGGAAGCTTGCCAAAAGACGATATAACTTTATCATTTAACAAATTAATCAAAGGAGAAAAACAATGAAAAAACTCTTGATGATGGCTACCTTCTTCGTGGTAGCTTTGGTAACAACATTCACACTCACCTCTTGCGGTGACGATGATGACACAGAGTATCAGGCAACAGAAACTAGCGTGCTCGGCACATGGGAAGTGGGCACGACAGGCCAGTCTAGATTCGTTATTACCTTGAATAGCAACAAAGAAGGTACACTCTACGTTAAGAATGCCGACGGTACCGTACAATATGACGGTAGCATCACATGGTATTTCACTGAGCTCTACCAATCTACTGTTTATGTTATGAATGGAACTAATGAGTTATGCCACTTTTCCAACTTAACCAATATCGGTTCAAAGACCTTAACGGGATACTATACCGACTCAAGCGGTATGACACAGTTCTCTGCCACTAAAAAATAGTCTATTGTACCCATACTCCGCCCACGGCGGAGCATAACTCACGGCGATGCCGCATGCACTCACACAGTGCCTGCAGCATCGCTTTTTTTGTAATATCCGAATAGCATATTTGCACTTTTTTAGGGCTTTTCTTGCACGCTGTGAACGAAACTTCGGGCAAAAGGCGGCAAATGTGAAAAAATATTATTAATTTCGTGCGCAGATTAGAAAAGGACTGCCGCAAACCAGTGCGGCAAGCATAGACAAATTACATCGGTAACTACATACTTATAACGTAATACAAGATTTATGACAAAGATCATCAAGTTAAGTCGTGGTCTTGACATCAACCTCTCTGGCAAGGCGGAGCAGAAGAAGCTCAGCGTTGCCAGTGGCGGCACGTATGCCCTTCAGCCTTGCGGCTTCGAGGGCGTAAAGCCGAAAGTGGTTGTCAAGGAAGGCGACAGGGTGAAGGCCGGCGACGCACTGTTCGTCAACAAGGCCTGCCCGGAGGTGAAGTTCGCGTCCCCTGTAAGCGGCACCGTGACGCTCGTTGAGCGCGGAGACCGCCGCAAGGTGCTCAGCATCCAGGTGGAGGCAGACAAGGAACAGCAGTACACGGACTTCGGCAAGAAAGACGCTGCCAAGATGAGCGGCGACGACGTGAAGGCTGCACTGCTCGAAGCCGGACTCTTCGGCTACATCAACCAGCTGCCATACGCCGTCTCCACCACACCGGACACCGCGCCAAAGGCAATCTTCGTCTCCGCACTGCGCGACATGCCCCTCGCCGGAGACTTCGAATTCGAACTGGAAGGACAGGAAGCCGACTTCCAGACCGGCCTGACAGCCCTCTCGAAGATAGCAAAGACATACCTCGGCATCGGTGTCGCACAGACCAGCACCGCACTCACCGGAGCAAAGGACGTCGAAGTGGTGGCCTTCAAGGGCAAATGCCCTGCCGGCAACGTCGGTGTACAGGTCAACAACATCGACCCCGTCAACAAGGGCGAAGTGGTCTG
Source organism: Alistipes putredinis (assembly GCA_963602765.1). GTDB lineage: Bacteria > Bacteroidota > Bacteroidia > Bacteroidales > Bacteroidaceae > Prevotella. Next base: position 20,348 of record CAVCKM010000131.1, on the reverse strand, counting down.
GACCGTAGACCCCACCGTGGTGCTCTTCATCGGACGACTCTTCAACACAGGCCACGTTGACCTCACACGCACCGTGGCACTCGCCGGCAGCGAAGTCAGCGAACCCGCCTACGCCGACATGAAGGTGGGACAGCCTCTGGCAAGCCTCCTCAACGGACGCGTCAAGGAAGACGGCACACGTATCATCCTGGGCAACCCGCTCACCGGCGTGCAGACCTCGAAGGACGCATACCTCGGCGCACACACCAGCGAGGTGACAGCCATCAAGGAAGGCGACCACGCCGACGAGGCTTTCGGATGGATACTGCCGCGCCTGAACCAGTTCTCCGTCAGCCGAAGCTACTTCTCATGGCTCCTGGGCAAGAAGGAGTACACCCTCGACGCACGCGTCAAGGGCGGCGAGCGACACATGATAATGAGCGGAGAGTACGACAGCGTGCTCCCTATGGACATCTACGGCGAATACCTCATCAAGGCCATCATAGCAGGCGACATCGACAAGATGGAGCAGCTCGGCATCTACGAGGTAAGCCCCGAGGACTTCGCACTGGCCGAGTTCGTGGACAGCAGCAAACTGGAACTGCAGCGCATCGTACGCGACGGACTCGACATGCTCCGCAAGGAGAACGCTTAAAGGACAGACTCTTGACTCTCTCACACAGACAACAATAAAATGAAAAAATACATAGACAAGATAAAGCCACAGTTCCAGCCGGGCGGAAAGTTCAGTGCCTTCCGCAGCGTCTTCGACGGCTTTGAGACATTCCTCTATGTGCCGAACACTACGGCAAAGCGCACCGGAGCACACATCCATGACGCCATCGACTCGAAGCGCATCATGAGTATGGTGGTCATCGCGCTCATACCGGCCCTGCTCTTCGGCATGTACAACATCGGTTACCAGAACTACGCCGCCGCAGGCAAACTCGCCGAGGCAACGTTCCTCGAGATGTTCATCTACGGCGCCATCGCCGTGCTCCCCAAAATCATCGTCAGCTACATCGTCGGCCTCGGCATAGAGTTCGCCTGGGCACAGTGGAAGGGCGAGGAGATACAGGAGGGCTACCTCGTCAGCGGTATCATCATCCCAATGATCCTCCCCGTAGGCTGCCCACTCTGGGTCATCGTACTCGCAGTTGCCTTCGCCGTCATCTTCGGCAAGGAGATATTCGGCGGCACGGGCATGAACATCTTCAACGTGGCACTGCTGGCACGCGCCTTCCTCTTCTTCTCATACCCGAGCAAGATGTCCGGCGACGCAGTATGGGTAAGCACCGAGAGCTTCTTCGGACTGGGCAACGACCTGCCCGACGCCTTCACCTGCGCCACACCGCTCGGACAGATGGCACAGGGCACAGCACCCACAGCATCGCTGACTGACAGCATCATAGGTCTCATCCCAGGCTCCATCGGCGAGACAAGCGTCATCGCCATCCTCATCGGCGCCGTCATACTCCTCTGGAGCGGCATAGCGTCATGGAAGACGATGCTGAGCATCTTCATCGGAGGAGGCGTCATGGCCGCCATCTTCCAGGCTACAGGCCAGACACCGGTAGAGTGGTACCAGCACCTCATCCTCGGCGGATTCTGCTTCGGCGCCGTATTCATGGCGACAGACCCCGTGACATCCGCACGCACCGAGACGGGCAAGTGGATATACGGTGTCATCATCGGCGCACTGGCTGTCATCATACGCGTGATGAACCCGGGTTACCCCGAGGGCATGATGCTCGCCATCCTCTTCGGCAACATGATGGCCCCGACCATCGACTACTTCGTTGTACAGTCTAACATAAGCAAGCGACTCAAGCGCGCTAAATAACGAATACAAACATGAAACTCAATACTAACTCCAACGCATACATCATAGCGTACAGCTGCGTCATGGTAGTGATCGTGGCTTTCCTGCTTGCCTTCGTCAGCCAGTCGCTCAAGGAGACACAGGACGTCAACGTGGCGCTCGACAAGAAGAGCCAGCTCCTGGCTGCGCTCAACATACGCGACCTCTCCGGCGAGGAGGTGGCTGCGAAATACAGTGAGGTGATAGAGGCGGACGCCATCATCGATGCCGACGGCAACACCGTAGAGGCAGGCGAGAAGGGCGGCGAGAAAGCCGGATTCACACTCGGCAGCGCCGACTACAAGGCCGGCAAGCTCGCCCTCTACCGCTGCAACGTCAACGGCGAGAAGAAGTTCATCGTGCCCGTCTACGGCATGGGACTCTGGGGACCCATCTGGGGCTATATCGCTGTCAACGAGGACGGCAAGACCGTCTACGGCGCTTACTTCAACCACGAAGGCGAGACAGCCGGACTGGGCGCCGAAATCAAGGACTCCAAGGCTTGGCAGGACCAGTTCCAGGGCAAGACCATCTACGACGCCAACGGCACTCCCGTGCTGAAGGTGCTCAAGAAGAGCGAAGTCAAGGACCCACAGTCGCAGTGCGACGCCGTGACGGGTGCCACCCTCACCTGCAACGGTGTCAGCGACATGCTGCAGGAGGGCTTCAAGAAGTACAAGAAGGCTTTAGTGAAATAACGAAACACAGAAAAAAGTATGAAACTGAAAGACGTTTTTCTCGCTCCGCTGAACATACTGAACCCTGTCCTCGTGCAGGTGCTCGGTATCTGTTCCGCTTTGGCTGTCACATCGCAGCTGAAGCCAGCACTGGTGATGGGTCTCGCCGTGACAGTCATCACGGGTTTCAGCAACCTCATCATCTCACTTATACGTAACACCATCCCCACACGCATACGTATCATCGTGCAGCTCGTTGTCGTAGCAGCCCTCGTCACCATCGTGGCACAGGTGCTCAAGGCTTTCGCCTATGACGTCAGCGTGCAGCTCTCCGTATACGTCGGACTCATCATCACCAACTGTATCCTCATGGGACGCCTTGAGGCCTTCGCCATGCAGAACGGCCCGTGGCACTCCTTCGTCGACGGCATTGCCAACGGTCTCGGATACGGCATCATCCTCGTCATCATCGGTGCCTTCCGCGAACTCTTCGGACGCGGCTCGCTGCTGGGATTCAAGGTGATACCCGACGGAGCGTACGACTTCGGATACATCGACAACGGCATGATGGCCATGCCTGCCATGGCGCTCATCCTCATCGGATGCGTCATCTGGATACACCGTGGTTTTTTCTATAAAGAGGAGGACAATAAGTAATGGAACACATCATAAACCTTTTCTTCAGGTCAATATTCGTTGACAACATGATCTTCGCCTTCTTCCTCGGCATGTGCTCGTTCCTTGCCGTCTCGAAGAACGTGAAGACTTCGCTCGGACTCGGCGTCGCCGTGACGTTCGTGCTCCTCATCACCGTACCCGTCAACTACCTGCTGCAGACGAAGGTGCTCGGCCCCGACTGCCTCTTCGAGGGCGTAGACCTCAGCTATCTCGCCTTCATCCTCTTCATCGCTGTCATCGCCGGCATCGTGCAGCTCGTCGAGATGGTAGTGGAGCGATACTCACCCTCGCTCTACGCCACACTGGGTATCTTCCTCCCACTCATCGCCGTAAACTGTGCCATCATGGGTGCATCGCTCTTCATGCAGCAGCGCATCAACATGGACCCCTCCAGCTCGCAGTACATCGGAAACGTGTGGGACTCCATCACATACGCCGTAGGTAGCGGCATCGGCTGGACACTGGCCATCGTCAGCATGGGCGCCATACGCGAGAAGATGCAGTACGGCGACGTGCCAAAGCCGCTACAGGGACTGGGCATCTCATTCATCACCGTAGGACTCATGGCTATGGCGATGATGTGCTTCTCAGGTCTGAAGATCTAAAACATTACCCACACACTTAGACACACAATAGACACACATGGCATACATACTATCAAGCATAGGAATCTTCCTCGCCGTCATACTGGTGCTCGTCGTAGTGCTGCTCGTGGCGAAGAAATACCTCAGCCCCAGCGGTAAGGTGACGCTCACCGTCAACGGCGACACGAAACTGGAGGTGGAGCAGGGCGGAAGCGTCATGGCCACACTCAACGAAAACGGCATATACCTCCCCTCAGCCTGCGGCGGTAAGGCCAGCTGCGGACAGTGCAAACTGCAGATCCTCAGCGGCGGAGGCGAGATTCTTGACTCTGAGCGCCCGCACTTCACGCGCAAGGAGATAAAGGACAACTGGCGACTCGGATGCCAGGCAAAGGTGAAGGGCGACATGGAGGTGAAGGTGCCCGAGAGCGTTCTCGGCGTAAAGGAATGGGAATGCACCGTCATCAGCAACAAGAACGTCGCCACGTTCATCAAGGAGTTCAAGGTACAGCTCCCTCCGGGCGAGCACATGAACTTCGAACCCGGCTCGTACGCGCAGATCGTCATCCCTGCATACGACATCGACTACAACCGCGACATGGACAAGGCACTCATCGGCGACCTCTACGTGCCGGCATGGGAGAAGTTCGGACTCTTCGGACTCAAGCAGAAGAACGAAACGCCTACCATACGTGCATACTCCATGGCCAACTACCCCGACGAGGGCGACATCATCACCCTCACCGTCCGCATCGCCACACCGCCGTTCAAGCCTAAAGACCAGGGCCCTGGCTTCCAGGACGTACCCTGCGGCATAGCCTCTACGTACATCTTCTCCCTCAAGCCGGGCGACAAGGTGACGATGAGCGGCCCTTACGGAGAGTTCCACCCTCACTACGGCACGGGTCGCGAGATGATATGGGTAGGCGGCGGCGCCGGCATGGCACCGCTACGTGCGCAGATCATGCACCTGCTCAAGACGCTCCACGTACGCGACCGCGAGATGCACTACTTCTACGGTGCACGCGCCATCGACGAGGTGTTCTTCATGGAGGACTTCCTCGAACTGGAGAAGGAGTACCCCAACTTCCACTTCCATCTGGCTCTGGACCGTCCGGACCCGAAGGCCGACAAGCTGGGCGTCAAGTACACCCCAGGCTTCATCGCACCTGTCATGGGCGACACGTACCTCAAGCAGCACGACGCTCCGGAGGACATCGAGTACTACCTCTGCGGACCTCCGATGATGTCAAAGACAGTCCTCGACCTGCTCCACTCTCTCGGAGTAGAGGACGACATGATCTCGTTCGACAACTTCGGCGGATAAGCCCCCTCTGCACGAATAGCCGCCAATGATATTTTGGCGCACAAAGGCTATTCTGGGAAGCCGCCAATGATATTTTTTAGACATTAATTGCCGTTAATTGACCGTTAATTGACCATTAATTAATTTGTTCTCTTCCTTTCGGACGGAATAGATTATTGATGAATCATTAACGAGCCATTAACGGCAATTAATGTTTAAAAAAGCGACAAAAGGTTTTACACATCTCTCTCACGCAGTATCTTGCCATTGGCGTTCCTCGGAACAGCTTCAACGGTTTTGTAAACCAACGGGACTTTATGGCGTTCTATCAGCCGCGCTATGTGGCGAGCTATGGAACGCTTGTCCAGCGCAGCACCGGGGCGCAGGACTACGCGCAACTCCAGTTGGTATCCCAACAAGGGGTGGGGGATGCCTACGCAGATGCAGTCCTCCACGTCGGGGTGGGAGAGTGCTGCCTCCTCCACCTCTTCGGGCGACACCTTGTAGCCGCCAACATTGATGATGTCGTCGCAGCGGCCGAGGATGTGCAGACGGCCGTTGGCATCGAGGTAACCACGGTCGTTGGTGACGATGGGGGAGTCGTACGCCTCGCTGTGGCATACGATGCGGCCGTCCTCGTCTATAGTGACACTGCAGCGAGGCATGGCCGTGCCGCAACAGCCGCTCTGGGGCGCACCGTCGTTATAGTTGTACGTGGCGACGATGCCCGTCTCAGTGGAGGCGTACGTATTGTACAGCCTGGAGTGGGGCAGGAGACGGCAGAGGTGCTCCATGTCAGTCTGCGACATGGGAGCTGCGCCCGTCTCGATGAAGTCAAGGCGGTCGGCGTAGAGGGCGAGACGGTCGTCCTGCATGAGCATACCTATCTGCGTAGGCACTAGAAATGTGGCGTACTTGCGCCCTCGGGCGTAGGGACTGTCGGCAGGCTCGGGGACGGCGGAGAGTGCCTCGTAGAAGTCGTCGATGCGCTTCATGCCGTCGGGAATGATGACGATGGTGCCGCCCATGGCAAGCACGGGGAAGAGTTTCGACCAGCACCCGAGGTGTGTCATGTCGCCGGCGATGATGAAGATGTGCTCCGGGGAATAGCCCTGCCTTTCGATGAGATTGAGCGTATTGACGCAGACGGCGCGCTGGGTGACGGGGATGTCCTTCGGTGCACCCGTAGTGCCGGAGGTATGGAGGATGAAATCGCCGTCCCACCGGTCGCCAAGCAACGGCAGCGGCAGTGGTTCGCTGCGCTCCATGGCAGCGCACAACTCGCGGTACGTCAATGCCACGCCGCCGTGCAGCACGCTGACGGCAACCTTCTCCGGGTACTTCCCGGCGGAACGTCTAATATAATCCAGTATTGTTTGCATGACCGTAGTGTGTGGGACACCAATGTTTTTTTTACGCCAATGATTTTTTTAGGGCTTCAAGTGAGAGCTTTTAGGACTTTAATGGCCGTTAATTGACCATTAATTTTATCCATTAATATTATTTTTTTCATCTGGATGGACTAAATTATTAATAAAAAATTAATGGTCCAATTAATGGTCAATTAACGGCCATTAAAGTCCTAAAAACCTTCGCAGGCCATTACAGTCCTAAAAGATTCATTTGCGTCAATTGAAGTCACGAGAGTTTGCCCTCCACGAGTGCCACGATGCTGTCAAGCGACTTGAAGTTCTTCGGCGTCACGTCATGCGAATCGAGCGTTATGCCGTACTTCTCCGAGAGCAGCATCATTATCGTCGTGATGTCCAGCGAGGAGAGTTCGGCGAAGAGGAAGTCAGAGTCGAGGTCCACCAAAGGGAGGGCATCCTCGAGAATGTCGTGTATTTCTTTTCTCATTATTGTATCGGGTAATATGTTGGTTGTAATACGTAAATCTCTGCAAAGTTACTCATAAAACACTTATAAATTGTGCTTATCGCATATATTTGTACCTTTTTTACGGCAAGAATGACATTTTTTGCGTAACTTTGCAAGGATATCACACAACAAAAGCAAATGGGCAGAAAAGTCGTCGTCACAGGAATGGGAATATGGTCGTGCCTCGGCACGGACGTGGCAAGCGTCAGAGAATCGCTCTACGCCGGCCGCTCCGGCATTGGCATCGACGAGGCGCGCCTGGCCTACGGCTACCACTCGCCGCTCACGGGCATCGTACCCACGCCCAACCTCAAGGGACTCCTCGACCGCCGCACGCGGGCCTCCATGTCCGAACAGGCGCAGTACGCCTACATGGCTACACGAGAGGCACTCCAGCAGAGCGGCATCACAGACGACTACCTCCTCCGCCACGAGGCGGGACTGCTCTTCGGCGGCGACTCGTCCGCCAAGCCACTCATCGACGCACACATGACGATGCTTGAGACGCACAACTCGGAGGCCATCGGTGCCGGCAACGTCTTCCAAACCATGAACTCCACTGTCTCCATGAACCTCAGCACGGCGTTCCACCTGCGCGGCATCAGCCTCACCGTCAGTGCGGCATGCGCCAGCGGTAGCCACGCCATAGGACTCGCTGCCACGATGATACGCCAGGGGATGCAGGACATCGTCGTCTGCGGCGGAGCACAGGAGGTGAACCAGTACGCCATGTCCTCCTTCGATGCCCTCAACGTCTTCTCCTGCGAGACGGAGGAGCCGCAGAAAGCCTCGCGACCCTTCGACCGTACACGCCAGGGACTCGTACCCAGCGGAGGAGCGGCAGCCCTCATCCTCGAAGACTACGACCACGCCGTGGCACGCGGCGCCACGATACTCGCCGAACTGGCAGGCTACGGATTCTCCAGCAACGGAGGAGGACATCTCAGCACGCCCAGCGACACCGGGTCTGCCACCGCCATGCAGCGCGCCATGGACGATGCCGGCATCACACCCTCTGACGTAGACTACATCAACGCCCACGCCACAGGCACACCGCAGGGCGACGCCATAGAGGCACGCGCCATCGACCGCCTCTTCCACGAAGCAAAACCTTGGGTAAGCAGCACAAAGTCCATGACGGGACACGAATGCTGGATGGCGGGAGCCAGCGAAGCCGTATACTCCATCATCATGATGCAGCACGACTTTGTAGCACCCAACATCAACCTCACCACCCCCGACGACGATACAGCGCACCTCAATATAGCCCGTACCACCGTGGACACGCCCCTGACCACCGTCCTGAGCAACTCCTTCGGCTTCGGAGGAACAAACAGCGCACTGGTGCTGAGGAAAATATAACTCGAACTAAATAAAACAACGACATAACTTAAAAGCTACAACTTATGAAAAAGTTTTTACTCGCACTTTGTGCATTGTTCATCTGTATGGCAACTTTCGCCGGTGACAACCTGAAGATAAAGAGCGGCAAGGCTTCGTTTATGAAGGAACCCGTCAAGGTGTGCATCGTATTGGATTGGTCTAATGCTACATGGGACAACAAGATAGACCTGAAGTCGCAACTCAATGACGAGTACGACAAGTACTTGAAGGAGGGCGAACATGCTCTCGTCGAAGGATTCAAGAACAAGGCAAAGAAAGTGACATACACCGCCGATGCCAGCGAGGCCCAGTATCAAATCACCATCAAGGTGAAGGCTCTCGACTACTTCTACAGCGTCATGTCGTTCATATCAGGACACAAGCACAAGATAACTGCCGACATCACCGCCACCAACACCGCCACGGGCGAAGAGGTGTACCGTGCATACGCCGACACCTTCGAGGGCGGCAGAGACTTTGTCAAGTACGACAGCTACATCAAAATGATGCGCGACACAGGCGAGAAGTTAGCTTCGTTCAAATAAATCCCACACATCGGCACAATGCATTTATTCCCTGAAATAAAGAAGAAATACACCAGCGAGCAACTCTCCGCACGAGAGGCACAACGCCTGGCGGAAGTGATAGCTTGGGGACCTATCGTCTTTCAAGTGTCACGGCTGATGGTGAAATGGGGCATCCTCGACATGCTGCGAGACAGCGACGGGGGCATGACCGAAGCTGAGGTGGCGGAGAAGGCGGGCATCTCCCCCTACGCCGCCAAGTGCCTCCTCGAAGCATCACTCTCCATCGGCACGGTACTGATAGACGACGAGACGGACCGCTACCACCTCGCCAAGACGGGATGGTTTCTTATTACAGACCAAGCGGCACGCGTCAATATGGACCTCAACCACGATGTCAACTACGAGGGCATGTTCCGACTCGAGGAGTCGCTCAAGGAGGGACGCCCTGCCGGACTGGAGCACTTCGGACCGTGGCCCACACTGTACGAGGGGCTGTCGTCGCTGCCACCGCAGGTGCAGAAGAGTTGGTTCGGCTTCGACCATTTCTACAGCGACTCGTCATTCCCCGAGGCACTGCGCATCGTCTTCGACGAGCACAAGGTGCGTTCGCTCTATGACGTGGGCGGCAACACAGGCAAGTGGGCACTGCAGTGCGTAGCGTACAACCCCGACGTGGAGGTTACCATCCTCGACCTGCCACAGCAGATAAAGCTGATGCAGGCAAACACCGCAGGGAAGCCCAGCGCTGAACGCATCAGCGGACACGGCATCAACCTGCTCGACCCCACAGCACTATTTCCCAAACGCGAGGGCGGACTCGACGCCATCTGGATGAGCCAGTTCCTCGACTGCTTCGCAGAGGAAGAGATCGTCAGCATACTCACACGGGCCAAGGCGGCCATGACAGACCTGACTCGACTGTTCATCATGGAGACCCTCTGGGACCGCCAGCGCTTCGAGCCTGCCGCCTTCTGTCTCACCATGACCAGTCTCTACTTCACCGCCATGGCAAACGGCAACAGCAAGATGTACCACTCCGACGACATGATACGACTCATCGCACGCGCCGGACTGGAGGTGGAATGCATACACGACGGACTCGGACAGGGACACAGCATCATCGTCTGCAGACTAATGCATAATTCTTAATTGGCTTCGCATGAATTTAGAAGAAATAAAAGAAAAACTCAACACCTTCCTCATCGACGAGATGGAGATTGACGAGGAAAAGATTTTCGACGGCGCACTGCTGCGCGCCGACGTCGGCATAGACAGCCTGGACTACGTGGACATCGTAGCCTTCATCACGCGCAACTTCGGCTTCAAGGTAGGACAAGGCGACGTGCAGAAGCTCAGCACCCTTGCCGACCTGTACCAGTATATCGCCGAGAAGACACAAAAGTAGTACGCTGAAAGGACACAGAAGTAACACAAAGAGAAAATGGAGAAGCAATGGGCCGGTACGACCTACGGCAACGGATGGATGCACAAGTGGCTCATCCGCATGCTCAAAGTCATAGACATGAGGGTGCTCTACGCCTTCGTGGCTGTCTTCGTCATACCCGTTTGCCTCGTCGTCAATCCGGCACAGAAGACCATCTACCGCTACTTCCGACAGCAGTGGGGCATGTCGCCACTGCGCGCTGCTCTTAAGACGTACCGCAACTTCTACCTCTTCGGACAAGTCGTCGTAGACCGCTTCGCCGTATATGCTGGAAAGACGTTCAGGATAAGCGTCGAGGGCATGGACCACTTCAACGCACTGGAGCAGCGGCCCGACGGCTTCGTGCAACTCAGTGCCCACGTGGGCAACTACGAGATGGCAGGCTACACGCTCACTGCCGACAAACCCCTCAACGCACTCGTCTTCGGAGGAGAGAAGGAGTCCGTCATGGCCAACCGCAACCGCATGTTCGACTCACACCATATCCGCATGATCAGCGTCCGCCCGGACATGGGACATCTCTTCGAGATAAACAACGCCCTCGCCAACGGTGAGACCGTCAGCATGCCCGCCGACAGACTCTTCGGTTCCAAAAAGAGCATACGCCTGCACTTCCTCGGCAAGGAAGCAGACTTCCCTGCCGGACCATTCTCCCTCGCCACCATGCGCGGCGTGGACGTCATCGCCGTCAACGTCGTGAAAAAGTCCACAACAGCATACCAGATATACGTCACGCCCCTATACTACGACCACACACTGCCACGACAACAGCAGACACGACAACTGGCACAGGCATACGTCAGCGAACTGGAGCGCATCGTCACCCTCTACCCCGAACAATGGTATAACTACTTCGAATTCTGGACATGACACCACACACCCCTCTGCCCGACATACCATCCGGCGTAGACCCCACCGCACCGCCAGACCATTTCGTCGCCGCCATAGACGTGCATACGCTGCTGCCCCAGCAGGAGCCGTTCGTCATGGTGGGCAGACTGACACACTACGACCATCAGCGCACCATAACGGAGACCACCGTCAGCCCCGACAACATCCTCGCCGACGACGGCACTCTCTCCCCGGCAGGCATGGCGGAGAACATCGCCCAGACCTGCGCCGCACGCATCGGATACATCAACAGGTACATAATGCGCAAGGACGTGGCCGCCGGAGTCATCGCCGCCATAACGGGAATGAAGATACTCCGCCGCCCGCAAGCCGGAGAGACACTGCGCACCACACTGGACATAGAAGCCGAAGCATTCGGTATGATAATGGCCAGCGCCACCATCGCTGTCGACGGAAATACCATTGCCGAGACGCGAATAAAACTCAAAGTGTAACACGCCAATGAAGCTGCTCGCTACCAACATAACGTCGCCCCTGGGGCTGACAACAGAGGAGACATATCTTGCCGTCCGCCGCGGCGAGACAGGCATCAGCTTCTGTCCCGCCGGCACCAAGGCACTGCCCTTCGACTTCCAGTTGGCACAGCTCTCCACCGAACAGTGGAAGAAGGTGATACTGCCAGGACACACACGCTTCACCTCCCTCGCCATAGCGTCCATCAGGGAGGCACTGACACACACCGACATACCCCTTGACAGCGAGCGCACCATTCTCATACTCAGCACCACAAAGGGCGACGTGGAACTCCTCGACCAAGGGCACGACACCATGCCCACCCCGGGCGACTCCGCTCTCACCATAGCACGCGCCGTAGGCATCACCACCACGCCCGTCGTCGTATGCAACGCCTGCATCTCAGGCGTAGCAGCACAGGTGCTGGCACTCCGACTCCTCAACGCCAATCACTACGACCACGCCGTCGTGTGCGGCTGCGACGTGCAGAGCCGCTTCATCATCTCGGGATTCCAGTCGCTAAAAGCCCTCTCGCCAGAACCGTGCCGACCCTTCGACATCGAACGACTCGGACTCAACCTCGGAGAGGCTGCCGCCACCATGATATTCTCACGGGAAGCGGACACAGCGGCAAACGAAGCCTCAGCCACCCGACAATCCACGGCAACCCAGGAAGCATGGCACGTCGTCAGCGGAGCAATACGCAACGACGCCTACCACATCAGCGGGCCGCACCCCAAGGGACTCGGCGCACTCCTCGCACTGCAAGCCACCATCGGCAACACACCCACGGACGACATCGCCGTCGTCGGAGTACACGGCACCGCCACGATGTACAACGACCAGATGGAGTCCAAAGCCATAGAACAGGCAGGACTGTCCGCCACGCCGCTCTCAGCCCTAAAAGGATACTTCGGACACACCATGGGCGCTGCCGGAGTGCTGGAGACCATCATCACCGCACGAGCACTCGACGACGGCATCATACTCCCCAGCAAGGGCTTCGCTGAACGCGGAGTCAGCGGTAAGGTGAATATCTCCGCAGAAGAGATGCACACCGACAAACGCTGCTTCGTCAAGATGCTCTCCGGATTCGGAGGTTGCAACGGGGCCGTGATGCTGACGAAAGACTCCACACACTGCCATGACAACGAAGAACCGTCCCGTGCTTCCGAAGAACCATCCGACAGTGCGGACAACAACCCAGCGGACTACACCGTCAGCCTCTCTCCTGCCAACGGCGACGACCTTATCAATATATATAAGGAACACGTAGGAGGCTACCCGAAGTTCTACAAGATGGACCTCCTGGCACGACTGGCATTCCTCGGCGCGGAACTGCTGAAACAACAACAGACAACACCTGCGCAGCAACAAGACTCTGCGCAGCAAGCCTCAACGCAGCAAGACGACACGGCGGTAATACTCTTCAACCGCACCTCGTCCATCGAGGCAGACAGACACTACGAGGCGTCCATCAGCGATGCGGACAACTTCTTCCCCAGCCCCGCCGCCTTCGTCTACACCCTGCCCAACATCTCCACAGGCGAAGTGGCAATACGCCACAAACTCCACGGCGAGACATCGTTCTACATTCTCCCGGAACGCAACGAACACCTCATGCAACAGATAGTCAACGCCACCCTCAACGGCGACAAAGCCACACGCCACGTCATCACGGGATGGACAGAACAGGATAATCCACAATTCAGAATTCAGAATAAAAAACTCTCTCTATGGAAGAACTAATAAATACCCTCAAGACACAGATTATCGAGGCACTCAACCTGCAGGACCTCAGCGTAGAAGAATTTGACGACGAAGCACCGCTCTTCGGCGACGACGGCATCGGACTCGACTCCATCGATGCCCTCGAGCTCATCGTGCTCCTCGAAAAGAACTACGGCATACGCCTCGCCAACGCCGCAGCAGGAAAGGAAGTCTTCAAAAGCGTAAAGGCAATGGCTGAATACGTCGCTGCCAACCGCAAAAAGTAACAAACTAATATACAGTATGTCCATAGCAATAACAGGACTCGGCATCATCTCCGCCATCGGCAACGGAAAGGACCAGACCCTCCAGGCTCTGCGCACAGGGCAGGGTGGGGTAGGGACAATGCAGCACCTCACCTCCGCACACCGCGAACTGCCCGTCGGAGAGGTGAAACTGTCCAACGCCCAACTGGCAGCACTCCTCGGTCTGCCCGACGCACACGGCATCAGCCGCACCGCACTGCTCGGTGCCGTAGCCCTCAGACAGGCCATCGACGACGCCGGAGGCACACCGATGCTCGCCGGCAAACGCATCGCCTTCGTCAACGGAACGACAGTGGGCGGAATGGACATCACCGAACTCGCCTTTGCCGATGCCATCATCAAAGAAGCCGCTACGTCTGCCACCGATGCCCGTCAGTCTACCACCGAAGCCGCTGACAAGCCGGACTTCGTGCTCCACCATGACTGCGGCAGCTCTTCCGACGACATCGTACGTCTGCTCGGCATAGACTGCACCGTCACCACCGTCTCCACAGCCTGCTCCTCCGCCCTCAACGCCATAGCACGCGGAGCCGACATGCTCCAAAGCGGACAGGCCGACATCGTATTCGCCGGAGGCACCGAGGCACTCAGCCTCTTCCACCTCAACGGCTTCAACACCCTCCTCATCCTCGACCACGACCGCTGCCGACCCTTCGACAAGTCGCGCGCCGGAATAAACCTCGGCGAAGGAGCAGCATACCTCGTCATGCAGCGCACAGAGGATACCGACCCGACACCCCCGGCAGATACCACACCACAGGCAGGCTCCCGCACCCCACTGGCCTACATCGCCGGCTACGGCAATGCCTGCGACGCCTTCCACCAGACGGCATCATCCGACGACGGCGAGGGCGCATACCTCGCCATGACGGAGGCACTACGCCAGGCACACCTCACACCCGCCGACATCGACTACGTCAACGCCCACGGCACCGGCACGCCCAACAACGATGCCAGCGAAAGCGCAGCACTGCGACGCGTCTTCGGCAGCGACATGCCACCCGTCTCCAGCACAAAAGCCTTCACTGGACACACCACGTCGGCATCCGGCTCCATAGAAACAGCCATCTGCATACTGGCCATGCAGCAAGGGTTCATACCCGGCAGCCTGGGCTTTACCACCCAGGACGACAGCTGCATCACCCCCTGCGCCACCGCCACGGAAGCCACCATAGACCACGCCCTCTGCAACGCCTTCGGCTTCGGAGGAAACGACAGCGCACTAATCATCAGCAGACACGCCCCGACGCAAAACGCCAGCGGCGAGTGTACATCGTCCCCTTCCGCCTTTCAGGTGGAGTGCGTAGCGGAAGTCATCATCGACGACCCCGAGCAGCTCAAGGACTACAAGGACGTGATAAAGCCCATGGAGGCACGCCGCATGGGCGCACTGCTCAAGGCCGCCACGCTGACCTCCGTAAAGGCTTTGCGTCAGGCTGGCATAGACAGCCCCGATGCCATCGTCACCGCCACACATTACGGCATGCTTGACACGAGCGAGAAGTTCCTCACGGACCTCTGCCAGAACGGCGAAGACCTCCTCAAGCCCACGCTCTTCATGCAGAGCACGCACAACACGGTGGGAAGCAGCATCGCCATACGCACCCGGTGTCACGGCTACAACATAACGTACTCACAAGGCGCATGCTCGCTGGACTGCGCCATGGAGGACGCACGGCGACTCATCACAACGGGGCGCGCCAAGACGGTCCTCGTGGGACTGCACGACGAGTCGACACCGACGCTGCGCCGCCTGCTAGAAAGCCTCGGACAGCCCGTGCCACCAGAGATATACTCCCGTGCCATCGTCCTGCGCGCACGCTAATCACCGCCTCACTCTACGCCAATGACTCTTACAGGAACACCGACGAATGCTTTTTTAAGGACTTTAATGACCGTTAATGGACCATTAATTAGACCATTAATTAGACCATTAATCTATTCATTAATAATTTATTTATAATTAATATAGTCTGGACGGAATAAAAATAATATTAATGGATAAATTAATGGTCCATTAACGGTCATTAAAGTCCTAAAAAACAATCATTGCTGTTCCCCACAAAAAAAGTCATTCGAGCCAAAACGAAAACATTACACGTCCCCCCAAACAAGTGCTACTACATCTATTACCGTTAGCCCTGCTGCAGAGCGCCCTACTGGCCCTCGGACAGGTACTCCTAAAGTTCGCCCTCGGGCACATGCCGCCATTCGCGTGGACAGCAGCGTTCTTCACGTCCCTGCTGACCAACTGGCTGTTCGCCCTCTGCGGCATCTCCTTCGCCGCCGCCGGAGTGCTATGGATGTACATCGTAAAGCACTTCCCACTGAGCATGGCATACCCCATGGTGTCGCTCAGCTATGTCTTCGGCATGATAGCCGCTATCGTCTTCTTCCACGAGACCGTAGACCTCACAAAATGGCTCGGCGTACTGCTCATCATGGCGGGATGCGTACTCATTTCAATGCACAATGCATAATTGCCGACTTATGAGAAACTTCATACTTTCATTGCTCCTGGCACTGCCTGCACTGCTCGGGGCACAAAACCAACAGCAGGCCATACAGCGCATCAGTGCCGCTGCGGCACAGATGAAGACAATGCAGGGCGACTTCACTCAGACAAAACACATGAAGATGCTCGGCGACAAAATGGTGTCAAAAGGCAAGATGTACTACCGACAGAGCGACAAACTGCGCTGGGAGTACACCACGCCGTACTCCTACACCTTCGTCATGAACGGCAACAAGGTGATGCTCAAGAAGCAGAACCGCAAGGACGTCATCGACGTGCAGCAGAACAAGATGTTCCGCGAGATAGCACAAATCATCCTCGGCAGCGTCGTGGGCAAATGCCTCACGGACAGCCGAGAGTTCAAAGTGTCGCTCACGGAGAGCAAGACGGCATACACCGCCACACTCCTGCCGCAGCGCAAGAACCTCAAGCAGATGTACACCAAGATAGTGCTCGTCTTCAACCGACAGACGCTCACCGTCGACCGCGTCACCATGTACGAGAAGAACGGCGACTACACCGACATCGACATGTACAACGTAAAGAAGAACGTCGCCCTGACCGCCAACGTATTTACCATAGAATAAACAGAGAGAAGGATGCGCACCGCCATACTTACACTCGTCATAAGCCTCACGGTCTCCCTCGCCGGACACGCACAGTCGCTGCTGCCCCGCGAGGGAGACCGTGTGCGTTATGACATACAGATAGACTTCAAGAAAGCATACGTCAGCGGCCTCTGCACCATGGTAGGCGACGAAGGTGCTGTGAAGGCAAGCGTCGTCAACGAGTTCGGCGTCTCCGCCATCGACTTCATCTACCGCCCCGCACGCGACAAGGTGAAAATCGTCAGCCTCTTCGGACCGCTCGACAAGTGGTACATCCGCCTCCTGCTCCGCAAGAATCTCAAAGAACTAATGCACCGCATGCAGCAGGGCCAGTCCACCTATGCCGACCCAAAGCACCACGTCACATACACCCTTACACCACACCAGACCGATGACACTGAAAGATGAACTCTACACAGTAGTGCACCGTGAGGACACACACTACACCATACGCATGAACCCCGACAGCGTCATCTACACCGCACACTTCCCCGGACACCCCGTCACGCCCGGAGTATGCATCGTCCAAATCGTGGAGGAACTCGCCGCCGACGCTCTCCGCCAACCGCTGGACATCAGCGAGATGCAGAGCGTCAAGTTCATCAGCGTCCTCACGCCGGACAACGGCAGTGCCGTAGACTGCATGCTCGACATCGCCACCGACCCAGAGGACGACACCATAAAAGTAAAAGCAACACTGCGCACAGCTGACACCACAATAGCAAAACTCACACTCCTATGCACGCCGAGACAGACATGCACCCCGAAATAGCCCACAACGAAGCCGACAGCCAGAGCACCGACACACGCCAACGACTGCGCCGACGGGGCATCTGCGTCATCATACCCACGTACAACAACCAGGGGACGGTGGGCGACGTGGTGAGACGCACCCTACGCCAGTGCGACGACGTCATCGTGGTGGACGACGGTTGCACCGACGGCACGGACGCTATCCTGGCCCAGATAGAAGGCATCACCGTGGTGCACCATACGAAGAACGCAGGAAAGGGAGCGGCACTGCGCTCCGGGTTCCGCAAGGCGCAGCAGATGGGGTTCCGCCGCGCCATAACGCTAGATGCCGACGGACAGCACTATCCCGAAGACATCCCCCTCCTCCTCGAAGCCAACATAGAGCACCCCGACGCCATCATCGTAGGCGAACGCATGAACCTCGACAGTGCCGAACGCTCCGGCGGAAGCAAGTTCGCCAACGCCTTCAGCAACTTCTGGTTTGCCGTGCAGACACTGCACCCCATGCGCGACACGCAGACCGGCTACCGCCTCTACCAGCTCGACAAGCTCCACGGCCTGCGCTTCCTCACCTCACGCTACGAGGCAGAACTGGAGCTGCTCGTCTTCTCCGTCTGGCACGGCGTGAAGCTCGTCTCCACGCCCGTACACGTCTACTATCCCCCGCGCGAAGAGCGCGTCTCGCACTTCCGCCCCGCACTGGACTTCACACGCATCTCCATACTCAACACCGTACTCTGCTTCCTCGCCGTCCTATACGGCGTGCCACTCACCACCACACGCTGGACACTGACGCTGCTGCGCACACTCATTGCCGCCTCCGTCTTCATCACAGGCACCATAGGGGCCATACTGCCCGCCACCGTCATCTGCCACGCCATGAACTCCGACAGGCGCACGTGGACGCTACACCGCCTGCTCCACGCCATAGGGCGCACCGTATGCCAGACCATATTAGGCATGGTGGGCGTGAAATACCAAGTGGACAACCCACACGGCGAGACGTTCCGCAAGCCCGCCATGGTGGTATGCAACCACCAGTCCGTCCTCGACATCATGGCCATGCTGGCACAGTCGCCCCGCATCGCCATCCTCACCAAAGGGTGGGTGTGGAACAACCCCTTCTTCGGTCCGGCACTGCGCCACGCCGAGTACTACCCCATGCAGATGGGCATGGACGAACTGTTGCCGCACCTCCGCTCGCTCGTAGAACGCGGATACAGCATCGCCATATACCCCGAAGGCACACGCTCCGCAGACGGACGCATACAACGGTTCCACAAGGGGGCATTCGAAATAGCACGGCTACTACAGCTCGACATACTGCCCATCGTGGAGGCTGCCCCCTGCCGCGTCATATCGAAGGGATCGTTCATCATGCGTCGCGGCACACTCCGCCTACAGTACGGACAACGCATCTCGCCCGACGAGCAGGCACGCCTCGGCGACACGACGGCCGTCACGAAGTGGTTCCGCAATTACTATAAAGAGGAATACGCCAAACTCGAAGACCAACTATGATGACCCGACACATACCGACAAGCGCCGTGCGCCTGCTACTGACAGTACTCGTCTGTTGCGTCTGTTCCCCGGCCTCTTATGCACAAGGCAAAGGAGACGGCGACACTGCCGACAACATCGTCGGAAGGAAAATACGCCTTTGGGAGGGAACGTCCGTCAACGCCCCAAGCGTGACTCTCGAGATATTCCTGCCCGAATCCGTCGCTACGGAACACCCTTCAGCAACAGAACAACGGCAAGCCCCCACGCCAGCCGTGATAGTATGTCCCGGCGGCAGCTACTGCTGGCACGACTACGACACGGAGGGCACCACGGTGGCGCGCTGGCTCAGCAGCAACGGCATCGCCGCCTTCGTCCTCAACTACCGCGTGCAGGGGGTCTTCGACTACATCATGCACACACGCTACATCAAACGCGGCCACCAGCACCCCGAGATGATACAGGACGGACAGCGTGCCATACAGTACGTCCGCGAGAACGCCGACCGTTTCAATGTAGACACGGCACGCGTGGGGGCCATGGGGTTCAGTGCCGGAGGCCACCTCGTCATGTCGATGGCGGAGTTCTTCCACACCGACTTCCTCGCCCCGCTTGGCATCACCCACACCGTATCGCTGCGCCCCGACTTCGTGGCACCCATATACCCCGTAGTGACGATGACGCAACCCGTAGTGCACAAACGCTCGCGGCGCGCACTGCTCGGTGAGTACGGCAAACGCAGGCAAGCCATGCGCGACTCCCTCTCGCTCGAACGCCACGTCCCCCACGACTGCCCGCCCGTCTTCCTCGTCAACTGCAAGGACGACCCCATAGTCAAGTACCACAACTCCGAACTCCTCGACTCCGCCCTCACCGCCCGCCATACGCCCCACCGCTACATACAATACCGCACCGGAGGCCACGGCTTCGGTGCCTCAGACAACAAAGGCACCCCAGAGTGCCGCCAATGGCGAACCGAGTTCCTGAACTGGCTTCGCGAGCTTAATACAACAGTTACATGTGTTACTGACGACAACCCTTACTGAGGATAAAGAAGACAACTCGGACAACTTAGGACAACTTTTTTAAGTTTCCTTTGGCGGCGCTAAACACCGCGCCGAGTCGCCTTTGCTTTCGAATTTAAGACCCCACAAATAATAGTTTACAGAACTCATGTCAGTAACACATCCAGGAAGCGTTTCGGCGCGGTGTTTAGCGCCGCCAAAGGAAACTTAAAAAAGTTGTCCCAAGTTG
>CAVCKM010000130.1:0-36120 GCA_963602765.1 Alistipes putredinis | reverse complement strand
ATCTCACCCTCGATGTTACGCCCTGCCACTTCGAGAAGATACGCCGAAGGCTGCAGACCGTCCACAGCCTGCAGTCCGATGGCAGTCTGCCAGTTGGCAGCACTTTCCTTTTTTGATGGTTCTCCTTGGCGGAGATACTCGTCAAACGATGCTATGTAATTCTTCTCGTTGTTCATCTTTCCATTATATTTTTATAATTTCTCCTCAAACCGGCTCAACGGATATTTCCCGTGGCAGCATAGGCGTTCAAATGTGGGCTGTTGCGCATGGATAGTAGCAGTTCACGAAGTGTGGGGGCATGTGAAGTTGTCCTTCTGGCGGATGTCATAGTAAGCGTGGAGCATACTGAGGAATATGCTCTTTCCGAAACGGCGAGGACGGATGAAGAAGAGATTGTTGTTCTCATCTTCCAGTTTTGGCAAGTACATCGTCTTGTCCACATAATACATGTCGTCGCGCCGAACCAACATAAAGTCCGACACGCCGTAAGGCACTCGTCTGAGGTTTCGCTGTTCCATCGTTTTTGTGATTTTTATGTCAGTTGCAAAGTTACGGAATGTTTTTCAAACCGCCAAAAAAATATCTGCCCCCTGTTTACACCGCCATCTTCGTTGTTCATGTCGCAAAAGTGGCAATTTTGCGGATAACAAACGGAAGTTTTGTTAGAATCACTTCAGGAAATAGACGGGCGAGCGTAGGGTGCCGCGCTTTTCCAGTACGCCTTGCTCGCAGAAATGCTTGAGCCATTTCTGGGCGGTGTATTGCTTTAGTCCGAACTCGTTGCGCATGGCACTGCTGGTGATGTAGCGGTTGGCCTGGACGTATTCTTTTATTCTCTCTAGCAGTTTCTCTTCGGTGTATTGGGCGGAGCGGGTGCTGTTGTTGGAGCGTACGAGGTGTATGCCTTTCCCTATTTCCCGGAGCAGACTTGCCTCGGGACGGAAGTTGATGCCGTTGATTCTCACCTCCTTGCCGGTAATCTTCCTGTCGGGCTGGTCGTCCGGCATCTCCAGACTGGCTGACATGGAGAAGTAGCCTATCTCGGGTATGTAGAAGCGGTGGCCCATCTGGAATTCCTCCACGAAGATATCGTGCAGTTCGGACAGCACGGCTGCCACGTCGCCCTTGGTCAGCGAGCAGCGTTGCTGTATACGTTCTTTCAATTGTTGGGCCGTCATGGGTTCATGCTGGACCACTTTCACGTAGTTTCTTGTTTCTCCACTGCCAGTGGCGTTGTTGATGGTATAGACATCGTACTTCAGTTCCATAGTCGTTGTTTTAAAAGGTTATTGTTGCCGGCGGCAACAGCCGTCGCTGCCGCTTGCAAAGGTACACAATAATGTGTAAACTTGCATACGACGGTGTAAAGATTTAGAAAAAAATATACTTTGGCAGTTGCCGCCAAGATTGTTGGCAGTTGCCGCCGATGTTGCTGGTAATTGCCGTCAAGGTTGTTGGCAGTTGCCGACAGTCTGTTGAAGCCTGCTTTCAACGCCGTAGTAAAAGTTTTTTGATGATGTAAAAACCTGTAAAGAAACGGGTATTGAAGCCTACTTTTTGTCACCGACCACAAAAATGTACCTCCGTCATTTGGAAATCCGACTGGAATTGCTTAATTTTGCCAATGAAATAATATCTAAGAGTCAACAAAGAAGAAATACAGCTGACTACAATGGTATCAATAGAATCAATGCGCTGAAGTGGATGATGGGAGAGGAAAAAGGAATATAATTATGAGAACAAACAGGAATTACATATTATTACTGGCTGCTGGGCTGTTGCCTAATATGGCAGAGGCACAGAACTCGGCAATTGAAGAGTTTCAGAAGGCTCGGCAGGAGATGCTGGGGAGTTATAAAAGTTTCAGAAAGTCGGTATTGGACGGGTATGCTGACTACCTGAATCAGGTGTGGAAAGAATATAAGTCTTTTAAGGGAGAAGTAAGAGACGAAGTTCCGAAACCAAAGACTTTGCCTGACGTCAAGAAACAGCCGGCAATGGATCCGAAGGAAGAGTTGCCGTCAGTAAGTGTTATGCCAAAAGTAACTGTACCGCCTGTCGACGGAGGATTTCATCTCAACTGTGTCAAGTACAAAGTTGAGATGAAATCCTCGTTTGTGTGACCCTTCTGTGATCCTTTAGTCCTCGCTCACCCCGAACTTGTATATTGTCTTCTGGTGGTAGCGCTCGCCTGGGTTGAGAACTACTGACGGGAAGTACGGACGGTTTGGCGTGTCTGGGAAGTGCTGCGCCTCAAAGCATACGGCGGAGCGGCGTGGGAACGTTGCACCGTGCTGACCAGCGAGACCTGTGCCGAAGTTGTCGGTGTACATCTGTAGTCCCGGCTCCGTTGTGTAGCATTCGAGAGTACGTCCTGAGACGGGGTCCTTGACGCGTGCAGCGAACGAGAGTTCTCCCTCTTCCTTCTTGTTGAGCACGTAGTTGTGGTCGTATCCCTGACCGTTCTTTATCTGCTCGTCGTCAGCGTCGATGTCCTGTCCGATGGTCTTTGGAGTGCGGAAATCAAACGGTGTTCCTTCAACCTTCAGTATCTCTCCCGTAGGTATGCTTGTCTTGTCTATAGGGAGATAGAAGTCGGCGTTTACTTCGCAGATGAGGTTGTCTACGGTAGGTGTCGGATTGGCTATTCCTGAGATGGAGAAGAAGGCGTGGTGCGTCAGGTTTACGATGGTCTTCTTGTTTGTCGTGGCAAGATAGTCGATGCGCAGTTCGTTGTCGTCGGTCCATGTGTACTCAACGTTTATTTTCATCTCTCCGGTGAAGCCCTCCTCGCCGTATGGTGAGAGGATAGAGAGAGCCAGTGACTGCTCCGACATTTGGAAGGCGTCCCATACGCGCAGGTTGTAGCCCTTGTTGCCTCCGTGCAGATGGTTAGGACCGTCGTTTAGTGCCAGCTGGTACTCTTTTCCTGCAAGTGTGAAGCGTCCTTTGCAGATGCGGTTGCCGAAGCGTCCGATGAGGGTTGAGCGGTACGGCTCAGGCGACTTGAGCATGTCATCGATATTGTCGTAGCCCTGGATGACGTTGGCAATCTGTCCGTTCTTGTCAGGCACCATGATGGCTACAACAGCTCCGCCATAGTTTGTGATGGCCACCTCGTAGCCCTTGCTGTTACGTAGGATGAAGAGGTCGGTCTGCTTGCCGTCTACTGTAGTGCGGAAATCCTTGCGGCGCATTCCGCAGATGTTTGTTTGTTCGGTCATAGAATTGTTGTTTATTGGTTAGTTATCTCGTTGTTTGTAGTTTGGTTCTTTTGTGGTTCCCCGTTCTGATTTTTTGGTTTTCGTCTGTGGTGGGGACGTCTTCTTTTGTTTTTAACCTGTTTGGAGTCAGACTTTTCGTCCTCCTTCTTAGGAAGTATTTCGTCTTGCTTTTGCCCTTTGGGACGTTTGTCGCCCCTCCGCTTCCTTGTGTGTTTGTCCTGCTTGCCTTCTTTGTTGTCCTTTGGAGCTTGCAGTCCCTCAGGGAGTGTGTTTTTGAAGATTTTCTTTTCGAGGAACTGTTCTATTTTTCTAAAATAGCGCATGTCGTCCCCCGCTACGAGTGTTATTGCGATGCCGTCGCGTTGTGCGCGTGCGGTACGTCCGATGCGGTGCACGTAGTCCTCAACGTCGTGCGGTACGTCGTAGTTGATGACCATCTGTATGTCGTCGATGTCAATGCCACGGCTGACGATATCCGTTGCCACGAGCACTCCGACGGCTCCACTCTTGAACTGGTACATGACCTCGTCGCGCTCTGCCTGTGTGAGGTCAGAGTGCATCTGTGCGCACTTCACCTTCTTCTGCATGAGTGCCCGTGCAATTTCCTTCACGCGTGTTTTCTTTCCAGAGAAGATGATGACCCGTTCCAGCGGCATCGGCGGCTGTCCCTCCTCGTGTCGCTCAGGTATGAAGCCGTGCTGTGAGAGGTGCTGCAGAATACGTATCTTCTGCGGTTCATGGCAGATGTAAGCCGACTGTTGTATTTTTTCAGCCGGTTTGCTGACGGCTATTTTGACGTTTACGGGGTTGTGGAGCAACGTACGTGCCAGTTGTTCAATCTTCTGCGGCATTGTAGCGGAGAACATGATGGTCTGGCAGGAGTCAGGTATGTTCTTCGCAATTGTCAGGATGTCGTCCGAGAATCCCATGTCGAGCATTCTGTCCGCTTCGTCCAGAATGAAGAATGACAGTCTGGAGAGGTCGAGGTTTCCCATCTGCAGGTGCGAGATGAGTCGTCCTGGCGTGGCAATTACTACGCTCACTCCAGCGCGCAGGGCTGCGAGCTCCTGGTCGTACCTGTTGCCGTCGTTGCCGCCATAGACTGCTACGGAGCCAATTTCGGGCAGGTAGAATCCGAAGCCCTGCATTGCCTGGTCTATCTGTTGTGCCAATTCTCGTGTAGGGCTCATGATGAGACAGTTGATGGCATCTTCCGGAAACCCTCCGTCGTCGAGACAAGAGAGTACGGGGAGAAGGTATGCAGCGGTTTTTCCGGTGCCTGTTTGTGCTACGCCCATGATGTCGTGTCCTTCAATGATGGGGTCTATACACGCGGCCTGAATAGGTGTACATTGCTGGAAGTTCATGTCGTCGAGTGCGTCGAGGACATTGTCGTTGAGCAATGTTTCGTCGAAATATGTGAGGTTGTTTTCGTTCATTTCCTTTTGTCTAAAGTTTTTCAAACTTGAAAAAGTGTTGCAAATTTAGATAAAATTTTTGAATTATAAGCCAGTAAAATAAAAAACTATATGATGTGTTTGCAAAGTTTAGCAAAGGGAATGATAATACCGCTTGTATGCAGCGGCATCGGTGTTGGCATCGGTAAAGACTTCCAGCAGGACGGGGCGGTCGGACTCGCAGGTGAGCAGCGTGGGGATGTTGTCTGCCAAGTCCTCGCTGTTGTGGGCTGTGAGGTAGACGATGCCGTGCTGGCGGCAGATGCCCTCGGCGGTGGTGTGGTGCTCGGCTGATATGTAGGGTAGGGCGGCAGGACTGTCGTCGAGACCTTTCAGCATACGGAAGATGCCGCCCTGGGAGTTGTTGACGAGCAGTATGCGGAGGTTGCCGCGCAACTCTTGGTTCCACAGGGCGTTCTGGTCGTAGAAGAAGCTGAGGTCGCCGATGACGATGGCTACCGTGTCGTCCGTGGCGAGGGAGAAGCCGGCAGCGGTGGAGAGCGACCCTTCTATGCCGTTGACGCCGCGGTTGCACCAGACGTAGTGGTCGGCATAGATGTTGGCAAGACGCACGGCGTTGCTGTTGGCGTAGTGTACGTGTATGGGGGCGGTGAGGCTTTCGACGGTTTGTTCGAAGAGCCTCACCGCCTCCATTTGTGAGTATACGGGGCGGTATGTGGCGGCGCGGTCGTCTGCATCGGTAAAGAGTGCGTCCCACCGGCTGATGTATTCCAACTGTTCGTCTGACATTGGGTCGACAGCGTTGCAGAGGGAGAGGAGGAACTGGTCGATGTCGTCCGGGGTGGGGCATTCCACGATGTCTGTGATGCCCATGAGGGGGTCGCACATTTCGCTGGCATCGTGCGTCACCATGCATACGTCGGCGTGCGAGTCGCGCAGGAATTTCCTCGCCACTTTGCTCACTATCGTGTCGCCTACGTAGATGATGTGTCGTGGACGGTAGAGGTCGAGGTCGTCCTGCGGTATGCGGCGTATGGCCTCGTCGAAACGGAAGACCGGGGCATCGACGGAGAGGGGTTCGGCGAAGACTACGAAGCGGTCTGCCAGGGCACCGAGGGTTGCGAGCTGAATCGTCTCCGGGCGTGTCTGCCCGATGACGACAAGGGTCCTGTAGTCTGTGGCGTCAGCGGTCTTGCCGTGGCGTTTGTGCTGTGCGGCGAAGGGGGTGTAGTCCCAGCAGGGGGTGTCGCTGCTGTTGCGGTGGTACTTTATTGGTTTTACTGTCGGCAGACGCTTGACGGTGAAGTCGAACAGGGGTTCCGTTATCGGCACGTTGATGTGTACGGGTGCTCCGCCGTGGCAGGTGGCTGAGTGGAGTGCCTCGGCGATGAGTCGCCGGCAGTACCATTCCTCTTCGTCTGAGGAGGGTTCGGGGAGGTTGGCCACCTTGCGTACCGAGGAGCGGAGAGCGTTAGGCTGGTCTATGGTCTGTCCGTCCAGTTGTCCTATCCACTGTGCCGGTCTGTCGGCGGAGATGACGACGAGCGGCACGTGGCGGTATTTCGCTTCGCCTACGGCAGGGGCGAGGTTGAGGACGGCAGAGCCTGAGGTGACGCAGACGGCAACGGGCTTGGCGGTCTTGAGGGCTATGCCGAGGGCGTAGAAGCCTGCCGACCGTTCGTCCGTCACGGCGTGACAGCGTATGCCAGGGTGCTCGTTGAGGTTGTGTACGATAGGTGCGTTGCGGCTGCCTGGGCAGACGACGGCATCCTCGATGCCGTATGCAGCGAGGTAGGCGGTGAGGAGGTTTACGTTTTGTTTTGAGGAGTACGTCATAGCAGGTTCTTCATAGTTGCCATTTTGGCTTCTGTCTCAGCCCATTCTTTTTCTTCTTCGCTCTCCACGAGGAGTCCGCCGCCGGCGTAGAGACGGTAGCGGTTGTCTCCGATGATGTTCATGCAGCGTAGTGTTACGTAGAGGAAGGTGTCACCTAGCGGCGATATGATGCCCGAGAAACCGCTGTAGTAGCTGCGGTCGCCGTGCTCGTTTGCCAGGATAAAGCGTGTAGCCTCTTCCTTGGGTATTCCGCAGACGGCGGGGGTGGGGTGTAATATGTCGAGAATGTCGCCCAGGGAGTCGGTGGTACGTGGCGAGAAGGTGATGTCGGAGCGCAGGTGTACGAGGTCTCCGGCGCGTACGGTGTATGGGCCGTTGACGGAGCATTGCGATGCGAACGTTGCGATGCGTTCCGTGAGGTATGTCTCCACGAAGCGCTGCTCGCGTATGTTCTTGCTGCTCCACCGTATGTCCTGCTGGCCGACGGTGGCTTGCTGGGTGTCGAAGGAACGGTCGGCATCGTTGAGGCGCATAGTGCCGGCGAGTGCCATGGTGGACATCTCGTCGGCAGTGCCAGAGAGCAGTGTCTCCGGCGTGGCGATGAGCCACGTGCCGCTGCGCTGTGTGGAGAAGAGTGCGATGAACATTCTGGGGTACTGGCTGCACGCTTTATAGAATAGGTCAAGGGCGTTGTCGTCAGTCCTGTGGCTGTCGTCCGTAGAACAGCTGTCATCCGTTGTGCCGAGGCGACTGACTGTGGTGCTGCGTGCCAGCACGAGTTTAGCGAATTTCCCCTCTGACAGTGCCCGGTGGAAGCGGCGGAAGTCTTCGGAATAGTCGTCCCGCCCCTTGTCCTCGCAGGGTGTGCCGCCGTTTGTTGCGTTGTTGCGGCCATGGGTGTGCGTTGTCACCTCGCTGTCTGTCATGGGTTCGAAGTCCGCTTTGAGCAGGAGGATGGGGCAGTCTTTCGTCACGGCGAACGGTGCGATGACGAAGCCGCTGCGGCCGTTCAGTTGGGCGAGGGAGTGCAGTTCCTCGGGTTCGTCGGTACAGCGGTTGCGGTATATGGTGGTGTCGTGCGGTTTGCGGTAGTATATAAGGCTCATTTTACGATGTAGTTCTCCACGTCGATGGAGGAGATGATGTCTCCGTCGTCATTTTTTATTTCTACGTGCCAGAGGTGCAGCGTGTTGCCCTGGTGCAGTATGCGTGCCGTGGCAGTGACGGTTTGTCCCTGCGGAACGGCTTTCAGGTGGTGGCCTGTGACGCTGATGCCCATGCACATTCGGTCTGGGCAGAGTGTCATGCTTCCGGCACCTGCCACGTTCTCGGCAAGAGCCAGCGTAGCTCCGCCGTTGAGGAATCCGAAGGGCTGACAGTTGCCCGGCGTTGCCGTCATGCGTGCGGCGCAGGTGTCAGGTTCGGGTGTAGACAGAAGCTCGATGCCCAGCGTGCGGTGCAGTCCGTCTTTGCTTTTGAGCAGTGTAGATACGTTTTCTATGTTCATGTTTCGTTATGTTACCTTTTCTCGAAGATATTCTTGATGGCGTACAGGGGGTAAACCTTGATGTCCTCATAGGAGGAGAAGTTTTCCAGAGAGGTGCGGATGCCGTAGTCGATGCCTTTCTGTTGAAGGAAGAGTCGCATACTTTGCATGGATCCTTTCGTGCCCGATTTCACTTCGACAGGGCGTATCTTATCGCCGATTTGCACCACATAATCTACTTCGGCACTGCTGCCGCTCTTTTCCCTATGCCAACAATAGAGCGACCGTGGGTCATAACAGGGGGATGACTTTACAATTTCGTTGCCTACGAATGTCTCGGCAATAGCCCCGCGGTTGACCACTTGCATATCTGACGAAGCGAGGTACTCGCCGAGTTCAAGTTGCAGCATGCTCTGTAGCATCCCAGTGTCAAGGAATATCATACGGCGGTATTTCTCGTTTGTCTCCGCTCCAAGCGGAATGCCGTTTGCCGAAGTGTGTGTCACGGGATAGACCAAGCCGGCAAGTATCAGGGTGTCAAGGGCGTTTCTTATTTGTTCGCTATTGCCATCACAGCCAACCTTGCTATACACGAATTTTCCCAAACCTTGTTCTGCAACTGAACGGAAAACAGCATCTATTCTTGCCGTTGGAACTCGCTGGCGATACTTGGCAAAGTCGTCACGGAACGAGCGGATGAGTTCCCGGAGTATGCGTTGACATTCCATGATGTTTCCGTCTTCGCAATATCTTGATACAACAGCTGGCATGCCGCCTAGCGCAATGAATTTTCGAAGTTGACGGACGGCCTGTTCATGTATGGCTTCGGGTAGCGGGGCTTCGGGAGTGGCTCGGTTAATCATCTCTGCCAGCATCCCGTCACCGGTTGCCCATAGAAATTCCTCGTAGCAAAACGGGTACATGAATATGCTCCTTATCCTGCCCACACCATACGATGGGAGGGTTTCCAGCGCAAATTCCAGCAAAGAGCCTGCCGCTATGAGGTGTTGTTCCGGATATTTCTCGTAAAAATATCTCAAGCGGTTGATAGCTTGTGGACATGCCTGTATTTCGTCGAGGAACAGTAGCGTTTTTCCTGCGATGATGGGTGTGTGCAACTGGACAGAGAGTAGCTGACAGATTTCTTGAGGAGAGTAAGAGCCGTCAAACAGATAGTACACGTCCTGACGCTCGTTGAAATCAATTTCTGCGAAGTTGTCAAATTGGGTTGCCAGTTGTCTTACGGCTGTTGTCTTCCCCACCTGTCTGGCACCCCTCAGTAGCAAGGGTTTTCTCTCCGAAGACTGAGCCCAAAGTTGCAGTTCACGGTCTATGTGTCTTTTAAAATACTTATGCATGTATTTCAACGGTTTGATTTACAGGTGCAAAGGTATGGTTTTTTATAAAATCAGGGGCAAAAAGCTTGTTAAACTTTATAAAATTAGGGGCAAAAAGCTCGTTAAACTTTATAAAATTAGGGGCGGAAAGCCTTATAAACGATGCGATGGCTATGTGGCAATAATGTGTTTACTACAAAAAAAAACAGTCTGCAAAGTCTAAACTAAGTTTGGACTCTGCAGACTGCTAGCCTTGTTTATCGTTATAATCTTAAATGAGGTTCATGCCGTTTTCCTTGCATTCCTTGCGTTGTTCTTCTGGCCAGATGCTTGCCTGTATCTCTCCGATGTGTGCTTTGTGGAGCATCACCATGCAGAGACGGCTCTGTCCGATGCCGCCGCCGATGGAGAGTGGCAGTGAGCCTTCGAGCAGACGCTTGTGGAAGTATAGTCCCTCGCGGTCTGTCTTTCCCTCGAGTTCGAGCTGTCGGAGGAGTGCTTCCTTGTCTACGCGGATGCCCATGGAAGAGAGCTCGAAGCTGCGCTCTAGGACAGGATACCAGATGAGGATGTCGCCGTTGAGACCGAGGAATCCGTCGGAGTTTGGCGTGGTCCAGTCGTCGTAGTCTGGGGCGCGTCCGTCGTGCTTCTTGCCGTCGGAGAGCTTTCCGCCGATGCCGATGACGAAGACTGCGCCGTACTTCTTGCAGATGGCATCCTCACGCTCCTTCGGAGTGAGGTCCGGGTACATCTGCAGCAGTTCCTCGGAGTGTACGAAGTGGATGTCGCGTGGGAGGAACGGCTTAATCTGTGGATAAGTCTCGCAGGTGAGGTATTCGGTGCGCAGTATGGCTGAGTAGATGCGGCGTACGATGCTCTTGAGGAACTCGATGTTGCGGTCTTCCTTTGTGATGACGGCCTCCCAGTCCCACTGGTCTACGTAGAGAGAGTGGAGGTTGTCCAGTTCCTCGTCGGCGCGTATGGCGTTCATGTCGGTATAGAGACCGTAGCCCGGCTCTATCTGGTACTCGGCGAGGGTGAGTCGCTTCCATTTTGCCAGTGAGTGAACCACCTCGGCCTTCTGGTCGCCCAGGTCCTTGATGGGGAATGTGACGGCGCGCTCCACACCGTTGAGGTCGTCGTTGATGCCGAGTCCTTTCAGCACGAAGAGAGGTGCTGTCACGCGGCGCAGGCGAAGTTCGGTGGAGAGGTTCTGCTGGAAGAAGTCCTTTATCAGCTTGATGCCCTGCTCTGTCTGTTTGAGGTCGAGGAGAGCCTTGTAGTTTTTAGGCTTTATCAGTTTGCTCATGTTCTGATTTCTTTTGTGGGGTTGTTTTGTAAGTTATCTATGTTTGTGCTATATCACTATATGGGAGCGCGCAATGCCCCCTTTGGTAAAAGCGCCTGCAAAGTTACGACTTTTTTCTGTCATGGCAAGCTTTTGTTTGGAAATATTATACAAAAAGACACAAAAAACGCCCTTGCGTTGCACATTTGCTATACGTTTGGGCGTTTTTTGTGTCTTTTTGTACTGTGGAATTTTTTATTTGTCTTTGCAATCAAATTGTGTCTTCACTCTTTTCATCCGGCGAAGTGTCCGCCGGTCTCAGCGTTCTTACTCTGCTGTCAGGTATAGGACGCGTGACGACCAGTCGGTCTTCTTTCCCCATTCCACTTCGTTGGTGTACGGCATCTCGAGTCCGTGCTCCATGAGGTATCGTCCGGAGTACGCCTTGCCTTCGCAGTAGAGAGGCTTGAGGTCGATGGCGGTCAGCTCGTGTACCTTATACATCCTGTCGGGGTTCAGACCGACCATCTTGACGCGCGGCAGGTGCTGGTTGTAGAAGTTTGCCATCTTCCACCAGTAGAACACCGCCTTGTCCTTTGTCTCGGAGACGTACATGATGGATGCGAGTCCCTCGTTGTCGAAGGGCGACACGAGACGGTAGAGGTCGCCGAACTGCACTACGGGGCGTATCTCCTTGTACTCGCCGATGGCTTTCTTGCAGAGGGCCTTCTCCTCGTCGGTCATGTTCTTGGGCTGTATCTCCATGCCCAGTCTGCCGCTCATGGCCACGTCGATGCGGAACTTCATGGATGTCGTGCGGAAGACGGTGTGGTTTGGTGTGGCGGAGATGTGTGCTCCCATGGCTATGGCAGGGAAGAAGTAGCTCGTGCCGTACTGCATGTATATGCGCTGCAGGGCGTCGGTGTTGTCGCTGGTCCAGAACTCGTCGAACCCTCGCAGGAATCCCCAGTTGGCACGTCCGCCGCCGCTGGCGCAGCACTGTATGACTACGTCCTTGTATTTGTCGCGTATGCGGTCGATGACCTTTGCGAAGCCAGCGTGGTAGGCGATGTTGGCGTGGCTCTGGTCTGCCATGGAGAGGTATTGGCTGCCATGGTTCATGATGCCCATGTTGGCGTCCCATTTGATGTAGGCGATGTCGGGGTATTTGCTGAGCAGGTTGTCCACGACGCTATATACGTAGTCCTGCACCTTCGGGTTGGCAAGGTCGAGCACCAGCTGCGTCCCGCCGCGTCCGAGTACTGCGTCGCGCTTGGGGGCTTTGACTATCCAGTCGGGGTGCTTCTCGTATAGTTCGCTGGCGGTGTTGGTCATCTCGGGTTCTATCCAGATGCCGAACTTCACTCCGTTCTTCTTTGCGTCACGTAGCAGCCCCTCGATGCCGTCGGGCAGTTTTTGGGTGTCCACCTGCCAGTCGCCCAGTGCGCAGTTGTCGCTGTTGCGTTGGTATTTGGTGCCGAACCATCCGTCGTCCATGACGAATAGCTCTCCGCCCATGGCAGCGATGTCTGCCATCATCTGGTCCATGCCCTTCTGGTTGATGTCGAAGTACACGCCTTCCCATGAGTTGAGCAGGATGTCGCGTGCTTGGTTGCCGTGGGCCAGGACGTATTTTCGTCCCCATTTGTGGAAGTTGCGGCTGGCTCCGCTGAGTCCTTCCTTCGAGAAGGTGAGTGCCAAGGCCGGGGTCTTGAACGTCTCGCCTTTCTTGAGGTGATACTCGGAGTTCTCCTCGTTGATGCCGGCGAAGAAGTAGTGGTACTCGGTATCGTCCGTGACGGTCTTCAGTTTGTAGTTGCCGCCATAGACCAATGCGGCTCCTATCACTTGACCGGTGTTCTCCTGTCCCTTGCCGTTGAGTGAGAACATCACTTCGGCGTGGTCGGTGTGTGATGGTCGTGTGCCGTCTGTGTTGCGTATGACGAATTCGCCCGGTGCCAGTTGCTCGTTGCTCACTGTCGCTTCGCTGGCCCACGAACCGGAGAGGTGGCTCATCCAGACATTGCCGCGTCGTATGGGCAGCATGGCTGAGGCGAAGGATGTCAGCGTGACGGTGCCTTTCTCGCCGTTGGTTATTTCGGTCCACGTCTCGATGAGGTCCACGTCGTTGTATGCGCGGTAGCAGAGGTCGACAGATATGTTGTACACGGCATCCTTCATGTGGATGCGTGTCACGGTAGCGTTGGCTTCCTTGCCGGTGTCCACTCCGGTGGCTACGAGTGAGGTGGACATGTTGCCGTCGGCGTGGCGCATGGCGAGTGCTGCTTCTGCGGGGGTGTTCAGACCGTATGCGGGGTAGACGTCCATGCGTCCGTTGGCGGTAACGTCGAGTTGCGCCATGTCGCGTGTGTCGAGTTTGCTGCCGAAGTAGAGGTACTTGGCCTGCTGACCGTTCTCCACGTCGAGAACCATCTGCATTCCTTTAGTGCTGACGGATACTTGCTCTGCCAGAGCAGGCATGGCAAGTGCTGCCATTAATAATAAGGTAGGGGATTTTAGTTTCATCGGATGATTGCTTAGTAGTTTGGATATCTCGTATTTAGTTATAGATGTTCTTGCTTAGGCAAGCGGCAGAGCCGATTGGTCTTTGTTGTCAATGTTGTCTTTAATAAAAAATAGTCGTTTGTCGTTACATCACGATTCTCTTCTTGCGGTATTTGTCGCGGAACTCCGTGGGGTTGCATCCTTTGTATTTGCGGAAGAGTCGGTTGAAGTTGCTTATGGTGTTGAAGCCGCAGACGTAGCATATCTCGCTGATGCTGTCTGTAGAGTCCACGAGTTTGCGTGCCGCCATGCCGAGTCTGATGCCTACGATGTATTCGCTGAGCGTCTTTCCTGTGCTGAGTTTGAAGAAGCGGCTGAAGGCGCTGGGCGACATGCCTATGATGTCGGCGAGTTCGGTGAGTCGCACGTCTTCGTTGAAGTGCTGGTTGATGTAGTCCTTCACTTTCAGTATGCGCCGGTTGTCGCTGTTCACTTCCACCTTTGCGAATGATGATGATGCCAGTTCGCGCATGCCGTCGGTGCGTGACAGCTCGTATAGGATGGTGAGCAGCTCTATCATGGCGTAGAAGCTGTCCTTCTGCGAGGATAGTTTGTCGAGCTTCGGGTAGACCTTCATTATGGCACTGAGTGGGAACGCTACTCCCTTGCGTGCCTTGTCGAAGAGGTTCTTGATGGACAGGAGCGAGTTGCGGTTGAAGAGGCTGTCCTTCGACGTGAAGTCGAAGTAGAACTGTATGGTTATCTCCCTCACGTTTGTACTGGTGCACGTACCTTGTGTCCACACGTGTTCGAGGTCTGGCGAGGTGATGAGCACCAGGTCATAGTCAGTAAGCGTCTCTGTGCAGTCGCCTACGATGCGGCTAACCCCAGCGGCGTTCTCCACGTAGTTCAGTTCGAACACCTCGTGCTTGTGCATGGGGTAGTTGAACTCGCTCTTGCGTCGGTCAGCCACATACATGAAGTCGCTCTCCATGAGTGGTGTGATTTCTCTCAGTACGTAGTCTTCCATCAGTCTGTCAGTTTATTTAAGTTTTAGCGTGCGAGGCGGCGTTTAGGTTAGCGTCTTTCGCAAATCTGTTGCAAAGATAGTCAAAAGAAGACGAAAAGCTGAGACTATTTTAGCAAATATTGACACACATGAAATATTGTGTCAATAATTGTAAAGAAAATGTCGGTGCAAAGGGTGAATGTGTACTAACTTTGCACCTGTCAATAAAAATCAACATTTTATTCTAAATAATAACTTACTAAAACTGATCTAATTCCGACAGAACCATAAATAACTATTATATATAACGATTCCTATGAAAAGAGTAATTTTTGCTTTCTTGGCTCTCAATGCGAGCAGCCAGCTTTTCGCCCAGAGCAAATTGACAGGTACCGTCCTTGACGGTAGCATGAACAATGAGCCTCTGATTGGTGCAAGCGTGATAGTGGAAGGTACTGGTACGGGAGGCGTTTCCGACCTTGACGGTAACTTCTCCATTACGTTGCCAAAGGGCAAGACACGCGTCAAGATTTCCAGTGTCGGCATGAAACCGCAAGTTGTCAATGTGTCAGGCAAGAGTAATATCACTGTCGTTCTTGAACCTGACTCCAAATTGATGGACGAGGTGGTAGTTGTAGGCTACGGCACAATGAAGAAGAGCGACCTCAGCGGTGCCCTCAGTTCCCTGAAGGGTGACGATCTGATGAAGGGCGGTGCTCTCGACCTCGCCCATGGTATGCAGGGTAAGGTAGCTGGTGTGCAGATTAATCAGAGCGATGGCGCCCCTGGCGGCGGCATGAGTATCGTGGTGCGTGGTGCCAACTCTTTTTCTGGCTCCCAGCCGCTTTATATCGTGGACGGTATTCCATTTGATACTGGTGATACTCCAAGCAATGGCGCTACGACGAGCGCGCAGAGCAGCAATCCGCTCAGTATGATCAACCCTCATGACATTGAGAACATAGAAGTATTGAAGGATGCCTCTGCCACTGCTATCTACGGCTCCCGTGGTTCCAACGGTGTCGTTATCATCACGACCAAGCGCGGTAAGGCAGGCAAGCCAAAGGTGGAGTTCTCTGGAAGTTGGGGATTCTCGAAGATATCAAAGAAGATAGACATGCTCGATCCTGTCACCTATGCACGATATCAGAACGAGCAGGTTACGAACGACAAGTACTATATGGGCTCCACCACTACCGACTTGCCTTATCCCGGCACCTGGGGCTATGAGTATACCGACGGCCGTCCTAACTACTCTACCGGCAAGTATACCGGCAAACCCGAAGACTACGCCCAAAATGGATGGTTCTACGACGAATATGGCAATGCAACGCAGATAGACGTTGCCGACTGGCAGGACGAAATCTTCCAGACTGCCTTCCAACAGGACTACAACCTCAGTGTGAGCGGAGGTGACGAAAAGGGACACTACTCTTTCTCAGGCAACTATGCCAACCAGCAGGGTATTATAAAGAATTCCGGTTATGAGCGATATGCTCTGCGTGCCAATATCTCACGTCACATTTTCAGTTGGCTCGAGATAGGTACAAACCAGAGCTTTACCAGCAGCAAGACCAATTTTGCCAACACCCTGAGTTACAACACCAGTGTTGTTCGTTCGGCACTCCTCTTTCCGCCGACATACGGTCCGAATACCGATACCACCCAGATGGATGACCTTAACTGGCTGGCGGCCAATCCTGCAGCTTATGTAAACAGCACCAAGGACGAACTTAACAGCATCAACTACTTCAGCAGCTCGTTTGTAGAAATCAAGCTGTTCCCGTTCCTGAAGTTCCGTCAGAACCTTGGTCTCTCCTATAACGACTCACACCGTGGCAGCTACTACGACCGCCATACTCAGGAAGGCAAGTCACCGACCAACGGCAAGGCAGGCCGTGGCAGCAATATATGGAAGAGTCTTACGGCAGAGTCGCTGCTCACCTTCGACTATACACTGGCACAGATACACAAGTTCAACGCTGTGGCAGGCTTTACCATCGAGGACTCCTCTTGGGACAATTCCACTGTTGTTGCCTCCAACTTCCCTGATGACCTTACCCAGGACAACGACATGAGCCGTGCCCTTGACAAGGCAACACTGACGAGCGACAAGGGCACGCAGCGCTTAGCCTCATTCTTGGGACGTGTCAACTATTCGTTGAAGGACAGATACCTCGTAACGGCAAGTATCCGTTCGGACGGATCGTCCAAGTTTACAGACAAGAACAAGTGGGCCACCTTCCTATCCTTTGCTTTGGCATGGCGCGCCTCAGAAGAGAAGTTCATCAAAGATTTGGGAATCTTCTCCAATCTTAAGCTCCGTGTATCATACGGTGAGACGGGTAACCAGGCCATCGAGTCTTACCGCACCCTACCGCGGCTGGGAGTAGCAAACTATCCTTTCGGCGGAAGTCTGCAAAGCGGCTCTGCCATGGTGACATGGCGCGGACCTGTAGATGACGACATAAAGTGGGAAACAACGGCGCAGTATAATGCCGGTATAGACTTCGGATGGTTGAACAACCGCCTGACCCTTACTGTCGACTACTACTACAAGAAGACCCGCGACCTTCTGCAACAGGTAAAGATACCTTCGCACACTGGTTTCACCAGCATGATGCGCAACTCGGGTAACGTGACCAACAAAGGTGTGGAGTTTACCCTCGGTGCTTCACCAATCGATTCAAAGGACTGGCACTGGAATCTAAACGCCAACTTGTCCTTCAACAAAAACACTATCGGTGGTCTGAACGGCGACCAGTATGCCGCAAAACTGTGGGACGGTGCAGACAATGTGTTCATCCAGCGTAACGGATGTCCTATCGGTGCCATCTACGGTTACGTGGAGGAGGGATTCTACGACAACGAGGCAGAGGTACGTGCTGACCCTCAATATACCTTTGCAAACGATGCTTTGGTAAAGTCGAAGATAGGCGAGATAAAATATCACGACTTCAACGGAGACGGAAAAATAACTGAGGCTGACCGTGTCATCATCGGCGATACCAACCCGGACTTTACATGGGGTATTACCAATAACATCACGTGGAAAGACCTCACCCTCAGCTTTATGTTCCAAGGCTCGCAAGGCAACGACGTGTTCAACGGCAACCTGCAGGATGTCAAGCTCGGCAACATAGGCAATATTCCCGTTGCGGCATACAACTCCCGCTGGACTGCCGTAAACTCCGAGAACGCCCTCTGGCCCAAAGCCTCTTCAGGCTACGAACGCAACTTCCTCATAAGCAACCGCTACGTGGAGGACGGCAGTTATGTTAAGCTGAAGAATATCAGTCTGACCTACAATTGGGATTGCCCCTTCAAGAGCGTTGGACTGGAACGTCTACAGCTCAGCTTCACTGCGACGAATGTGTTTACCATCACCAACTACAGCTGGTACGACCCGGACGTGAACGCCTTCGGCAGTGACTCTTCGCGCCGCGGTGTGGATATATACTCTTATCCTTCAGCACGCACGTTTACCTTTGGTCTCAATGCAACATTCTAACGCTTAAATAAAGAACAGCAATATGAAACTCAAGAAATATATATTATCGGCTTTAGTGTTGGCGGGCGGAGCAATGGCATTTACCTCCTGCAACGACTTCCTGACCGAGAAGCCTGAAAGCATGATAGGCCCTTCCAACGTCGGCGATTCCAAGGACGCTGCCAACACGTGGGTGACGGGTGTGTACAGCAACTGGCTCAATGACATGTTCTGCTGGGGAGAGTTCCCGAAGGTGCTCGAACTTGATGCGGACTACATCAGCGGTCCGGACTGGCTTTTCGGTGCTATGGGTGCCGGCAACTTCCAGGCTGAGAGCTCGCTCGACAAAATGTGGAAAGGTCCATATAACCTTATCAACGATGCCAATGTGGCTGTACGTTATATATCAGAGATGAGCAGCATCTCCGAGGATTTCAAGAACAATGCCATCGGCGAGTGCTACTTTCAGGAGGCGTTTGCCTACTTCCTGCTGGTAAGAGCTTATGGTCCTATCCCGTTCATGGCGACAGACGTGAGCGACGGTGGAGGCTACATGCATAGCCGTCGCCCCGTGGCAGAGATTTATGCACACATCATCGACAGGTTGACCAAAGCTACCGAGATGTTGTATCACCGCGACAACAACCAGTACCAGACGGGGCATGTCAGTGCCGGCTCTGCTGCAGGACTATTGGCAAAGGTATATGCCACTATGGCCTCGGCTGCAATGCCGCAGGGCACAGAACTGAATGTGCGCACTTGCGAACCGTCTCATACTGAGATTGTAGACGGTAAGGAGTACAAGGTGTACAATGTTCCTGCTACCAAGATATTCCAGAAACAGACAGTGGAAGGCTATCAGGACATGGATGCCAAAGCCCTTTATGAGCAGGCTGCCAAATGGGCAAAGAAAGTGATAGACGGTGAGTTCGGTCCTTACGAACTGACAAAGTACGACGACCTGTGGTCGCGCAACCACCGCGATGACTCGGAGATGATGTGGGGTGTACGCTCCGCTGTGTCTTCTTCTTCAGATTCCTACCGTACCAGTATCCATACCAATTATTCTGGCTACAAGGACGCGCCAGGCAGCGAGTTCATTGCCTCTGGCGGATGGATTGGATGCTCCACAGCATGGTATCAGCTCTTCGATGATAACGACTACCGCATCACAAAGGGAGTACGCCATACTTGGAGATACTACTATCAAGAGGATTTCAACGGAAGCTTCTACTATCCTGCGTCATGGTGCGAGAAGATTACAGGTTGTGACGTCTATGGAAATTACGTGCGTGAGCCAGATGCCGAATATAAGGCCACTGGCTATTCATACCAGTATAATTATGGTTCGGAGTGTCTTGCTTTCACTACAAAGTATGACGATTGCGAGAACGACGCCCTCGAATATCCAGACAGCTACTGGCCCTTCCTGCGCTATGCTGACGTACTCCTCATCTATGCCGAGGCAGAGAACGAACTGGGACAACAGGATGTCGCCATGCAATATCTGAATAAGGTGCGCAAACGCTCCAACGCCCCGTTGATGTCGGATGCCGGCAGCCAAATTGTTATGCGCAGCACCATTCTTGAAGAGAGGGCTAAGGAGTTTGCCTGCGAGGGCGACCGCCGTTGGGACTTGATACGCTGGGGCATCTATCTACAGGCGATGAACGCCATAGGCGGACGTGACGAGGCCAATGTCAACAAGTCGCGCACTGAGCGCAACCTGCTCTATCCTATTCCTGTAGATGAGATAAATGTCAATGATAGTATCTCTTCCAACAACCCAGGGTGGAATTGATAGTCAAATAACCCAGTCGAAACAAATGTTTAATCCTATAAACGAGAATCACGATGAAAATAAATATCAAGAATATAGGTATGTCTGCCCTTGCTCTGCTGGCTCTCGCTTCATGCAGCGATGTGGTGGACTATAGCCTGCCGGATACGACATCCAACAGCGGAGCACCCACCATCGCCAATATCTACGACGTGCAGGACACTGGATACGTGACTCCGCTTGCCGGAGGGGCACTCAACCAGATGATACACATTAAGGGGCAGAATCTGGCACAGGTAAAGACGGTACGCTTCAACGACGTTGATGTCGACGTGCGACAGGTATATGCCACCACCAACGAGGCATGGGTCAAGATACCACGGGTCATTCCTGGAGTGCAGACCGACTCGCTCTACTACGAAACCAACCAGGGGTCGGTAAAGATGCACTTCCCCGTATCCATCCCACGCGTCAGCATTACCGGGCTGAAGAACGAGTTCGCACTACAGGGCAACCAGGTGCAGCTCAATGCGGAGTACATGGACCTCTACGGTTTTAATGACACAACGGCCACAAGCCCCGTCACTATATATATAGAAAATGTGGAGCGGGGCTATAAGCAGACAATCCACTGCGACTCTTGTTCGGAGAACTTCATGAGCATAGTCATTCCGAAAGATTGCCCTGACAACTCACTGGTGCACTTCAAATGGCATGAGGTGACGGGCGACAAGACGGCTACCATCCCTTACCGTATGACCGACCAACTCATGTTCGGCAACTTCGACGGCGACCTCGGATGGTGGGGAAGTTGGCACAACGACTTCCTTACCGACGGCTCAAAGAGCGGCGACCCGCAGTCGCTGGGCTATTCCTTCTTCCGCATCAAGGGAACATTTGATACATGGTCATGGAACAGCGAAGGCTTCGGGTGCAACTGGAGGTGGCTTGATGCCTCTGCTCATCCAGAGAACTACGTGCTGAAGTTTGAAGTGTGCACCAATGCCAACAATCCGTTCGCCAACTATGGCGACAACGGTGCCAACGGCAGCAAGACAGGTGGCTACATGTTTACCCTACAGTCGACAGGCGGGTCCGGCAATTGCCAGTTTGACCCCGTGTCTATGGGCATCATCAACACCGAAGGGAAATGGGTAACTGTTGCCATGCCCCTGACAGACGTAATCGTCGGCGGCACACTGCCCTCTGTGGCAGACCAGTGGATGGCGTTGAGCATGGTGTTGCAGCCTAATACTGCTGATGCGTGGAATACCGACCACAGCTTCGGACAATTCCGCATAGAACCTAAAACCTATTAAAGAGACAGCGTTATGAAGAAAATGTTTTATATGCTTGCTGCGATGGCAGCATTCACTTTTGCCGCATGTTCAGATAATGACAACGAGGTACCTGCCATGCGCCAGTTTGACGACAAGGAGGCTCCGAGCATAGTGTCAGCACTGCCAGTGGACGGGGCAGAGGAACTGGACACTTTCGAGAATGTTGTCTTAACCTACAGCGAGCCGATAACCGTGACCCCGAAGACTACCATAAAGGTGTACACCAATGATACGACCTACACCTATCTGGACGATACGATTTCCTATGCTGAAGGCAACAAGCTCATCATCCCTATCCATGCAAAGGCAAATCAGACGTACAAGATAGTGGTGATGAAACCTACCGTGCGCGACTCGTCCTACAACTTCGCTCAGGAGTACACCCTGTCGTTCTCTACACGTGCCTACAACAATTGGGACTCAGAACAGTTTGACATCACGCCGACACTCTGCAATCCTTCTGCCACTGAGCCTACGCAGCGGCTATACCAGTATTTGGCGGATAATTTCGGCAAGAAAGTCATCGCAGGCACCGTTGCCAATGTAGACTGGAATGTGGAGAACGCAGAAAAGATGTACCAGATAACGGGCAAATATCCTGCACTCAACTGCTTCGACTTTATCCACTTCAACGACAGCAAGCCGTTGGGCAACGCTACCTGGATAGACTATACCAAAACGAGCGTAGTGGAGGACTGGTACAACAACAACGGTATAGTGGAGTGCATGTGGCACTGGAACGTTCCGGCATCTGAGGATAAGGCAGACGACATCTCAAGCTATACATGCTCTCTGGACAAGACAACTTTCACTTGCGAGCAGGCGGTGAAAAGCGGTACGTGGGAGAATACACGTGTAAAGCGTGACCTTAATGTCGTTGCTGACTACCTATTGGCTCTCCAGGCAAAGGGAATACCCGTTATCTGGCGTCCCCTGCATGAGGCACGCGGCAACTACGGAAAGTGGAACGGCTCAGGCCAGGCATGGTTCTGGTGGGGCTCCAGCGGTCCGGACTATTTCAAGCAACTATGGAAGTTGATGTATAATACTTTTAAGGAAAAGGGCGTAAACAATCTTATTTGGGTATGGACCTCCGACGGCTACTGGCAGGATGATACGGACAAGACCATCACCAACGATGCCGTTTGGTATCCCGGTGACGAGTATGTAGACATCATTGCCCGTGACTACTACTGCAAGAACCTCAACACACCTTACCAGTCGTCCCTGGCGCAGGAGTATGAGGAGCTACGCAAGATTACTGGTGGCAAGAAGCTAATCACATTGGCAGAGTGCGATGCCATGCCTTCTGTAGAGAATATGTTCAATGACGGCGCAATGTGGAGCTGGTCCATGCCTTGGTATGGCAAAGACTCAGACGGCGTGGACTACTTCAACAGTGTCTACAACACCGCCACGTTCCTTAAGAACTACTACAACAACAAGCACGTCATCACCCGCGACCTGGTGCCGAGCTTTAAGTAAGAAACTGACCCTAACATGAAGAAAATACTGCTAATGATTGCCGCCATGTTCTGCATGGCAGTAAACGCTGCAAAGCCTGCCACTGCGGCAGCGGAACTTTTGGACCGACTGGCCAGCCTCCAGAAGCAGGGCGTGATGGTAGGCCATCAGGACGACCCCGTCTATGGGTGCTCGTGGAAGTGGGACGAAGGACGCTCCGACGTCAAGGAAGTCTGTGGAGACTATCCTGCCATTATGGGATTCGACCTCGGACACCTCGAACTCGGCAGTGACAAGAACCTCGACGGCGTGCCCTTCGACCGTATGCGCCGCGAGATAATAGCACAGCATCATCGGGGCGGCATCGTCACCCTCAGCTGGCATCCCGACAACCCCGTCACGGGCAAGAACTCATGGGATGTCGAGGGCGATGTGCTCACCAAGATACTACCAGGCGGAAAGCTACACTCTACGTTCAATACGTGGCTGAAACGCGTGGCCAACTTCCTCAATTCGCTCAAGACCGAGGACGGCAAGAAGATACCTGTCATCTTCCGCCCGTGGCACGAGATGAGCGGCAGCTGGTTCTGGTGGGGAGAAGGACGCTGCACAGCGGAACAGTACAAACAGCTCTACCGCTACACGCACCAGTATCTGACCAAGAAGGGATGCACCAACCTCGTTTGGGGTTTCTCGCCAAACCTCGCAGACCAGCAGGAGACGCTGGAGCACTATGAGAAGTACTATCCCGGCGACGACGTGGTGGACCTGCTGGGCATTGACGTCTACCAGTTCAGCCCCGACAACGCCAAATACCAAAACGACCTCCGCACAGAACTCAATGCCGTCAAGGCGGCAGGCGAGAAGCACCGCAAGCTCATCGCCCTTACCGAGACAGGCTACCAGAACGTGCCCGACAGCACATGGTTCACGCAGGCACTGCTGCCCGTGCTGAAGGAATATCCCTTGTGCTACGTACTCCTCTGGCGCAACGCATGGGACAAGGACGTGGAAAACTACATCGCGGCACCAGGCAAGGCTACAGTGCCCGACTTCCTGAAGTTCCACGCCGACAAGACAACACTTTTCCTTAACGATATCAACAAATAAGGTCTTCTTGCAGACCATCGGATAACAATACACAACTACTAAACAATTAAAGCAAAAAACACTATGACAGATTTCGAAAAGAAAGTAGAGGCTTTGCGTGTCCGTCACGAAGCCTTGCTGACACGCAAAAACACACCGAAACCATTCGACAACGGTATATACACCAAGTACGAATACCCCATCGTCACCGCAGAGCACACCCCGCTCGAATGGCGCTACGACTTCGACGAGAAGAGCAACCCCTACCTCCAGCAGCGTATCATGATGAACGCTGCACTCAACTCCGGTGCCATAAAGCTAGACGGCAAGTACCTCCTCGTGGTACGTGTGGAGGGAGCAGACCGCAAGAGCTTCTTCGCTGTGGCGGAAAGCCCTAACGGCATAGACAACTTCCGCTTCTGGGACGAGCCTGTCACGATGCCAGACGACGTAGTGCCTGCCACCAATATCTACGACATGCGACTCACGCAGCATGAGGACGGGTGGATATACGGCATCTTCTGTGCCGAGCGCCATGACGACTCGCAGCCGGGCGACCTCTCCGCCGCCACAGCAACAGCAGCCATCGCACGCACCCACGACCTGAAGACATGGGAGCGTCTGCCAGACCTGAAGACCAAGAGCCAACAGCGCAACGTGGTGCTGCACCCCGAGTTTGTCGACGGCAAGTACGCCCTCTACACACGTCCGCAGGACGGCTTCATCGATGCTGGTTCTGGCGGCGGCATCGGCTGGGCACTCATCGACGACATGACAAATGCCGAAGTAAAGGAGGAAAAGATTATCAACGCGCGCCACTACCACACCATCATGGAGGTGAAGAACGGCGAAGGACCACACCCCATCAAGACCCCACAGGGATGGCTGCACCTGGCACACGGCGTGCGCGGTTGCG
Source organism: Alistipes putredinis (assembly GCA_963602765.1). Classification (GTDB taxonomy): domain Bacteria; phylum Bacteroidota; class Bacteroidia; order Bacteroidales; family Bacteroidaceae; genus Prevotella. The sequence continues at coordinate 11,938 of CAVCKM010000130.1, read as the reverse complement.
CTTCCGGTCTGCGCTACGTCCTCTATATGTACATGACAGCCCTCGACGACCCGACACGCGTCATCGCACAGCCCGGCGGCTACTTCCTCGTTCCAGAGGGAGAGGAGTACGTCGGCGACGTGATGAACGTAGCCTTCGCCAACGGTTGGATAGCCGACGAGGACGGCAGAGTGCTCATCTACTACGCAAGCTGCGACACACGCATGCACGTGGCAGTGTCCACCATAGACAAACTCGTGGACTACTGCATGAACACCCCCGAAGACGGCTACACCACGTCTGCAAGCGTAGAGACCATTAAGCGTCTGATAGAGAAAAACCGCAAGACTTTGAACAAGTAATCCTGCATACCGCACATGACGAACATGAAAGAAGAGATGCACAAGTGTCTCACCGATAATATACTGCGTTTCTGGCTCGACCGCATGGTCGACCGGGAACGTGGCGGTTTCTACGGCCGCATCGACGGAGACGGCAACGTGGTGGCTGAGGCTGAGAAGGGAGCCATACTCAACGCCCGCATACTGTGGGCTTTCGCCGCCGCCTACCGTGTGCTCGGCACCAAGGAGTACCTTGACGCCGCCCTGCGTGCCAAGGACTACATCGTCAGCCACTTCGTCGACAAAGAGTATGGCGGAGTATACTGGAGTCTGAACGCCGACGGTACACCGCTCGACACGAAGAAACAGTCCTACGCCATCGGCTTTACCATATACGGCATGTCCGAACTGGTGCGCGCCACTGGCGACCGTGAAGCTCTGGACTGCGCCCTGGCTCTTTATGAGAGCATAGAACAGCACGCCTTCGATGCCAAGGACAACGGATATATCGAAGCACTCACTCGCGACTGGCAACCCATCGCCGACATGCGCCTCTCGGAAAAGGACGAGAACGGTTCGCGCACGATGAACACACATCTGCACATCATCGAGCCCTACACCAACCTCTACCGCGTAGCACCGTCGCCCGAGTTGAAGGACCGCCTCGTCAACCTCCTGCACATCTTCACCGACAAACTGCTCAACCCCCAGACCTCTCACCTCGACCTCTTCTTCGACGACCAGTGGCAGGGGCGGCGCAACATCCAGAGCTACGGTCACGATATCGAAGCCTCATGGCTGCTACACGAGACAGCCCTCGTGCTTGCTGACGAGGACGTGCTCCGTTGGATGGAACCATACGTGAAGTCCATCGCTGTGGCTGCCGACGAAGGACTCCTCGCCGACGGTTCTATGATATACGAACACTGGGACGAGGGCGACCGCTACGACCGGTCACTGCAATGGTGGGTACAGTGTGAGAACATCATAGGCCACGTCAACCTCTGGCAGTATTTCGGCGACGAAAAGGCTATGGACGTGGCAAAGCGCTGTTGGCAGTATACCAAGGACAACCTCGTGGACAACGACGGAGGCGAATGGCACTGGAGCATCAACGCCGACGGCACCGTCAACCGCACGGACGACAAGGCCGGATTCTGGAAATGCCCGTACCACAATACGCGCATGTGTCTGGAGATAATGGAGCGCATCGGGTAGGGCGGAATAGCGTTAACGGATAAAATGTATGTACGGTATGTAAAAGTATACCGTCGGCATGCTACGTGTATCAAATATTATTCGTACCTTTGCTACCATTGCAAACAATACCCTCTAACGTTATAACTAAAACTTAAATGTCAACAACTCCGCTTTACAAGAATCCAGCGGCTCCCATAGCCGATCGTGTGTCCGACCTTCTCTCCCGTATGACCCTCGAAGAGAAGGTCGGACAGATGAACCAGCTCGTCGGCATCGAACACTTCAAGTTCAACTACGAGTCGATGTCTGCCGAAGACCTCGCCACCAACACCGCCAGCGCCTTCTATCCCGGTTATACCGTGGAAGACATAGAGAAGATGACCACCGACGGACTCATCTCCTCCTTCCTCCACGTCCTCACCCTCGAGGAGGCAAACATGCTGCAGAAGCTCGCCCTGAAGAGCCGTCTGCAGATACCGCTGCTCATCGGCATAGACGCCATACACGGCAATGCCAAGTGCCAGAACAACACGGTCTATCCCACCAGTATCGGACTGGCATCCTCCTTCGACGTGCCCATGGCATACAAGATAGCCCGCCAGACGGCTGCCGAGATGCGCGCCATGAATATGCACTGGACGTTCAACCCCAACGTCGAAGTGGCTCGCGATGCACGTTGGGGACGCTCCGGCGAGACATTCGGTGAAGACCCATACCTCGTCACCCTCATGGGCGAAGCCTCCACACGAGGCTACCAAGGCAACCTCGACACGGACAAGGACGTGCTCGCCTGCGTGAAGCACTTCGTAGGCGGGTCGTACTCCATTAACGGTACCAACGGCGCACCCTGCGACGTGTCCGAGCGTACGCTGCGCGAGGTGTTCTTCCCACCGTTCGAGGCAAGTGTCAAGGCGGGCGGAGCTACGGTGATGATGTCGCACAACGAACTGAACGGCGTACCGTGCCACACCAACGAATGGCTCATGACCGACGTGCTGCGTGGCGAATGGGGCTTCCAGGGCTTCGTCGTCAGCGACTGGATGGACATAGAGCACTGCGTGGACCAGCACTTCACCGCCCACGACGAGAAGGAGGCATTCCTGCAGAGCATCAATGCCGGCATGGACATGCACATGCACGGTCCCGAGTGGCAGGACGCCGTGGTGGAACTGGTGAAGGAAGGAAAGATCTCCGAGGAGCGCATCGACCTGTCAGTGGCGCGTATCCTCCATACGAAGTTCCAGTTGGGACTCTTCGAACACCCCTACGTCACGGAGCAGGAGCGCGACAGCGTCATCAACAGTCCCGAACACAAAGCAACGGCACTTGAAGCCTCTCGCAACTCCATCGTACTCCTGAAGAACGAAGGCGGACTGCTGCCGCTCGAGGCAGGGAAGTACCGCAAGGTGCTCGTCACAGGCATCAACGCCGACGACCAGAACCTCATGGGCGACTGGAGCGAGGTGCAGCCCGACGATAAGGTCATCACCATACTGAAGGGACTGCGCCAGGTGCAGCCCGACACGGAGTTTGAATTCGTCGACCAAGGCTGGGACCCTCGCAATATGTCGCAGGAACGCGTTGACGAAGCCGTGGCAAAGGCTGCCCAGGCAGACCTCAACATCGTATGTTGCGGAGAATATATGATGCGCTTCCGTTGGCTCGAACGTACCAGCGGCGAGGACACCGACCGCGACAACCTCGACCTCGTAGGACTGCAGGAGCAGCTAATACGCCGCATCAACGAGACGGGTAAGCCGACAATACTCGTCATCATTAGCGGCAGACCGCTCTCCGTCAACTATGCCGCCGAGAACGTGCCGGCCATCATCAACGCATGGGAACCTGGACAGTACGGCGGACAGGCGGTGGCGGAGATAATCTACGGACTCGTCAACCCGTCAGCCAAGCTCGCCATGACGATGCCGCGTTCTGCCGGACAAATTTCCACATGGTACAACCACAAGGCTTCCGCCTACTTCCATCCCGTCGTCTGCGGAACGTCGGAACCCCTGTATCCCTTCGGCTTCGGACTCTCCTATACCACGTTCCAGTATAGCAACCTGCGCCTATCTGCACAGAAGATAGGCGAGGGGGAGAGCCTCACTGCCACCGTGACCATCACCAATAGCGGTCGCCGCGACGGCACAGAGATAGCCCAGATGTATATCAACGACTGCGTCTCCTCCGTGGCACGTCCCGTCAAGGAACTGAAAGGCTTCGAACGCGTCAGCCTGAAGGCAGGCGAGTCGAAGGACGTCAGCTTCACCATAACACCCGAAAAGCTCTCCTTCCTCAACCTCCGCATGCAGCGCGTCGTGGAGCCGGGCGACTTCGAGGTGATGGTGGGCGGCTCCAGCCGGGATGCCGACCTGCTGAAAGCAGTCTTCACCCAATCATAAGAATAACATACCAATAACTAATACTTCAATGGCAACCATATCAGAAAAAATAGCCTACGCCCTCGGTGATGCCGCTGCCGGCGGTATCGTGTGGAAAGTAATGTCAATAGCCTTTCCGCTGTTCTTCACAAACGTATTCGGTCTGACCTTCGCCGACACTGCCGTGCTCATGCTCTTCGCACGTATGTTCGACGTTGTCACCGACCCCCTCATGGGTGCTCTCGCTGACCGTACCAAGACGCGCTACGGCACCTACCGCCCATGGCTCATCTTCGGTGCGATACCGTTCGGCCTCATCTTCGCACTGCTCCTCTACACGCCCGACTTCGGACCTACGGGCAAACGTCTCTATGCCTATACCCTCTACCTCTTCATGATGGCCGTATACACCATGGTCAACGTGCCGTACGGGTCGCTGCTCGGCGTGATGACCGACGACGACAACGAGAAGAACCAGTTCTCATCCTACCGCATGGTGGGTGCCTATGCCATGGGATTCGTGACGCTGCTCACCTTCCCGTACCTGCAGAAATGGGTAGGCGGCACGGAGGCGCACCAGTATGCCGTCATCGGTGCGGGACTCGGCGTTGTGGCTGCCGTGATGACCTTAATCTGCGGACTGCTCACCAAGGAACGCCTCAAACCCGTACGTGCCGAGAAGTTCTCCATGCACCAGTTTGTGGACCTCGTGCGCAACAAGGCATGGCTCTACATGACCGCCATTGCCGTAGGCACAAACTTCTTCAACGGCTTCCGCTACGCCGTTGCCGGTTACCTGTTCGACTACTGTCTGCACGGCTCCGTCACTATCGACAACCTCATCATCAACTATACCGTCTTCATGGCGTTCGGCGAGGTGACCTGCATGATATTCGGCGGTGTGGCACCGTGGTTTGCCAAGACCGTCGGCTCCAAGCGCATGGCGTTCTTCTGGGCAGCAGTGTTCTGCATGGTAACATCAGTGGCGTTCTTCTTCGTCCCTATGGACCCGGCTTACATCTGGGTGCTCATAGCCTTGGTGATTCTCACCTCCATGGGCATCGGTATCTACTCGCCGCTACTGTGGTCTATGTATGCTGATGTAGCCGACTACCACACTGAGCATTTCGGCACTTCCATCACGGGACTCATCTTCTCCTCCGGCACGATGTCGCAGAAGTTCGGCACCGCCGTCTCCGGTTCGCTCATCGCACTGCTGCTCGGCTGGTCCGGTGCCAACATGATAACCGACGAGATGGGCAACCCGATGATAGACCCACAGTCCGTCACCGACTCCGTCCTCACCATGGTGTGGTCGCTCTTCTCCCTCTTCCCTGCCGTCATAGCCCTCCTCCTGATGCTGCTGTCGTATAAGTTCCCGATAAAGAAATAGACGAACTTCTTACTACATATTCTTAGCAGGTGACGGGCTTATTGTACCATTTACATTTTACCTTTCGGTGATTGGCGGGTCATAAATATGTTTTTAAAGCATACCATTATGAAGAAGAATTACAAAACATTTCTAAAGAAAAACGAAAGGAGAAATAGACAATGAAGAGCATTAAACTGAAAACCCTAGTAATGGCAATGGCGGCAATGACATTCGCCGCCTGTTCATCCGACCCCACAGAAGACGTCACAAAAGACCAACAGGAGACAACCGCTCCTAAAACAGACGAACAAACTGCAGACGAGACCGTGACAGTACCCAACGTCCAGTCTGCCACGACCACAGTCTCCCTTGAGGACATACAGAAGAAAGGTCTTGGCGGCATAAAAGTACAGTTCAGCATGACCGGCATCACAAAGCTCGAACTGGAGAGTGTGGACAACTACCAGATTGCCGGCACACTGGGCGGAGAGAAACAGACCATCATCACATACAATGCCCCCGATGGCGGAACACTCGAAGCCGGCAAGGAATACTACATCGTCACATTCCCCTGCGACCTCAGTGGCGGCTACCGTCTGTCCATATATAAAGGCAACGAAGTGGCGAGCTACTTCGGGGTACACCAGAAGGTAGAGGCAGGCTCGTTCATCACCCCAACAGACCTCGTCGAGAGCGAACTGGAATTTGCCGACATCAACGCCCCCTTCGTGGAGGACGAGCGTCCAGAACTTGATGCCACTACAAAGAACCTGCTCGTCATCTACCAGCAGAACGAGACAGAAGAGAACAAGAACGCCCTTCTCGCACAAATGGGTATACGCTACGACAAAGTAGTGGCACGAAAGAAAGCAAAACTGCGCGAGTTGGAGCGAGAAGCCAAGACTCCTGACCTCGTTGCAGAGATGCAAGCCATCGTTGACGAGATGGTGGAAAACCGCGACATACGCCTCGAACAACAGTTCTGGCGACTCGTTGACCCTCGCGTCGACGACAACGCCAACGACGAATGGCTCGTCCTGCGCGGTTCGGACGGCAAAAATGCCTACATCGGCTATGCCCCTGTACGCAATTCAGAGTTCGCAGCCTTTGAGAGCAGCCACACTTACACCGAAGGTCAAGACAATTACCCTGCCGTCAGCGTCTCCTACACGCAAGCCGTAGCATACTGCGAATGGCTCAGTTCAACAGATGCGAAGCACACCTATCGTCTGCCCACCGAAGTGGAATGGATACTGGCAGCCGGCCATATGCCAAAGGACGTTACGATGAACAGCGACCACGTGGAGAAAGGCATCACCGCAGTGGATGCATACGCACAGACCACCGGAGCCTGCGGCGGCATAGACTTCTGGGGCAACTGCTGGGAGTGGACCTCCACCCTCAACGCTTCCGGCCAGTACATCGTGAAAGGCGGCAGCTGGGACTCAAGTCGCGATGCCTGTCGAAGCGAATACTCAGACGATGCACGCGACGGTTCGAAAGGCTACGCCAACGTTGGTTTCCGCGTAGTCCGCGAAGACAGATAAATATACTTTCCTAATGTACCTATCAACAAAATGCCCGGATGTTCAGCATACCACATGCTACATCCGGGCTTTTTTCATCTTCTCTAACTAAAACCATTAACACTAACCAAAAATATTTACAAATATCTTCTTTACTTTATCTGGGTGCAAAATTACTACAACTTCCGCAAACCCTTTGCCACAATCTTGACAGGGGATAAGCTTTTTGTGCTTTATCTGCATTTTTCATAAAAACATTTCGTGATTTTGCACCATAGTAACCCAAAATTCCTTTTGCATCTCACTAAAGATGGCAGTCTTCAATTTGCATGAAAAATCATGAAAATATATTCTATATTTGTACGTCTCGCATAATTGTCGTAATTTTGCAAATCATACATTTTAAAAGGTAATAAGACGAGATATGAACATCACCAAAACAATCAAAGGATTGACACTTCTGCTGACAGTATTGAGCATAGTGTCATGCACCGAGAAGAAAAAAGTCAAGGACTTCATACAGCCTTGCAAGACTATGGTAGTCACACAGTGTGCTCTCGAGAACAAGTGGTATTACGTGGGAGAAGTTAACGCAAAGACATCCACAGGAGTGGGATTCAAATTGCCTGGCACAGTGACGAATGTATACGTGAATGAGGGTGACCCTGTGGTAAAAGGCCAGTTGCTCGCAGAACTGGATCCGCAGGATATGCAGAACAGCTATGACATGGCTCGTGCTACGCTCAATCAGGCGGAGGACGCCATGCGGCGCGTAGAGATGATGCACAGCGAACAGAGTGTCTCAGATCTGAAATATGTGGAGGTGCAGACAAAGCTCGAACAGGCACGGAGCATGTATGCTTCTGCCAAGAAACGACTTGCCGACACAAAACTTTACGCTCCCGTGTCGGGTGTAATAGGTAAGAGAGGCATTGAAGTGGGCGAAAACTACGGTATGGCTCTCTCTGCTTTCACTATCCTCAATATCGATGAAGTGGAGGTGAAGATTCCGGTTCCCGAGCGCGAGATACCCAATATCAAGAAAGGTGACAAGGCCAAGATTTATGTGCTGGCACTTGGCGACTCCTCCTATTACAATGCGCGCATTGATGCCATCGGGGTGTCGAGCGACCCTCTCACACACAGCTATGAGGCACGTCTCAAAGTGAAGAACCCGCACCACAAACTGATGCAGGGCATGGTGTGCAACGTACAGCTGTGGCCTAAATCGGAGCAAGGGCGTAAGGGCTTCATACTGCCGGTCACTGCCGTGAAGCTTAATCCCGGCGACGACTACTACGTGTGGGTTGTGCGAAAAGGAAAGGCGTACCGCCAGTCGGTGTCCGTGGGTATGTATTCCAAGGATGGTGTCATAGTATATGGTGGCATCAACGATGGCGACCACGTCGTCATTGAGGGACAGAGCAAGATATGTGACGGTCAAACGGTAAAGGAGGTTAACTAAGATGGGCATGCCGAATTTCACCAAATACACAATGCGCAACTACAAACTGGTTGTGTTCTTTCTTTTGCTCCTGGTAAGTGGCGGACTGGCATCCTTGTGGATGATGCCCAAGCAGGAGTTCCCAGAATTCAAGATGTCTTTAGGCATGCTGGTGGCAGTTTACCCCGGAGCGTCAGCCGAAGAGGTGGAGAAGCAGGTGACCGCGCGCATAGAGGAGTATCTGATGACTTTTCCCGAAGTCGCACCCGAAAAACTCGAGTCGACATCGAGCGACGGTATGTGTGTCATAACGATATGGCTCGATGACGAAGGAGCTAAGAACCCCAATGCAGTATGGGGCAGAATACGCGACGGACTTCCGTTGCTCGAGAAAACTGTACTTCCTAAAGGAATGCTTGGCGTGGCCGTGCTCGACAGATTCGGTGATGCTTCGGCTGAATTGATAGCCCTCGACAGTAAGGACAAGAGTTACCGTGAACTCGATGACTATGCCTCGAAACTGAAGAGTGAACTACAGGATGTCAAAGATATAACAAACCTCAGAAAGCAGGGCACACTTCATGAACAGATAAGCATCTATCTCGATAAGGAGAGGATGGTCCGGTATGGTGTGAGCAACAGTATGATAAGTGCTCTGCTGACTATGCAGGGACTGACCACCGGTGGTGCACACATAGACACCGACAAGGCTGACATGCCAATATACGTTACGTCAAACTATCTGACCGAACGCGAGCTGGCGGACCAGATTATCCTCAACGACCAGAATGGAAGAATAGTAAGACTGAAAGACGTAGCACGCGTAGTGCGCGAATATCCCGAAATAAAGAGCTATATCTCCAATAATGGAAACCGCTCCGTATTGGTGTGCATGGAGATGAAAAATGGTGGAGATATCATCTCCTTTGGCAAGGATGTGGACAAGAAGGTGGAGGATTTCAAGAAAACGCTGCCTCCGGGAATAAATGTAACGCATATAGCCAACCAGCCGAATGTGGTGAAGGATGCCATACTGGGCTTCTTTGGAGACTTCATTGAGGCGATCATTATTGTGCTCATTGTCATGATGCTGCTGTTCCCCATCAAATCGGCACTTGTAGCTGGAATTTCCATCCCCGTCACGGTGGCGATTAGTATCGGGGTGATGCATCTTTGTGATATGCCGTTGAGTACGCTGACCCTGGCATCGCTTACCGTTGCGCTCGGTATGGTGGTTGACGACACTATAATCGTGATTGACGCACATCAGAAGATGCAGCGGCAGGGACATTCCCGTTGGTATGCTTCTGTGATGAGCGCCCATAAGTTCTTCCCTTCCATCTGTGTCGCCACAGTGAGCATCTGCCTCGTGCTTTTGCCTGCCACTTTGTTCATGCCAAAGTTCTACTGTGCGTTTGTTGAGGTATTCATCTATACGCTTAGCATATCGTTGATGGTCTCGCTCTTGATTGCCATGACACTGGCACCAATGCTAAACCATAAGTTTCTGGGCAAGACCTCGTCGGGAAAGATGGATATAAAGGAGTCCAGACTTCTGGCTCCTATTCAGAAGGCATACGATAAACTCATGTTGCGATGCTTCGCACATCCGTGGTTGACAATGGGTGTTTGCGTTTTGGTAGTTGTGGCAGGAGCGGCACTTTTTCTAAAAATCCCTATTCAGATGATACCGAAAGCGGACAGGGACCAGTTCATTGTCGAGATATACAACCCTGGCGGCTCCAGCATAAAGCACACGGCAAACATCACCGACAGCGTGGCCATAGAACTGAAGAAGGACCGACGGGTGAAGGATGTCACGGAGTTTGTGGGGCAATTGATGCCACGTTTCATGGTTTCGGCTCCGATTGCAGTTGGTGGAAAGTCGTTCTCGCAAATTATCGTGCGTAGTACGGGCAAGGAGGAAACCGTCGATTTGATACATGACTACACAGGATATTTTGAGAATAGATGGCCGGGCACCTATGTCAGGATGTACCAGCTATCTTACAGCACGGCATCCAATCTGAGCTTGCTTCTTGAGGCTGACAGTGACGAGCATTTGCATCAGGCTGCCGATTCCATAAAGCAATATCTCAGGTCTATTGACGGTTTGCTGTGGATTCACGACTCTTATGGTGAGAAGACCCCGGTGGCACGAATAGACCTTGATCCCATCAGCGCCGCCCAACTTGGCATCACCCGACTGTCAGTGGAAACCAATCTCGCCATGAAATATGGCGGCTATAAGGCAGGAAGTATCTGGGACAAAGACTATGAAATGCCTGTCATACTCTACACTGCCGACCGCAATGCGCAAAAAGATGCCAGCGGTATAGGGGACGAATACATAAGTACTGCTCTCGGCAAGAGTACACCTCTGAGACAAGTGGCACGTGTCGTGCCCGATTGGCGCGACGGAAGCAGAAAGCGAGTACAAGGCAAGTCGTGTGTCAACATACAGGCGGACGTAAAGCCAGGTTATAGTCTGGCCACAATAACAAAGCAGGTAAATGAGTATGTAGACAAAACGTTGTTGCCTAAACTTCCTTCCGACGTAAAGACCAGACCTTGGGGCTCTTCCCTCGTCAATAAGGAAATCTCCGGGTCATTGGTCAATGGATTGGTGGTCAGCCTGTGTGTGATATTGCTTGTGATGGTAATCAACTTCAAGCGTTTCCGCCTTGCCGCACTTGCCATGACTGGCATTCTGCTCGCCATACCTGGAGCAGCTATAGGCATGTACCTGTCGGGTGTAGATTTTAATACGATGTCAATGCTTGGTGTGTTCTCACTGCTCGGTATTGTGATGAGAAATGCCGTCATCATGTTCGACTATGCAGAAGAACTGCGAAAGAAGGGCATGACAGTATATGACGCAGCAATGGAAGCGGGAAAGCGCCGAATGATACCCATCGTACTCACCTCTGCTACCACAGCCTTCGGCGTTGTGCCGCTAATTCTATCAAAGAGCACTCTGTGGCCTACAATGGGATGGATAATATGCTTCGGCACTGTGACAGCCACATTGCTCGTGGTTATCGTCATGCCTTGCGCTTACTGGAAACTAATGGAAAAGACGACGAAGAAATGAAATATATAAGATTATATCTGTTACTGTCTCTGATATCCCTGACAGTAACTGTAGCAAAAGCCCAAAATGTACTTACGCTGCATGAAGCTATCGAGTTGGCTTGCCAAAACAATGCCAGCCTTCAGAAGAGAAGGATTGACTTGGAATCGATGAAGGAACTCAAGAAACAACTCTACACAAAGTATTTCCCGGAAATAACAGCTTCGTCTACGGGCTATATGCGTAACCGGGGCTTTGCAGAGGGCTCTGATGTACTCAATTATCTCATAGCAAGCTTTAGTGCATCCGAGGGTGTTGAAGCAACTCCTACCGATGTACAGATATTGAAGTATGGAGTCTTTTCGGAAATAAAGGCTGTGCTACCGATTTATACTGGTGGCAGACTGACCAGTGCCAACAAACTGGCAAAGCTCGGTGTTGAGGCTACTGCAGAGATGGTGGCTCTCACGGAGAACAAACTTACACAGGAGGTGGAGAAATATTTTTGGCAACTTGTGCAACTTTATGAGATTGACAAGATGATGGTTACTTTGGATTCTCTTGTCGATAAAGCGCGTCAGGATGCCTCGCTTGCACTAAAGGCTGGACTGGTAACCTC
>CAVCKM010000129.1:0-17838 GCA_963602765.1 Alistipes putredinis | reverse complement strand
ACCAACGACCCCGAGATTACAAATCACGTGCTCTGGCCAACTGAGCTAAAGAGGCGGGTGGGCAAGCGGTCTGTATCGCGCCGCTACAACCAAGTACCTTTGCTACGTTCCCGTCCTGGAGGATTCCGAGGGAGCTGGTCGTGCAAGACTTGCCCATGTGAAAGCCTTTGTTCATCGCAAAAGCGGTGCAAAGGTACATAAAAATTCCCGTTTACAATGCAAAAAGACCTTAAAGATGTTCGTTTTTAAACATTGTTAAGACTTATAATTTCAAAAGCGTGCATTATCTCTAATAAAATGAGTAATTTTGCGGCATGATATCACCAGTAGAATACATACAGTTAAAAGCCTTCGCACGCATAGAGGGCATCATCTTCGGAATATTGGGCATCGCCGTCCTGGCATGCCTCGTGGAGAGTATGCAAGACCCCAGTCTTGGATTGCTCACACCAATTGGAATCATTGCCACGCCCTTTCTGGCGTACTACCGCCTGCGCCACTTCCGCGACAACGTGCTTGGCGGCATCATCTCGTTCCGACGCGGCATGGCGTATCTGGCATTCAGCTTCGCATACGCCGCACTGATTATGACGGTGGCATCATATTCATACTTCGCCTTCATGGACAACGGGCAGTTCCTCATGGCCATACAGGAGCAGATGACGGCACCGGAGGTACAGACCGCACTAAAGGAGGCTGGTATCAGTCAAACCATCCTGCAGCAGGAGATGGACACGCTCGCACAGATCAGACCTATCGACATAGCCATCAGCATACTGAGCAACGCACTCATCTCCGGCTTCATACTCTCAATAATACTCGGATTCATCTGCCGCAAGTCAGTGGCAAAGGCATAGGTATAGACGAAGAGCAAAAACGGGACTGACGACAAGTCCCATACAGACAAGTACTAACGAACAGACCCACCAACACCATACATAAATGAACATTTCAGTAGTAGTACCGTTATACAACGAAGAAGAATCAATTCCCGAACTGTACGCATGGATAAAACGCGTAATGACGGAGAACAACTTCACGTACGAAATAGTTTTCGTCAACGACGGCTCCACAGACCACTCGTGGGACGTCATCGAACGCCTTTCCAAGGAGGATGCCAACGTACACGGCATCAAGTTCCGCCGCAACTACGGCAAGTCGCCCGCCCTGTATTGCGGTTTCGAGAAAGTACAGGGCGATGTCGTCATCACTATGGACGCCGACCTACAGGACTCCCCCGACGAGATACCTGGGCTGTACCGCATGATAACGGAAGACGGATATGACCTCGTCAGCGGATACAAACAGAACCGCTCACAGGGCGACCCACTCTCCAAGACGATACCGACAAAACTCTTCAACGCTACGGCACGAAAGGTCAGCGGCATACACAACCTGCACGACTTCAACTGCGGACTGAAGGCATACCGTATTGATGTGGTAAAGAACATCGAGGTGTACGGTGAGATGCACCGCTACATGCCATATTTGGCCAAGAACGCCGGGTTCAACAAGATTGGCGAGAAACCAGTACACCACCAGGCACGCAAGTTCGGCACTTCGAAGTTCATGGGCTGGAACCGCTTCGTCAACGGCTACCTAGACCTCATCACGCTATGGTTCCTCAGCTCGTTCGGACGCAAGCCGATGCACGTCTTCGGATTCCTCGGCTCGCTGATGTTCTTCATCGGATTCCTCTCTGCCGCATACATCGGCATCGACAAACTGATAGCCCTGAGCGAAGGCGTACAGCAGCGTCTCGTCACCGACTCGCCCTACTTCTACATCGCACTGACGATGATGATGATAGGAACGCAGCTGTTCCTCGCCGGCTTCGTGGCCGACTTGGTAAGCCGTTCGTCACAGGGACGCAACGAATATCAGATAGAAAAGACTGTGTAACATGAGTTTAAAACATATATTTAGCTTCTTGGCCTTCGCAGCCGCCGTCAACGCCTGCTCCTCGCTCGACTGCTCGATAAACAGTCAGGTCAACTGCGCCTACGGCATACAGGACGCCAACGGCAACGACAGCACACTGGCTTCCGGGGACACGCTGACCATCAGCACAAAGAAATACGCCAGTGCAACGGACGAGACTGCCACGCTGGACACCATCCTGAACAAGCTCACCAGCACCAACAACTTCACACTGCAAATGGGCGAAGCTAGCGAGACGGACGTGCTGTACATGACCCTGACGCGCGGTGTCATCACAACGTACTATGACACAGTGTACATCACAAAGACCAACGAGCCAACCTTCGAGTCCGTGGACTGCACGCCGCGCTTCAACCACACCATCACGGCGATAAAGTCTTCACACCATTTCATCGACTCCATACACATCAACAAAGCACAAGTTACGAACGATGCGTCAACAAAGAACCTATATCTGCGATTGCGCAAGGACAATTAAACTATTCTGCCTTGCCATCCTCTTGCTGTGTGCTGCAGCTCCAGCCTCAGCGCAGAAGAAGAAAATGGTGGCAGAACCCGACACCATACCACTATTCAGAGGAGTGCAAGTGTCGTACGACTTGATGGGAACCATCATGCGGGCAGTCAGCGACTACGGACAGTACGAGGCTGCCGTACGCGTGAACCTCAAGGACAGATACTTCCCTACCGTCGAACTTGGCTACGGCTCGTCCGAGCACAACCCCGAGGGCAGCAGCGTCATACACGCCTCAACGAACGCCCCATTCTTCCGTATCGGATGCGACATGAACGTTGCCAAGAAGAAGCACGACGACTACCGCATCTTCATCGGTCTCAGATACGGCTTCACAGCTTTTACCTTCAAAGCGGACGCCGAGGTGACGGACCCTGTATGGGGAAACACCGCCAGCTACAAGATAGAGGAAAGCGGATGCAACTACCACTGGGGAGAATTCCTCTTCGGAGTAGATGCCAAGATATACGGGCCGCTACGGCTGGGATGGACCGTAAGATACCGCGCACCGCTCTCTACGAACGAGGGACAGTCAGGACAGATATGGTACGTGCCAGGCTTCGGAAAACGTGGCAACAAAATCGGTGGCACATTTAACGTCATCTTCGAACTTGGCAACAACAAAAAGAAGAAAGGATAACAATGATGAAGAAGAAGACAATCTCCATACTACTGCCTGTCATCGTGATAACAGCGGTTATGGTATTTGCATTCAACAGACCTGCATCCGCAACCTACCAAAAGGACTCCGGACTGGTCTTCGGCACATCATACAACATCACGTATGAGAGCGAGACAAACTACAAGGACAGCATCAAAGCCGTGATGGACCACGTGGACCGTTCGCTGTCGCCCTTCAACAAAGAGTCTATCATCACTGCCGTCAACAACAACCAGGATGTCACTCTCGACAACTTCTTCACTGAGGTATTCACTCTGGCAACACGCATTTCTCAAACTACGGGCGGAGCATTCGACATCACTGTCGCCCCACTGGTCAACGCATGGGGCTTCGGGTTCAAAGGGGGAGAGTTCCCCTCAGACAAGACTATAGACAGTCTCCGGACGTTTGTCGGCATGGAAAAGGTAAGCCTCACAAACGGAAAGATAGTAAAGAATGACCCGCGCACCATGCTCGACTGCAGCGCCATCGCCAAAGGATACGCCGTGGACAAAGTGGCTGACTTCCTGCGCAGCAAAGGTATCAGGAATTTCCTCGTGGAGATAGGCGGAGAGATAGTGGCCCAGGGACAGAACCCCAAAGGGAAGCAATGGTCTATCGGCATAACGAAGCCTGAGGACGACTCGCTGGCCGTCAACAGCGAACTGAGCGATGTCATAAAGGTGACAGACATTGCAATGGCGACCTCCGGCAACTATCGTAACTACTACATCTACAAAGGCAAGAAATACTCACACACCATCGATCCACACACAGGATATCCCGCACGCCAAAACATCCTCTCAGCAACAGTCATGGCATCCACCTGCGCCACAGCAGACGCCTACGCCACGGCATTCATGACGATGGGATTCGACAAGACGATGCAATTTCTCAAAACCTCGCCAGAAGGCAAACAACTAAGCGTCTACCTCATCTACGTGTACGACGGCAAGATGTGCGAATACGCTTCACAAAAATATAAACAATAAAAACGACGATATACACTATGGCAATCAACATTAAGAAACTCGCTACTCTCCCAATTTTCATGGGACTCACAGAACTCGAACTCCGTGACATTGCGAAGTACACCGCACTCGGGCAAAGATACCAGAAAAAGGGCACAAGCATCATTAACGAAGGCGACGACGTGGACTCGCTGTATATCGTAATAAACGGATGGTTTGAAGCTTGCACCACTTCAGACAACAAGAAGTACCAGATGGTAGAGTTCCTCTCAGGTCCATACGTCATCGAACCGGACAAGCTCTTCGGCATACAGAAGCAGACACGCTCGACATACCGCACAGTAACAGCATGCGAACTGCTCTGCATAAACAAGGATGCACTCATGTCGCTATTCGACAAATACCTCATCGTGCGACTAAACTTCCTCAACCTCGTATGCCGCAATGCGCAGTTGGGCGAAAAAACGCCATGGATGCCGAAGTCTGCCGGAACAAAAGGCAGCATCGTAGACTTCATCAAGCAGCACTGCAAGATACAGGCCGGCAAGAAAACCCTCTACACCAAGATGGTAGACCTGGCAGACGAAGTGAACGACAGCCGACAGATGGTGTCAGACGCCCTACACGAACTGGAAGAAGAAGAGAAAATCATCGTACAGCGCGGCATCATCACAATTCCTGCACTGCAGCTGCTCTAAGGCTACCAACACACTAAACATCTAACGCAACATGAATCCCTTCTTTCAGAAATACAACACACCACACGAAACAGCTCCATTCAACGAAATAAAACTGGAGGACTTCGAACCCGCTTTCCTTGAAGGCATAAAGCGAGAAGACGAACAGATTGACTGGATTATCAACAACCCCGAGCCACCATCGTTCGACAACACCATACTCACACCTGACCTCGACGAGGACTACTACGACCTGCTCGGAAAGGTATCGAGCGTCTTCTACAACCTTCTCTCCGCAGAGACAAACGACGAGATGGACGAGCTGAGCGAGAAGATGCAGCCGCTGCTCACCAAGCACGACAACGACGTGTCGCTCAACCCCAAGCTCTTCGAACGCATCAAGGCGGTATACGAGAACCACCGTGAGCTGACACCGGAAGAACAGACTCTGCTGGACAAGACATACAAGGGGTTCGTACGCTCCGGTGCACTGCTCTCCGAAGAAGACAAGACCAAGCTGCGCAAGATGAGCGAGGAGGCAAGCATGCTCTCGCTGAAGTTCTCGCAAAACCTACTGAAAGAAAACAAGGCATTCACGCTGCACATCACAGACGAGAACGACCTCGACGGACTGCCAGACTCACAGCGTGAAGCTGCCAAAGAGGCTGCCAAGGAACGCGACATGGACGGATGGGTCATCACGCTCGACGGACCATCGTACGGACCGTTCATGCAGTTCTCCAAGAAACGCGAACTACGCGAGAAGCTCTACATGGCGTACAACACAAAGTGCATACACGACAATGACGCCAACAACCTGGAGATATGCAAACGCCTCATCAATCTGCGTCGCGAGATGGCACAGCTGCTCGGCGCTGAGACATACGCCGATTTCGTTCTGCAGAAGCGCATGGCATCCAACAAGGAGAACGTATACAAACTCCTCAACGACCTCATCGACGCCTACAAGCCTACGGCCATCAAGGAGCGCGAAGAGGTCATCGCACTGGCAAAGCGCATGGAGGGCGAAGATTTCAAACTGATGCCGTGGGACGGTGCTTACTACTCCCACGAGTTGCAGTTGGAGAAATACAACTTCGACTCTGAGATGCTGCGCCCGTACCTCGAACTGTCCAATGTCATAAAGGGTGTCTTCGGACTCGCCAACCGCCTCTACGGCATCACCTTCAAGGAAAACAAGGACATACAGGTGTACCACCCGGACGTAAAGGCATACGAAGTATTCGACAAGGACGGCTCATACCTCGCCGTATTCTATGCCGACTTCCACCCTCGCAAAGGCAAGCAGGGCGGAGCATGGATGACAGACTATCAGGGACAGTACATCAATCTGAAAGGCGAGAACATCCGTCCGCACGTCAGCGTAGTGATGAACCTCTCCAAACCGACAGCAGAAAAGCCGGCACTGCTCACACTGGGAGAAGTGGAGACGTTCCTCCACGAGTTCGGCCACTCGCTGCACGGCATGTTCGCCAACACACGCTTCGAGTCGCTCTCGGGCACTAACGTATGGTGGGACTTCGTAGAGCTGCCATCGCAGTTCATGGAGAACTACGCCATCGAGAAGGAGTTCCTCAACACCTTCGCCTTCCACTACCAGACAGGCGAGCCAATGCCGGACGAACTGATACAGCGCGTCATCGACAGCCGCAACTTCGGCGTTGCCGGAGGATGCCTCCGACAAGTCAGCTTCGGTCTGCTCGACATGGCATACTACACTCAGAAAGAAGAGTTCACCGCTGACATCATCCCCTTCGAAAAGGAGGCATGGAAGGATGCCATCATCGGCAAACAACTGCCCGACACGTGCATGACCGTACAGTTCTCGCACATCATGGCGGGCGGATACAGCGCAGGATACTACAGCTACAAATGGGCTGAGGTACTCGACGCCGATGCCTTTGCCGTATTCAAACGCGAGGGTATCTTCAACCGCGAAACGGCACAACGCTTCCGCGACTGCATACTCTCCAAGGGCGGCACAGAACATCCTATGACGCTCTACAAACGCTTCCGCGGCGGCGAACCGACCATCGACGCATTACTTGAACGCAATGGAATCAAAAGAACAGCAGAACAATAAGGCGGAGAAACAGCGCATGGTAGACCTGCGCTACCTCCGTATGGCCCGTATTTGGGCAGAAAACAGCTACTGCAAACGCCGTCAGGTGGGTGCACTGATTGTAAAGAATCTGTGCATCATCAGTGATGGCTACAACGGCACGCCGCATGGCTTCGAGAACGTCTGCGAGGACGAGAACAACGTTTCGAAGGCCTACGTCATGCACGCCGAAGCCAACGCCATAACGAAGGTGGCATGCAGCAGCAACAACAGTGACGGAGCAACACTTTACGTCACGGCTTCGCCATGCATTGAGTGCGCCAAACTAATCATACAAGCCGGCATCAAACGAGTCATCTACGGAGAACAGTACCGCCTTACAGACGGACTTGACCTGCTGCACCGCGCAGGCATCGAGACGGTATATATGCCACTGCCTTCTGAAGAATAACACTCTTTTACACTGCAATGAAAAAGAACAACAACAGATACATGCCGCTCATTATGGCACTGTGCGTAGTCGTCGGTATTCTCATCGGCACCTTCTACGCCAACCATTTCTCCGGCAACAGACTCAACGTCATCAATCTGGGCACCAACAAGCTGAACAGCCTGCTGCACATCATTGACGACCAATACGTCGACACCGTAGACATCAACGACCTGGTGGAGACTGCCATACCGCAGATTCTTGCAGAGCTGGACCCACACTCCGTCTACATCACCGCCAAGGACGCACAAACGGCGAGCGACGACCTGAAAGGCTCCTTCTACGGCGTAGGCATCGAGTTTGCCATCAACCACGACACCATACAGGTGCAGAACGTCATAGCAGGCGGTCCGGCACAGCGTGCCGGCGTACTTGCAGGCGACAAGATTGTGCGCATCGACGGCAAGCCTTTTGTAGGAAAAGTCGTAACAAACGAGGAAGCCATGCACCGTCTAAAAGGTCCAAACAAGTCGAAGGTGACCATCGGTGTACTGCGCTACGGCAGCAAGAAACCTAAAGACATCACCATCACACGCGGTGAAGTGAAGACGAAGAGCGTCATCGCCACATATATGGTGGACGACAACACCGGCTATATGCGCATCAAGAACTTTGGCGAGAATACCTATCAGGAGATGCTCGTTGGGCTTGCGCAACTCTCACAGGAAGGCTTCGACAACCTCATCGTCGACCTTCGCGACAACACTGGCGGCTACCTCGAAGCTGCCGTACAGATGGCCAACGAATTCCTCGGCAAAGACCGCCTCATCGTATATACGGAGGGCAGGAAGTCCAAGCGTCAGGAGTTCCGCAGCGACGGACGCGGATCGTACCAGAAGATGCCGCTCGTCGTTCTCATCAACGAGAACTCAGCATCCGCCAGCGAGATCTTCGCCGGTGCAATGCAGGACAACGACCGCGCCACCATCATCGGCCGCCGCTCCTTCGGCAAGGGTCTGGTGCAACAGCAGATCGGCTTCCGCGACGGTTCCATGCTACGACTTACCATAGCACGCTACTACTCTCCCTCGGGACGCTGCATACAGAAGCCATACACCAACGGCGGCGACGAAGACTACCAGAAGGATATCATCACACGCTACGAGCACGGAGAGTTCTTCTCCGCTGACAGCATAAAGCACGAAGGACCGGAATACCGCACCACGGGCGGACGCATCGTCTACGGCGGCGGCGGCATCACACCGGACTTCTTCATAGCAGAGGACACCACAAACATGACCTCATACTACCGCGAGGCAAGCATGACGGGACTCATCCTCCAGTTCGCGTTCACGTACACGGACGACAACCGTCTGAAGCTAAACAGCTTCAAGGAGATGCAGGCTCTGGCAGACCACCTCGTAAAGGACAACACCGTGGACAAGTTTGCCACCTACGCCGACAAGAACGGACTGCAGCGGCGCAACCTCATGATACGCCGCTCACACCACCTTCTGGAGCGTTACATCAACTCACGCATCATATACAACATACTTGACGAGCAGGCTTGGACTGAATACCTCAATCTGGATGACAAAGCCATAAAGGCTGCACTCGATGTGTTCCAGAATGGAGGTAAAATTCCAAACGCCACACCAAAGAAGAAATAGCCCATAGGCACTTCTATGAACAAGAATGAACTACGGCAATACATAAGAAACGAAAAGCGACAGCACTCCCAACGCGAGTTGGAAGCGTTGTCGCTTTTTGCGTGCACTAAGCTACAGTCACATCCGCGCATCGCTGCCGCAAAAACTATACTGCTCTACTATCCATTGCCAGACGAAGTGGACGTCCGACCACTCATAGACACCCTCGTCCTGAAAGGCAAACGTGTGCTTCTACCCAAGGTAATATCCGATTCAGAACTCACGCTGCACTTATATCGCTCCAAGGCAGACCTCGCCAAAGGAGCCTTCGGCATCATGGAGCCTACCAGTGAAGAAATCAGTCCGAACTACATCGAAGACACAGCAGTAGCCATTGTACCCGGCATGGCATTCGATGCCAAAGGACATCGGCTAGGGCGCGGAAAAGGGTACTACGACAGACTTCTGTCGCGCATACCATATATATATAAGGTGGGGCTCTGCTTTCACTTCCAAATTCTGAAAGACATCCCGACAGACCCACACGACATCGTGATGAATGAAATCTTTTAATATACACTATCATGCGAACAAAAACCGAAGAAAATTGGCTTATGAAGTATGAAGCCCTTTGCGAATACCTTCTAAAGAACGGTCACATGCCATCCAAGAGGCGTGTGGAAGATCGCGGACTGCTCAACTGGTGGAAATACAACAAGAAATGCAGAAATGCCGGACTTCTCTCGGAAGGAAAATGCCGGTTGCTGGATAAAATACGCCCACCCAAGATAGAAGAACATCCTACAGGCGTGAAGACAAAGTCTGTAAACTTCAATTACCCCGTGCGCCGCCAAGGCACAAACTGCTATAAGTACGACACGATGCCTAACGAAGACACCATCCCACTCTGGGTGGCAGACATGGACTTCGAGACTGCACCGTGCATCATGGCTGCACTGCGTCAACGTATGAACCACGGATGCTTCGGCTATACCGCCGTGCCTGACTCCTTCTATCAGGCTACCATCGACTGGTTCGACCGTCGCCACGGTTGGAAACCCGAACGCCAATGGTTCATCTACACCACAGGAGTGGTACCAGCCGTATCGGCCATCATAAAAGCCATGACACAACCAGGCGACAAGGTACTCGTGCAACAACCAGTATACAACTGCTTCTTCTCCAGCATCCGTAACAACGACTGCATCGTGGAAGACAATACCCTGCAACCTGTATACCAGTCGGAAGAAAACTCACTTACCTACACCATAGACTTTGACGATTTCGAACGCCGTTGCGCAGACCCTCTCGTCAAGGTATTCATATTGTGCAACCCCCACAACCCAGCCGGCAGACTGTGGAAACCAGAGGAGTTGCAGCGCATGGGCGATATCTGCAAACGCCACGGCGTCTTCGTCATCGCTGACGAGATACACTGCGAGTTCACCTACAACGACACCATGTACACACCGTTTGCCTCAGTAAGCGATGCCCCCTGCGCCGTCTGCGTATCGCCCTCAAAAGCTTTCAACATCGCCGGACTGCAGATAGCCAACATCATCTGTGCAGACAAAGACATACGCGAACGCATAGACCGCGCCATCAACATCAACGAGACGTGCGACGTCAACCCCTTCGGAGTCGTCGCCCTGCAGGCGGCATACACCCCAGAAGGTGAACACTGGCTCACGAAACTGAACGAATACATCTACGACAACTACCTCTACGTCCGCCACTTCATCAATGACAACTTCCCCACCCTGCGCGTGGGCAAACTGGAAGCGACATACCTCATGTGGATTGACGTCAGCCCGCTCGGCATCGACGGAGACCAAGCCGTCCAGCGTCTCCTACACAACGTTAACATCTTCGTCAGCGCAGGTAGCCACTACGGCGAGCCAAGCCGCAACTTCATACGCGTCAACCTCGCCACACAGCGACTGCGCCTGGAGGAAGCGGCGCAGCGAATCCTACAGTGCAAACAGCAATAACACTGCAAAGTTTTTTAACATTTGTTTCCGTCAACGTCCCCCAAATGCAAAATTCTTTGTACCTTTGCACCCGAAAACTGTAATATAATTCGTTATAGCAAACATGAAGACCCTACAAGAACTCACACGTCCAAACATCTGGTCGCTCGCACCATACAGCAGTGCACGCAACGAATACAGCGGACACGTAGCACACGTGTTTCTCGATGCAAACGAGAATCCGTACAACGACCCATATAACCGTTACCCGGACCCACTGCAGTTGGACCTGAAGGAACGCCTTTCCAAAATCAAGGGCGTGCCTGCCGACTGCATCTTCCTCGGCAACGGCTCGGACGAAGCCATCGACCTCATCTACCGCTGCTTCTGCGAACCGCAGAAAGACAACGTCGTTGCCATCTGCCCTACGTACGGCATGTACGAAGTATGCGCTGACATCAACAACGTGGAGTACCGCAACGTGATGCTTGACGAGAACTACAACATCACAGCCGACAAGATTCTCGCAGCCTGCGACGACAATACAAAAGTCGTATGGATATGCTCGCCAAACAACCCTACTGGCAACAATATCAACCGTAAGGAAATCCTCAAGGTGATAGAAAAGTTCCAAGGCTTCGTCATCGTCGACGAGGCATACATCGACTTTGCCAACGTCACCTCCTTCGGCAAGGCACTGTGCAAAGCCGACGGCACACCGGGCTTAGAAAACCTCATCGTCCTACAGACCATGAGCAAGGCATGGGGAAGCGCAGCCATCCGACTGGGCATGGCGTTCGCACAACCGGAAGTCATCGCCATCTTCAACAAAGTGAAGTACCCATACAACATCAACCTGCTGACACAGAAGCAGGCCATGGCACGCCTTGCCGACACGACAGCCGTGGACAAGTGGGTCAACATCTTACTGCAGGAGCGCACCAAGCTTACCGCATCCTTTGCCCTACTGCCGTTCTGTCAAAAGGTATTTCCAACAGACGCCAACTTCTTCCTCGCAAAAGTGGACGACGCACAGAGTATCTACGACTACCTCGTAAGCAAGGGAATCATAGTACGCAACCGCACACGCGTGACACTTTGCGAAAACTGTCTGCGCGTCACCATCGGTACGAAAGAAGAAAACAACGAACTCCTCGGAGCATTGAGAGTGTACGCACAGCAACCTCTCCAATAAACATTTTTCAACCTCTAAAATGAAACCATTTGTATTCAGGCCGTCGCTTCTAAGTACCTTGAGGCATTACGACCGCAAGACCCTCACCGCCGACATCATGGCGGGCATCATCGTGGGCATCGTAGCCCTTCCACTTGCCATAGCATTCGGCATAGCCAGCGGCGTAACCCCTGAGAAGGGCATCATCACCGCCATCGTCGCCGGACTCATCATCTCCGTCTTCGGCGGCAGCAAAGTGCAGATAGGCGGTCCCACCGGTGCCTTCATCATCATCATCTACGGCATCATACAGCAGTATGGCATGGAGGGCCTCGCCATAGCAACGTTCATGGCGGGCGTGTTCCTCGTGCTGCTCGGAGTGCTCAAACTCGGCACCATCATCAAGTACATCCCCTACCCCATCGTAGTGGGATTCACCAGCGGTATCGCCGTCACCATCTTCACCACACAGGTGAAGGACCTCTTCGGACTCACCATGGACAAAGTGCCCTCGGACTTCATCGAGAAATGGGGAGCATACATCGCCAGCTTCGACACGCTGGACATGTGGAGCACCATCATCGGTCTGGCCAGCGTAGTCATCATCGCCATCACGCCTAAGTTCAGCAAGAAGATACCGGGGTCGCTCATCGCCATCATCGTGATGACCATAGCCGCACTGCTCCTCAAGCAGTATGCCGGCGTGACAACAATCGAGACCATCGGCGACCGCTTCACCATCAGCAACGAACTGCCCGACGCCGCAGTACCTGCGATGAACTGGGAGACCATCAAGCGTCTCGTCAGCCCGGCATTCACCATCGCCATACTCGGAGCCATCGAGTCGCTCCTCTCCGCCACCGTCGCTGACGGTGTCACCGGCGACCACCACGACTCCAACACAGAACTCGTGGCACAGGGCATCGCCAACATCGCATCGCCACTCTTCGGCGGCATACCGGCCACGGGAGCCATAGCACGAACGATGACCAACATCAACAACGGCGGCCGCACCCCCGTTGCCGGCATCATCCACGCCGTTGTACTGCTGCTCATCTTCCTCTTCCTCATGCCGCTGGCACAGTACATCCCGATGGCATGTCTGGCAGGTGTGCTCGTGGTAGTGTCGTACGGCATGTGCGGCTGGCGCTCCTTCAAGGCTCTCATCAAAAACCCCAAGAGCGACGTCACCGTACTGCTCATCACCTTCTTCCTCACCATCATCTTCGACCTCACCATCGCCATCGAGGCCGGGCTCGTCATTGCCTGTCTGCTCTTCATGCGACGCATGGCAGAGAGCACCGACGTGCGCATCCTGACGGAAGAGATTGACCTCAACGAGGACGCAGACATACAGCAGGGCAACCTGGAGCACCTCTCCATCCCAGAGGGCGTAGAGGTATACGAGATAAATGGTCCGTACTTCTTCGGCGCAGGCAACCGCTTCGAGGACATCATGGCCACCATGGGCGACCGGCCGAAGGTGCGCATCATACGTATGCGTAAGGTGCCGTTCATCGACTCCACGGGTATACACAACCTCACCAACCTCTGCGAGACGAGTCAGCGCGAGGGTATACGCATCGTACTCTCCGGCGTACGTCCGAAGGTACAGGCCACCCTACACAAAGCACGCTTCGACGAACTCGTTGGCACAGACAACATCTGCAGCCACATCTCCATAGCACTCGAACGCGCCAAGCAACTGGTACAGGAATAAAGAAAAACCGACAAACAGCAACAAGAGTAAATCAACCTTGAATTCTCTTTTCTGCAGTTTGTCGGCTTTTTTGTGCATTTTCATTTTATTTGTTGTAACTTTGCACCTGACAGAAACCTACTCAAAAAAAACTAACCTATACATGACAAAAACCTCAATTTACTTTGCCTTGTGCCTGATGGCTGCCAGCTCCTCTGCAACAGCTGCCACCAAGTCCTCCGACAAGCCGCGTACCAACGTCCAGACCAGTGCCGCATGGCTCAACCCCACTGTCAACCAACAGAACCGCCAGGCACGCCGTGCCAACTTCTTCGCCTACGAGACACAAGAGCTCGCCGCGCAGAACGACAAAGCCAAGTCCGCACGCTTCCTCTCCATGGAGGGAGCATGGAAATTCTATTTCGCGCCCAATCACGACGAAGCACCCAACGGATTCTACAAGACAAACTACGACGACTCAGCCTGGGCGGACTTCTCACTACCCGGACTCTTCGAGCTTAACGGATACGGTGACCCGACATACAAGAACATCGGGTACGCATTCTCCACCACCTTCAAGCCAAACCCACCATACATCAGCGAAGAAAACAACTATACGGGTTCGCTGCGACGCTCTTTCCAGCTCCCTGCCGACTGGAAGGGTGAGCAAGTGTACTTACACGTCGGTTCTGCCACAAGCAACCTCTCCCTTTGGGTGAACGGCAAATACGTAGGCTATAGCGAAGACAGCAAAGTCGCTGCAGAGTTCAACATAACAAAATACCTCAAGCCGGGCAAAAACCTCATCGCCATGCAGGTGATGCGATGGTGCGACGGGTCGTATCTCGAAGACCAGGACTTCTGGCGACTCACTGGCATCGCTCGCGAAGTATACCTCTACGCACGTCCCGAAGTACACGTGGAGGACATTCGCATAAACCAAGACCTCGTCAACGGATACAAGGATGGCAAACTCACCTGCCAACTCTCACTTACCAAAGCCAAGAACACAGAGGTGGCACTGCAACTGGTTGATGCCAACGGCAACACGGTTAAAGAGCTGACCGTCACACCCAATGGCAGCGAGTGTACGGCAGAAATCGGCGTACCGGGCGCAAAGCCATGGACTGCCGAGACACCATACCTCTATACACTCTATGCCACTGTAAAACAGAACGGCAAGGTCATCGAGTCATTGCGACAGAAGGTAGGCTTCCGCCACATCGAGATAAAAGGAGCACAACTACTCGTCAACGGTCAGCCCGTACTCATCAAGGGTGTAGACCGTCATGAACTCGACCCCGACGGCGGATATGTCGTCAGCGTAGAGCGCATGAAGCAGGACATACAGATAATGAAACAGATGAACGTCAACGCCGTGCGCACCTGCCATTATCCAGACGACCCGCGATGGTACGAATTATGTGACGAATACGGACTCTACGTCACCGCAGAAGCAAATCTGGAGAGCCACGGCATGGGATACGGCAAGAAGACGCTGGCAAAGAACCCCGACTTCGAGCTGGCACACATGGAGCGCAACCAGGCAAACGTCATGACACTGAAAAACCATCCCTGCATCATAGTATGGAGCCTCGGCAACGAAGCTGGCTACGGACCCAACTTCGAAAAGGCATACGACTGGGTGAAAGCATACGACAACACGCGCCCCGTGCAGTACGAGCAGGCCGGACAGACGGGAAAGACGGATATCTTCTGCCCAATGTACTACGACTACTCACACTGCGAGAAGTATGCGCAAGGTGACAACCCGCGTCCGCTCATACAGTGCGAATACAACCACGTCATGGGCAATTCGGGAGGCGGTTTCAAGGAGTACTGGGACCTCGTCCGCAAATACCCCAAGTACCAGGGCGGCTACATCTGGGACTTCGTAGACCAAGGTCTGCGCGACAAGAGCCCCGTCACAGGCAAGGAGATTTTCACATACGGCGGCGACTACGGCAAATATCCTGCCTCCGACTACAACTTCAACTGTAACGGACTCATCGCTCCCGACCGCCGTTGGAATCCGCACGCCTACGAGGTACGCTACTACTATCAGGACATCTGGCTGACAGACAAGTGCATCGCCGACGGTAAGGTTGAAGTGTACAACGAGCGTTTCTTCAAGTCGCTCGCTGACGTGCAGCTACAGGCTGACGTGAAGGTATTGGGACTTGACACTCCATACTCAAAGACCATCACCATCGCCCTACCCGATGTAGCTCCACAGCAACGCGTCACCGTAAGCAGCGACGCACTCAAAGCAGCCATCGCCGAAGCCAAGTCTGCGCATCCCCAAAAAGAGATTGTCGTAAACTTCGCCTTCAAGACAACGGCAGACGCTCCTATGCTCAACAAGGGCTACGACGTCGCACGCCAGCAGTTCGTTGTGCAGAAATACCAGTTCCCCGAAGCCAACACGAACACCACTGCCGACAAGGGTACGGGCAAGAACGCCACGCCCTCAGTAGAAGTGAAGGAGAATGTCTCACACTTCACCCTCACCGCTGCCGGCACGGAGGTGTACATTGGTAAGTGGACGGGCATGGTGGACTATCTCGACGTGGACAAACAGCCTATGCTGCAGTTCCGCGAGTCGATAACCCCAGAGTTCTGGCGCGCACCGACAGACAACGACTTCGGCGCAGGCATGCAAAAGCGCTTTGCGGCATGGAAAGACCCTGAGATGCAAGTAAAGTCTGTAGAGAAGACAGCCGACAATGCCGTCACCGCCACCCTCAGCATGCCTGGCGTGCAGGCCACTTTGAAACTGACCTACACACTGAATGCCGACGGCTCCTTGACCGTCAACGAGCGCATGACAACCACAAAGGACGCTGACGTAAAGGAAATGTTCCGCTACGGTATGCAGCTGCAGATGCCTAAGGGATACGACCAACTGAAATACTACGGTCGCGGACCTGTGGAAAACTACACAGACCGCAACAACAGCGAGTTCATCGGCGAATACTCGTCCACCGTTTCAGACCAATATTATCCCTACGTACGTCCGCAGGAAAGCGGCAACCATACAGACGTGCGCACCTTCTGTGTCTACAACAAGGCAACGGGCAAGGGACTGCAGTTCTGCGCTACTGGCTCAATGGAATGCAGCGCACTGCCCTACCTCACCAGCGACCTTGATGCCGGCAACATAAAGGAGCACGCATGGGGACAGCATAGCGGAGACCTCACCGAGCGCCCGCTCACACAGGTTCACATACAGCAACGCCAACAGGGAGTCGGCGGCGTAAACAGCTGGGGCGCATGGCCACTGAAGAAGTACATGATGCCGTACCTGGACATGGACTTCACGTTCATTATCAAACCAGTGAAGTAGCGTGGCATCAAACCTACGAAACTATTTCACACGAATAGCCAATTGAGGATTTCAGACCAATGAGAAGAACAGTTCTTCCAGAGCATCCTCAAGCAAATCAATGACGAGGCGGAAGTCCGTCTCGTCGCCATAATAAGGATCCGGAATGGTGGTGTACTCGCGATGGCTTGTAAGATAGTCAGCGCAGCGCACCACCTTTTTTTTGTCCTCTGCCGTAGGAGCCATACTGCACACGGCACGCCAATTCTCGTTGTCCATGACGACAATGGTATCGAACCGCGCAAAGTCGGACTTCTGAAACTGTCGCGCACGACTGTCAAAGGTATATCCACGACCGCTGCCGCAGCGGCGCATACGAGAGTCGGGCAACTGCCCGACATGCCAGTCGCCTATTCCGGCAGAGTCAATCTCAAACTGGTCCGCCACACCGTGCCGCGCCACTATAGCCTTCATTATACCTTCTGCGGCCGGGGAGCGACAGATATTGCCCAGACATATAAAAAGCACCGTGTGCTTACCCGATTTCTGTGTATTAAGTTCTTCCATATTTCTTCATCCAATTAATGTTTACAACTGCAAAAGTACACATTTTTCGTCAAAAGTCACTAACAGACCAAGCTCATCACAAAAATTATTCGTACCTTTGCGCCAAACGAACGCAAAGACCACAAGAATATGGCAATAAGAGAAAGAAAAAAGCGTATATACCGCAAGCGCATACCG
>CAVCKM010000128.1:0-15245 GCA_963602765.1 Alistipes putredinis | reverse complement strand
GGTGGAGGCAAAGAGCGACTTGCCGAACCGCCTCGGGCGGCTCAGGAAGATGTATGTCATTCCCTTCTTCAGGAAATCCACGATATATTTGGTCTTGTCAATGTAGAGGAAGTTGCCCTCGCGAATCTTCTCGAAGGTCTGTATTCCAACGGGATATTTGTTTGTGATTTCAGCCATAATCCTGCCTGTTTTATGTTTTACGCCGCTAAGTTACGAAGTTTTGGTGGAACATGCAAATTTTTTAAAAAAGTCTCAAAGTATCATCACTAACTTTACGTGGTTCTGTATCATACTGACTGACAGGGGTATATGCCGGGTGAGGCTTCTCGTTTACTGGTAGAGAAGTCTCATAAAAGTCTCATAAAAGTCTCATAAAAGTCTCATCTTATCTCTTTTTCTCCATAATCATCCTTTGCAAGCATTATGCCCGCGACTTGGTCATGCGATGCCCACGGCTCGGACACGCGATGCCCGCGGCTTGAGAACAGGATGCCCACGGCTCGGGCACAATGAACGTCAGAAAAGTGGGTTTGCTGCCATTGGCGTGCAGTAACGGTGCTATGTCAATGCAAAGATTACTTAAAAAATGCCCTTTTCATCGATAAATATTTTAATTACCCGACAAAAAGGAGAGTTATCTGAGAAAATATAAGTAAATTTGCATCCGTATTTCGAAATATTACGTTTATATATAAGCAGAACAATTAATAGACAGATGACATTCAGATTTAAGGCTTCGGCACTTGTCGTTGCTGTGTTGTGCCTTTTTGCCTCGTGCATGAGCGACTCCGATTACAGCATCACAACATACGACGACGCGGCTATCACTGCGTTTTCACTCGGCACGATAACCGTACAGAAGCATACACTCTCCAGCACGGGCGCGGACAGCACGTATACCACCACGTACACAGGCAGCAAGACTCCCATGTACATCGACAATATCGGCACCAACGGAGTAGGGCAGATTTACAACCCCGACTCGCTGCCCGCCGGGTCGCAGGTGAAGAAGATTCTTCTCACCATCACGACGAAGAACAGCGGAACGTTGTATCTGCGCAAGATTGACGAGAAGGATACGACATATTATTACCACAGCTCCACGGACTCCGTGGCTTTCGTTGACTCGCTTGGCAACAGCGTCAAGCGACACTTCCGCGTGGCTTCCACCAGCAACAAGAACTACCGCGACTATGAAGTTGATGTACGCGTGCATAAGGAGGAGACTGACTCCATTACCTGGAATTCTCTGGGGAAGGTGATGGAAGGCATGACATCCATGAGGGGTGTCGTAGTGTACACGCAGCTATTTGTAATAGGGGAGGACATCAATGGTACGAAGACGCTTCTCACAAGTGATGATGGTCAGAAGTGGACCAACGTTGAAGATGCGCCAACGTTGGATGCTGACGCTACGATAGCTTCTGACAACCATCTTCTGTATCTGTATACGGGCGGCAAGTTGCATAGGGCTAATGTCTATGAATATATCTCCTCTAATGACGCAGATAAGAAACTGGAATGGTTGGACGAAGTGCCTCTACTGGACAATAAGGCAATCCTTGGCGGTAGCTTCCTCTCCGAACTCTACGCATACGACGCAGACGGCGCGCTGTGCGTCTCGACAGACAAGGGCGTGACATGGAAGAAGGACAGCATAGCACGCTATGAGGACACCTCACGACTGCCGGTGTCGGACTATACGCTATCGCAAGTGACGGTAGATACCAACGACGACGTGGAGCGAGTGGCGTTCATAGGCAACTTCGCCGAGACGAACACTACGGACACCGTAGCCTGCGTATGGAACAAGTTGATTGACAAAGACGAACCGCAGGGGTGGTATGAGGTGACACACAACAGGTTCGTCGGCACACGTGTGCTACCACGACTGAAAAACCTCTCCGTAGTACGTTACTACCAGTTCCTCCTAGCCATCGGTGGCGAACCCATCTATGGCAGTGCAGGGCTGAAGCCATACAGCAAGATATATGTGTCTAAAGACCGTGGCCTGACATGGGACGTCCCCACAGGTCTGCGCGTACCCTCAGACATAGACACGTCAAAACCGCTCATCATACTTGCATCTGACCGTACTGGACACTTCTACCTCGTACAGGAGGAGACTGGCAAGGTGTGGAAGGGTAAGGTAAATCAGGCTACGTGGGACCAGAACTCTTACGTCATAAAGTAACCTCCGATGAGGCTCAACAAGCTATTGCTCATATCGATGCTTGCCTCGTGTGCTGCTGCACTCCATGCGCAGGACGACGTGGAATACCGTGCGGAACTCGGCGCGGGCATAGGAATGACATCATACCACGGCGACTTCTCCAGCGCACTCATCGGCAACGTGCAGCCGGCCGGGGCTGTCGTCTTCAGACGCATATTCAATCCACGCATGGCACTGCGCATCGCCGCCATGTACACCAAGGTAAAGGGAAAGCTCGAAGACGTAAAGACCGTCTACCCCGACCTGGCCGAGGGCGGCTACTCCTTCTCAAACTCCATCGGCGACCTCACCGCAGCGTTCGAATACAACTTCCTGCCTTACGGCACAGGGCGAGACTACCGCGGTGCAAAACGACTGACACCGTTCGTCTCACTCGGCATCGGAGTGACCTACGCCAACTGCCCCGGCGGAACGTTCGACTACTCCAAAGGACAATGGGCGGCGGACGGGACATACATTCCCGAACACAACACGTCGACGGGCGTATTCACGATGAACGTCCCCATAGGCATAGGAGTGAAATACAAGGTGGGAAGCCGCTCCAACATCATACTCGACTGGCAGATGCACTTCTCGCTCTCCGACCGCCTCGACGGCATAAAGGACCCATACCGCATCCCCAGTAGCGGACTCTTCAAGAACACCGACTGCTACTCCACGCTGATGCTCTCGTACACATACAACTTATCACCAAAATGCTCTACGTGCAACAATGATAGATAACAACCGCATACCACAACATATAGCCATCATCATGGACGGCAACGGCCGATGGGCAACGGAAAAAGGAAAGGTGCGCACCGCAGGACACATCGAAGGCGTCGCTGCCTTGGAACGCATCACGGCAGACTGCACCAATCTCGGTGTGAAGTTCCTGACGCTCTATGCCTTCTCCACAGAAAACTGGAACCGCCCCGACGACGAGGTGGCTGCCCTCATGGGACTCGTCATGACGCACTTGAAGGAAGCAATCTTCGATAAAAATAATGTACGCATGCGCGTGATAGGCGACCGCACCAGACTCCCGGAGGACGTCCGCCGCAAGCTGGAATGGATGGAGGAGCATACGGCACACCACGACAAGATGACCCTCACGCTAGCCATAAGCTACTCCTCACGGTGGGAGATAACGAACGCCATGAAGCTGATAGCACAGGAGGTGGAGAGCGGACGGATAAAGGCGCAGGACATCAACGAAGAGATGGTAAACGCGTACCTCAACACTAATTTCATGCCAGACCCCGACCTGCTCATCCGTACGGGCGGAGAGCTCAGAATATCAAACTACCTGCTCTGGCAGATTGCATACTCTGAACTCTATTTCACACCAGTGTACTGGCCGGACTTCTCGCACGATAACCTACTCGAGGCTATAGAGTATTTCCAGTCAAAACAACGACGCTTCGGAAAGACGGAAGCGCAAGTGGAAGAGGAAAACAACTATAATTCATAATTCTGAATTCATAATTCATAATTGGTTGGCGGATGGCAAGGCACGCTTTTGATGCCTGACTAAGCAACCGGACAACGAAACACGAAACAACGACGAATGAAGTTTCTCGACAAAGTAATATTGACCTTTTCGCTGCTGCTCTCAAGCATCGTAACTCTGACGGCGCAGGACAAGATAGTTAACCCCGACATAACGTACACCTCGCAGGTGCGCCTGTTCTACATCGCTGACATTCGCGTCTCTGGCGTGAAGGACTATGAGGAGTATATGCTCACCAGCATCTCCGGACTCTCAAAGGGACAGCAGATATCTGTGCCGGGCGACGACCTCACGGCTGCCGTAAAGCGCTACTGGAAGCACGGACTGTTCTCGGAAGTTAAGGTGGCTGCCGACTCCATCGTTGGCGATTCCATCTATATACACTTCTACCTCGCCACACGCCCACGCGTCAGCTCCATAATGTACCACGGCGTGACGAAGAAGTCAGAGCGCGAGGACATGGAGTCGAAGCTCGGACTGCTCAAGGGTTCGCAGATAACGCCGAACATGATATCCCGTGCACATACCTTGGCAAAGAAATATTACGAGGACAAGGGCTTCAACAACGCTGAGATTACAATACGCCAGCGTGATGACGTGGCACAACCGGGCAACGTCATCCTGGATGTCTACGTGGACAAGAAGCTGAAGACGAAGGTGCACAGGATATTCATCACCGGCAACAAGGAGGTGTCAACAAAGAAACTGAAGGGACGTCCGTGGAAGAAGGGGGCCTTCAAGAAGCTGCATGAGTCGGCCAACTGGCTCAATATCTTCAACAGCAAGAAGTTCACTCCGGAACGCTACAAAGAAGACAAGGCAAACTTCATCGAAAAATACAACGAGTGGGGCTACCGCGATGCCGCCATCCTCAAGGATAGCGTGGCACATGTGGACGAGAAGCACGTTGACATATACTTTGACATCTACGAAGGACAGAAGTACTACATCCGCAACATCTCGTGGGTGGGCAACACGGTATACAACACCGACTACCTCGCTCAACTGCTCGGCATGAAGAAGGGTGACATCTACAACCAGACGCTCCTCAACAAACGTCTGAAGGAGGACGATGATGCCGTGGGCAACGCTTACTGGAACAACGGCTACCTCTTCTATAACCTCACTCCCGTGGAAGTGAACATCGAAGGCGACTCCATCGACCTGGAGATGCGTATCACGGAGGGTCCGCAGGCACACATCTCGCACGTACGCATCAACGGAAACACTCGTCTCTACGAGAAGGTGGTGCGACGAGAGCTGCGCACAAAGCCGGGTGACCTCTTCTCGAAGGATGCACTGCAGCGCTCGGCACGTGAGCTGGCGTCTATGGGACACTTCGACCAGGAGAAGGTCAGCCCGGACGTGAAGCCTAACGTGGAGGACGGCACCGTGGACATCAACTGGGACCTCGAGCAGAAGTCAAACGACCAGGTAGAGTTCTCGCTCGGTTGGGGACAGACGGGTGTCATCGGTAAGATTGGACTGAAGCTCAACAACTTCTCAATGGCAAACCTCTTCCACCGCAAACGCGCACACCGCGGATTCCTGCCCATCGGAGACGGCGAGCAACTCTCCGTCTCCGCACAGACTAACGGCACCTACTATCAGTCTTATAGCCTCGGATACCAGACGAGCTGGTTCGGTGGAAAGCGACCGGTGATGTTCGGTGTCAACATCATGTACTCGAAGCAGACGGACGTCAACTCCAACTACTATAACAGCAACTGGCAGAACTCGTACTATAACTATTGGTACGGATACAATACGCCAAGTAACTACAGCAACTATGAGAACTACTACGACCCGGACAAGTCGGTACGTCTCCTCGGCATTTCGCTCACCCTCGGTAAGCGTCTGCGTTGGCCGGACGACTACTTCAGTCTGCAGTACAGCCTCTCATACATGCACTACATCCTGCGCAACTGGAGATACTTCTCCCTACTCAATACGGGTAACTGCAACAACCTCAACCTGGGCGTGACACTCTCGCGTACCTCTACGGACAATACGCTCTTCCCGCGCCGCGGTTCCGACTTCTCGCTCTCCGCTACGTTGACGCCGCCATGGTCGGTATTCTTCAAGAAGGACTATGCCAACCTCGGAAAGAACAGCAACTCGCCGACGTACGACGACGAGCTGCAGGAGAAGTACCGCTGGATTGAGTACTACAAGATTAAGTTCAAATCGCGCACATACACGGCGCTCACTGGCGGCCAGAAGTGCTTCGTGCTCTCCACACGCGTAGAGCTGGGTCTGCTCGGTGCGTACAACAAGGACGCACGCTCGCCGTTCGAGACGTTCTATATGGGTGGTGACGGTATGTCGGGCTACAGC
Source organism: Alistipes putredinis (assembly GCA_963602765.1). Lineage (GTDB taxonomy): Bacteria > Bacteroidota > Bacteroidia > Bacteroidales > Bacteroidaceae > Prevotella. Next base: position 9,183 of record CAVCKM010000128.1, on the reverse strand, counting down.
AGCAGCTACGCCACGGAGACCATCGGTCTGCGAGGCTACTCCAACGGCTCGCTCACACCGTACGGCTCCGAAGGCTACGCCTACGACCGCTTCTCCGTCGAGATACGCTATCCGTTCCTCCTCGGCAACACCACCATCTATGGCGTCGGATTCCTCGAGGCAGGTAACGCCTGGACGGACATTTCCCAGTTCAATCCGTTCGACATGAAGCGCTCCGCCGGCATCGGCGTGCGCATCTACCTCCCGATGGTGGGTCTCATGGGTCTCGACTGGGCTTACGGTTTCGACAAGGTGTTCGGCACGAAGGGCGGAAGCAACTTCCACTTCATCCTCGGACAGGAGTTCTAATACATATTATATATATAAGGTATATGAGAAAGATACTGGTTTTATTCGTTGCGCTCTTTGCCGTCATGACGGCCGACGCACAGAAGTTTGCACTTATCGACATGGAGTATATCCTGAAGAGCATACCGGCTTACGAACGGGCCAACGAGCAGCTCTCGCAGGTCAGCAAACGATGGCAGGCGGAGGTGGAGGCTCTCAACACCGAGGCGGCCACCATGTATAAGAACTACCAGAACGAGGTGGTGTTCCTATCCAACGAGGCAAAGCAGAAGAAGCAGGATGCCATAGTGCAGAAGGAGAAGGAAGCTGCCGATCTCAAGAAGAAGTATTTCGGACCGGAGGGCGAGCTCTTCAAGAAGCGCCAGAGCCTCATGTCGCCCATTCAGGACGAGATATACACCGCAGTCAAGGACGTGGCAAACCTCCGAGGCTACCAGCTCGTCCTCGACCGCGCCTCAGACGCCGGCATCATCTTCGCTTCCCCACGTATAGACATCTCAAACGAGGTGCTCCAGAAACTGGGATACTGATGAATTCTAAACTCTAAATTCTAAACTCTAAATTCTAAATTCTAAATTCACACTTAGGGCGTAATAACTAAACTACAAAATACAAACGAAATGAAAAAGACTATCATTGCACTCGTAGCCATGGTTGCTATGACGACAGCTGCAAACGCACAGAAATTCGGACACGTTGACTCACAGGCTATCCTGCAGAGCCTACCCGAAATCACTAAGGTAAACGGCGAACTCCAGGCTGAGGCACAGAAGTACGAAAACGAACTCAAGGAACTCCAGACCGAGCTGCAGACCAAGGCTGACGAGTACGACAAGAACAAGGCTACCATGAGCGCTACCGCTCAGAAGGAGCAGGAGCAGAAGCTGCAGGACATGTACCAGAAGGTGCAGCAGACTTACCAGCAGAACCAGCAGGCTCTCCAGAAGAAGCAGCAGGAACTGATGTCTCCTATCCAGAAGAAGATTCAGACCGCTATCCAGAACGTTGGTAAGGCTGGTCAGTACACCTACATCATCGAGCAGGGTTCTGCTCTCTACGTAGGAACTTCTTCAAAGGACGTTACCGCAGAGGTTAAGTCCGAGATAAACAAACTGAAGTAAACCGCAGTTGATGAAAAAGACCGTTACTATACTGTCACTCATAGCGACCGCCCTCGTGCCGGCCGTGGCTCAGGATGCACAGTCTCTCTCGGATGAGGCCAACCAACCTGTCACGCTGCCCCTCGAGGGCGGTCGCCCTGTTGTAGACGCTACGGACGCTGCAACGGAGCACGTCTGCGTGGCGTATTTCTCATACAGCAAGACGCTGCAACTCATGCCGCAGTATGCCGACACGGAGACAAACCTTCAGAAGCTGAAGGCACAGTACGATGCCGAACTGGCAGCGGCAGAGCGAGAGTTCAATGAGAAGTACGAACTGTTTCTCGAACAGCAGGCATCGCTTGCCACTACCATACGCACCAAGCGTCAGGCTGACCTGCAGAGTCTCTACGAGACGAACGTCAAGTTCCGTACTGAGTCAGAGCGACTCCTTGCCAAAGCGCGTGAGGAGGCATACGCTCCGCTTTACGCTGCCCTCAATGCTGCCATAGCAAAGGTAGGCTCACAAGGCAACTACCTCATGCTCCTCAATACGGACAACAACGCCTGCCCGTACATCGACCCGGCACGCTCCGAGGACGTGACAACGCTCATCCTCGCTGCGCTGAAGAAATGACAACAGCTTTCTCGCCCATAGGAATCTTCGACTCCGGCTACGGTGGTCTGACCATTCTCCAGCAGTTGCAGAAGCACCTGCCGGAGAGGGACTTCGTCTATCTCGGCGACAACGCCCGTGCCCCCTACGGACCGCGTTCCTTCGACGTGGTCTACCAGTTTACGCGAGAGGCGGTCCTCAGACTCTTCGATATGGGTTGCCATCTCGTCATTCTCGGCTGTAACACCGCCAGTGCGAAGGCACTCCGTAGCATTCAGCAGAATGACCTGCCTATATATAATAAGGTGCACGGTACGGACAACCGCGTACTCGGTGTCATACGCCCGACGGTGGAGGTCATCGGCTCGCTGACACGCTCGCGCCACGTCGGCATCGTGGCAACGGAAGGCACCGTCCGCTCGCAGAGCTACGAGATAGAGATATCCCACTTCTTCCCCGACATCACCGTCACCGGTCAGGCGTGCCCCCTCTGGGCAGCCATCGTGGAGGCTGGCGAGGCAGAGAGCGAGGGAGCGGAGTTCTTCGTTCGCAAGCGCATCAACCAGTTGATGGAGAAGGACCCCCTCATCGATGCCGTCATACTGGGCTGTACCCATTATCCGCTCTTGATGAACGCCCTAAAGAAGGCGGTACCCGAGGGTGTACGCATTATCTCCCAAGGGGAGTATGTGGCAAGTGCACTGCAGGACTACCTCCACCGACATCCCGCCATGGATGCCCTGTGCAGTAGGGGAGGGCAGACAAGATACTACACCACGGAAGCCCCGGAACGCTTCAAAGAGTGCGCCGCAATGTTCCTCCACGAAGAAGTAGCAGTGGAACGCCTGGCTCTCTAAACGTCAATCCCCGCAGAAATTTTTGGGGGACTCCAATGGCTGTTTTACTCCAATGATTATTTAGGACTTTAATGGCCATTAATTGACCATTAATTGGGTCATTAATTTTATTTCATTACTGTTTGTCCAGTCCCAGATGGGCGAATATAACATTAATGGATAAAATTAATGGTCAATTAACGGCTATTAAAGTCCAATATCCCCATCCTTCTTAATGTGCTGGTTTTGACTTTTTGTCACTCGCATCACTTGTCTTATAGCAAAAATACACGTAAAAACGTGAATTTCCTTACAAAAGTTTCGCCGTTACACCAAAAATGCGTACTTTTGCAAACGTTATTTAGGACAACAATAATAACACTATAAGTTATAAGAAAGCATTATGGCAGAAGAATTGGACATTAAGGAGCTGGACCAGGTTGTGGTTCGCTTCTCAGGTGACTCCGGCGACGGCATGCAGCTGGCCGGAAACATCTTCTCTACGGTGTCAGCCACTGTAGGCAACAGTATCTCTACATTCCCAGACTATCCCGCGGACATCCGCGCCCCGCAAGGCTCGCTCACTGGCGTGTCTGGCTTCCAGGTGCACATCGGTGCCAACCCCGTCTTCACACCGGGCGACCAGTGCGACGTCCTCGTTGCCATGAATGCTGCCGCACTCAAGACGCAGTATAAGTACGCTAAGCCGAACGCCACCATCATCATCGACACGGACTCCTTCGGAGAGAGCGACCTCGAGAAGGCGCAGTTCAAGACTGCCGACTACCTCGGAGAGATGGGCATCGACCCGGACCGCGTCATCCAGTGCCCTATCACAAAGATTGTGAAGGAGGCCCTTGCCGACACTGGTATGGACAACAAGTCCATGCTCAAGTGCCGCAATATGTTCGCACTCGGTCTCGTATGCTGGCTCTTCAGCCGCGACCTCGACCTCGTTGCCAACTTCCTCAAGGAGAAGTTCGCCAAGAAGCCGGCTATCGCCGAGGCTAACATCAAGGTCATACAGGCCGGTTACGACTACGGTCACAACACGCACTCAAGTGCTGCCAACGTTTATCGCATCGAGACAAAGACCAAGACCCCGGGCCGCTACATGGACATCACCGGCAACAAGGCTACAGCATACGGCTTCATCGCCGCTGCAGAGAAGGCTGGTCTGAAGCTCTACCTCGGTTCTTATCCTATCACACCGGCAACGGACGTGCTGCACGAACTGTCAAAGCACAAGTCGCTCGGCGTCACCACCGTACAGTGTGAGGACGAGATTGCAGGTTGCGCCTCTTCCGTAGGTGCCGCCTTCGCAGGTGCTCTCGCCGTGACTTCTACGTCGGGTCCTGGCATCTGTCTGAAGTCTGAGGCAATGAACCTCGCCGTCATCATGGAGCTGCCTCTCGTAGTACTCGACGTACAGCGCGGCGGTCCTGCCACCGGTCTGCCTACCAAGTCTGAGCAGACTGACCTCCTGCAGGTTCTCTTCGGCAGAAACGGTGAGTCGCCAATGCCGGTGCTCGCTGCCACCAGCCCTACCGACTGCTTCGACGCCGCTTACCAGGCTTCCAAGATTGCCCTCGAGCACATGACACCTGTCGTGCTCCTCACCGATGCCTACGTGGCTAACGGCTCGGGCGCGTTCCGCCTGCCGGACCTCACCAAGATGGACGCCATCAATCCTCCTTACGTTCCAGAGGAACTCAAGGGTACATGGACACCATATATGCGCGCCGAGAACGGTACACGCTACTGGGCTGTACCGGGACGCGAAGGCTTCCAGCACATCCTCGGCGGTCTGGAGAAGGACGACAAGACGGGTGCCATCTCTACCGCTCCTGAGAACCACGACCTCATGACACGCAAGCGTCAGGCCAAGATCGACAACATCCAGGTGCCGGACCTCGAAGTGCTCGGAGACGCTGACGATGCAGAACTCCTCATCGTAGGCTTCGGAGGTACGTACGGTCACCTCCGTGCCGCCATGGACGAGATGCGTGCTGCAGGAAAGAAAGTGGCTATGGCGCACTTCAAGTTCATCAACCCACTGCCGAAGAACACCGCAGAGGTGCTCATGAAGTACCCGAAGGTCGTTGTGGCAGAGCAGAACATGGGTCAGCTCGCCGGTTTCCTCCGCATGAAGGTGGACGGCTTCGTGCCCGCACAGTTCAACCAGGTTAAGGGTCAGCCGTTCGTTGTCAACGAACTCGTCGCTGCCTTCAATGAAATAATCAAGAAGTAAAGGAGAAAAGCATTATGGCATTTACAGCACAAGATTATAAGAAAGGACAGCCACGTTGGTGTCCTGGTTGCGGTGACCACTTCTTCCTGGCATCACTGCATAAAGCAATGGCGGAGATTGGCGTAGAGCCGTGGAACACCGCCGTCATCTCGGGTATCGGTTGCTCCAGCCGTCTGCCTCACTATATGGCAACATACGGCATGAACACCATCCACGGCCGCGCAGCGGCTATCGCAACGGGCGCAAAGGTGGCAAACCCGGACCTCACCGTATGGCAGATATCTGGCGACGGCGACGGACTCGCCATCGGCGGTAACCACTTCATCCACGCCAACCGCCGTAACATCAACCTCAACATGATACTGCTCAACAACCGCATCTACGGTCTGACAAAGGGACAGTATTCGCCAACATCTCCTCGCGGCTTCGTCAGCAAGTCGTCACCTTACGGCACCGTAGAGGACCCCTTCCGCCCGGCAGAGCTGTGCTTCGGTGCTCGCGGCCACTTCTTCGCACGTACCGTAGCCACCGACGGCCAGCACACTATAGAGGTGCTGAAGGCTGCCAACGCACATAAGGGTGCCAGCGTCACGGAGGTGCTCCAGAACTGCGTCATCTTCAACAACGGTTGTCACGACGCTGTGTACAACAAGGCTGGTCGCGCAGAGAACGCCATCTACGTGGAGCACGGCAAACCGCTCATCTTCGGTAAGGACAACGAGTACGGTCTCGTGCAGGAGGGCTTCGGCCTGAAGATCGTGAAGATTGGCGAGAACGGCATCACGGAGAAGGACATCCTCGTTCACGACGCCCACTGTGAGGACAACACCCTGCAGCTGAAGCTCGCCCTCATGGGCAACGGCGACGGATTCCCCGTAGCACTCGGCGTCATCCGCGACGTGGAGGCCCCAACCTACGACGACTGCGTGACAGCGCAGATTGAGGAGGTCAAGGCCGCCAAGAAGTACCACACCTTCGCCGAGCTCCTCGAAACGAATGATATCTGGGAGGTGAAGTAACTTCGCCTCGCTGGAACTTGAAGGATACTTTTAAGTCTCTTGGAGACTTGAAGAATATTTTTTAGGACTTTAATTGCCGTTAATTGACCATTAATTTTGTCCATTAATATTTATTGTTGCCGCGCATGTCCTTGTGCAGCTATTAAAAATATTATTAATGAATAAAATTAATGGTCAATTAACGGCAATTAAAGTCTTAAAAGTTTGTCGTCTAAGTCATAAGTTCTCATTGGCATCCCCGTCTCCTTATCGTTAATTCATGTTAAGAAAAGTTATATTTTCGGGGATTCACGTGCAAGCAGCGAGATTTTCTCGTTACTGTGCACGTTAATTCATAAAAAAGTAGTACCTTTGCACCTCGAAAGGCGAAATGTGCCCTTGACTGGTGTGCAGAGCAGCCTTAATGTACTGAAAATCAAAACAAAATAATATAATATTTAAAACAACAACAAAATGCCTACTATTCAACAATTGGTAAGAAAAGGCAGACAGGTACTTGTAGACAAGAGCAAGTCGCCAGCTCTGGACTCATGTCCTCAGCGTCGTGGTGTGTGCGTGCGTGTGTATACAACTACCCCTAAGAAGCCTAACTCAGCTATGCGTAAGGTAGCACGTGTGCGCCTTACTAACTCTAAGGAGGTCAACTCCTACATCCCAGGTGAGGGCCACAACCTCCAGGAGCACTCTATCGTACTCGTTCGTGGCGGTCGTGTAAAGGACCTTCCTGGTGTACGTTACCACATCGTTCGTGGTACTCTCGATACCGCAGGCGTAGCAAACCGCACTCAGCGTCGTTCTAAGTACGGTGCTAAGCGTCCAAAGGCTGCTAAGAAGTAGTCTTGCCCCTTGTTTCGTTGTTTAGTTGACATTAATGGACTAAACAACGAAACAATCATTAAACAACAACAATACCCGTTTTGCTGAATTGTTAAGACGACAGGTTGAGTAAATGTCCCGTCGGGGACGTTGAAGCACTTTGAGAGACGACAACCCCAGCAGAATCACATTTTTATATTAACACAGCGTGCGGCTTACGTACGCATTACAACAAAAATGAGAAAAGCAAAACCAAAGAAGCGTGTGATCCTTCCAGATCCCGTTTACAATGACGTAAAAGTTTCAAAGTTCGTTAACCACCTCATGTACGACGGTAAGAAGAACACTTCTTACGAAATCTTCTATGCTGCTATCGAGACCGTTGGCTCTAAGATGCAGAACGAAGAGAAGTCTGCACTCGAGATATGGAAGCAGGCTCTGGACAACATCACTCCTCACGTGGAGGTAAAGAGCCGCCGTATCGGTGGTGCTACGTTCCAGGTTCCTACTGAAATACGCGCTGACCGCAAGGAGTCTATCGCTATGAAGAACCTTATCTCTTTCGCTCGCAAGCGCGGCGGTAAGGGTATGGCTGACAAACTCGCGGCTGAGATCATGGACGCTTTCAACAACCAGGGTGGTGCCTTCAAGCGTAAGGAGGATATGCACCGCATGGCAGAGGCTAACCGTGCATTCGCACACTTCCGCTTCTAATATTTATATATTCACCTTATTAAATAATAGGAGACTAAAGAAATGGCAAAGCACGATTTGCACCTCACACGCAACATCGGTATCATGGCTCACATCGATGCCGGTAAGACTACAACCTCTGAGCGTATCCTCTTCTACACCGGTAAGACTCACAAAATCGGTGAGGTTCACGAGGGTGGCGCTACCATGGACTGGATGGCTCAGGAGCAGGAGCGTGGTATCACTATCACTTCCGCTGCTACCACTTGTTTCTGGAACTACAACAATCACCAGTATAAGATCAACCTCATCGATACTCCGGGACACGTTGACTTCACCGCTGAGGTGGAGCGCTCGCTCCGCGTACTCGACGGCGCCGTAGCTACTTACTGCGCTGTAGGTGGCGTAGAGCCTCAGTCTGAGACTGTATGGCGTCAGGCTGACAAGTACAACGTTCCTCGTATGGGTTACGTCAACAAGATGGACCGCTCTGGTGCTGACTACTATGACGTACTCAAGCAGATGAAGGAAGTGCTCGGCGCTAACCCTATCAACCTCTGCTGCCCTATCGGTGCTGAGGAGAACTTCAAGGGTCTCGTTGACCTCATCAAGATGAAGGCTATCCTTTGGCACGACGAGACAATGGGTGCTGAGTATGACGTGGAGGAAATCCCTGCCGACATGGTTGACGAGTGCAACGAATGGCGCGACAAGCTCCTGGAGTCTGCTGCCGAGTTCGACGAGGCTCTCATGGAGAAGTACTTCGAGGATCCTTCTACCATCACCGAGGAGGAGATCATCGCTGCTATCCGTAAGGGTACCATCGCCCTGAAGTGCGTTCCTATGCTCTGCGGCTCTTCATTCAAGAACAAGGGTGTGCAGACCATGCTCGACTACGTTTGCGCCTTCCTGCCTTCTCCAATGGATACCGAGAACATCGTTGGTACAAACCCTGACACTGAGGAGGAAGAGGACCGCAAGCCTTCTGAGGACGAGCCTACTTCGGCTCTCGCATTCAAGATCGCTACCGACCCGTACGTTGGTCGTCTCGTATTCTTCCGCGTGTACTCTGGTAAGGTAGAGGCTGGCTCTTACGTTTACAACCCACGCTCTGGCAAGAAGGAGCGCGTGAGCCGTCTGTTCCAGATGCACTCCAACAAGCAGAACCCTGTTGACGTTATCGCTGCCGGTGATATCGGCTCTGGCGTTGGCTTCAAGGATATCCGCACTGGTGATACTCTCTGCGACGAGGCACACCCAATCGTGCTCGAGTCTATGACCTTCCCTGACACCGTTATCTCTATCGCCGTTGAGCCTAAGTCTCAGGCTGACATCGCTAAGCTGGACAACGGTCTCGCTAAGCTCGCCGAGGAGGACCCAACATTCACCGTTCACACTGACGAGCAGTCCGGTCAGACCGTTATCTCCGGTATGGGTGAGCTGCACCTCGATATCATCATCGACCGTCTGAAGCGTGAGTTCAAGGTGGAGTGTAACCAGGGTA
>CAVCKM010000127.1:0-12317 GCA_963602765.1 Alistipes putredinis | reverse complement strand
TTTGGCAGATAAGGAAATTTAGCAGCTTTTCAGGTCTCTTTTTGTCATATAAGCCCCAAAATTGATAAAAAACCATAATTTTGGTGAGTTATCAGCACGGATAACTCACCAAAACAATATTTTTTTTGTACTTTTGGCGAGCAATTCAATCATACCTGTATATGGAGAGACTCATCGGAAGAAATAAGGAACAGGCCAAACTGCAGGCTTGCATGGAATCGGGACGCTCAGAGTTTATCGTTGTGTACGGTCGTCGTCGTATAGGAAAAACGTTTTTGATAAGACGTTTTTTCAAGGACGCATACGACTTCTCTTTCGTAGGGAAACATAACACGCCGAAAGACGAACAACTGAAAGAGTTTGCACGTACGTTGCAACGTTATTCAAAATCGGCATTTCCTCCCACCGTCAACAGTTGGGGCGATGCGTTCACCTGCCTGCAACAAATGATAGAGCAGAGAAAGAAGAGGGGAAAGAAGGTCATATTTCTGGACGAGATGCCGTGGATGGACACCCCCAAGTCCGACTTTGTCGCAGCACTGGAGAACTTCTGGAACGGTTGGGCGGCCATGCGCGACGATATCCTTTTCGTAGCCTGCGGTTCTGCCACCTCATGGATGGTGGATAAGTTACTGCACAACCAGGGCGGACTCTTCAACAGAATCACGCAGAAGATATACCTCTGTCCCTTCCGCCTGTGCGAAGTGGAGCAATATCTGGACGAGCACCATTTCAACTGGGACAGATACCAGACGGCACAATGCTACATGATTCTGGGGGGCGTGCCGTATTACCTCACCTTGTTGAACCCACGACTCTCCTTACTCTCCAACATCGACGAACTTTTCTTTGTCGACAACCACGCCATACTCAGGACGGAATACAACGAACTGTATTCCACCCTCTTCAAGCACCCGGAAAACTACATTGCGACAATCAGGGTGCTGGCAGAGAAGAAGGAGGGTTTCACGCGAAACGAAATATCCGAAAAGACGAAAATAGGTGGCTCTACCCTCACCAAGGTGCTGGCAGACCTGGAGCAATGCGATTTCATACTGCCATACGCCCGCTACGGCAACAACAAAAACAACACTATCTATCGCATAAAGGACTTCTACACCTTATTCTACTACAAGTTCGTAAACGGCATCCACACCAAGGACGCACAGCGATGGACTCATTTGTCGACAAACCAGCAAGTAAGGATTTGGCAGGGATTCAGTTTTGAACTACTTTGCCTGGTACATCTGGACGAGATAAAAAGGACTTTGGGCATAGACCGCATACTCAACGATGCCAGTGCATGGCGAAGCAAGAGTGACGGGACGAACACCCAGGTAGACCTGGTGATAGAAAGGGCCGACCACAACATCAACCTCTGCGAGATGAAGTTTGCCAACAGCCTCTACGCCATCGACAAAGCCTACGAGCAAAAGCTGCGAGAGCGGATGGCCATATTTCAGGCGGAAACAAAAACGAGAAACAGTACTCGTATCACTATGGTAACCACATACGGCATCCTGCGGAACAAGCACGCTGGCATCGTTGATGATGAGGTGCTGCTCGACGACCTGTTCACCGTTTTGTAAGTAGGTATCCAAAAAATCATTTGCGGGCACTAATGTAGGCTGTCCAATTTGATGTACCTTACTTGGCAATGAACTTCTTGCCGTTGCAGATGTAGAGTGATTTATAATTCATAATTGCCGTTTGGACGAACTTTGGCAGAGGGTTTGGACGGCAAAAAGACATCTTTTCCTTGGCTGTTTGACAAATAATCATTACCTTTGTGCGAGATTTATACTAAGAGACACTCTATATACATCGGAGCTTCCCTCTTCAATAATGTCAAGGGAAACATAATATCAACAGTATGGCACAAGGAAAACAAGTAAAAAACGGCAAGGCTTTCGAATACGCCTTAGCAATGGTGTATACGGAGAAATTATGCTCCGCAGGCTGCAACGTCTACTTAGAGGAAAACAGCAGCCTCATGACAGCAAAAAGCTATTTCGAACAATTCGACGAGAAAGAACAAGGGAGGTTTTGCGAAGCTGCAATACAAACCTTCGACACTCTCGTAAGACTTGAGCCTGGACTGACGGCGCAGAAAGCCCCGTCGGACTCCTTGACCATATATTTGAACGATGACAGCGAAGGGGAAGACGGGGATGTGCGCGATGTGGTTTTCCGTCGGCAATCTTCTTCATGGGAAATCGGTTTCTCCGCCAAGAACAACAATGATGCCGTCAAACATTCACGCCTTTCTGCCGTCCTGGATTTCGGAAAGTCATGGTTGGACATTCCATGCTCGCAAACATATTGGAGTGAGATAGAACCTATTTTCAGATACTTGGAGGATGCCAAGAGGCAGCGTTTGACGTGGGAAGCCCTAGGAACGGATAAAGCGGAGAGAGTATACAGCCCATTGCTGAAAGCCTTCAGAAAAGAGTTGTTGAGAATCAACGCAACGCATCAACAGGTTCCGCAGAAGTTGATAAAGTACCTCATAGGTACCAGCCCGTTCTATAAGATTATCAAAGATGATATCCACAACCTTGTGGTGGTCAAGGCATTCAATATACAAGGACAACTGAACAGGACGGTAAACGGAGTGAAGCCACAGTACAGAACTCCACAAATCAACCTGCCGACGAGAATCGTGGAGTTTGAGATGAAATCTGGCTCGGACAATACGCTCAACATGATACTGGACGGCGGTTGGGAAATCAGTTTCCGCATACACAACGCCTCAACCATGGTGGAGAAGTCGCTGAAGTTTGACATCAGACTGCTCGGAAACCCACCGATTCTGTTCACACAACATTTATTCCAGACACCATTAACAGAACCAACAACCAACTAAAGACAATGGCTCTAATCAGTTTATTCAGCGGAGCGGGCGGTTTGGACTTAGGCTTCCATAAAGCAGGATTCAGAACAGCAGTAGCAAATGAGTTCGACTCTAAGATCTGTCCCACTTTCAGATACAATTTCCCTGACGTCTGTCTGGTGGAGGGAGACATACGCAACATTGACGAGAAGAGATTCCCTGACGGAATCGACGGAATTATAGGCGGTCCGCCTTGCCAGTCGTGGAGCGAAGGAGGAGCAAAGAGGGGAATTGATGACCCGAGAGGGCAACTGTTCCGCGACTATATCCGCATATTGAAACACGTGCAGCCCCTTTTCTTCGTTGCTGAAAACGTCTCAGGGATGCTCGCACCTCGTAACGCCACGGCTGTGAAGGAATTCTTGGATGACTTTCGCAATGCCGGTGTAGGCTACGACGTACAGCTGAAAATGCTTAACGCCAAAGACTATGAAGTGCCGGAAGACAGGGACAGAGTATTCTACATCGGATTCCGCAAGGACCTCGGCATCGGAGACTACGCATACCCCACTCCCGTGGAACCTCGCATCACACTCAGACAAGCCATAGGCGACCTACAGGACAGCGCTATCCCTGCCCTTGAGAAAAACCACACCAACGGCGAGGCTTGCCTTGTGCCAAACCATGAGTACTACATAGGCGGATTCTCCCCCATATTCCTGTCGCGCAACAGGGTGCGCGGCTGGGACGAGCAGGGGTTCACCGTACAGGCGAGCGGCAGGCAATGCCAGCTGCATCCGCAGGCTCCAAAAATGGTAAAGATAAACAGTAACCAGCAAGCCTTCGTGCCGGGAAAGGAGCACCTGTACCGCAGAATGACCGTGCGTGAAGTGGCCAGAATACAGACATTCCCCGACAACTTCAAGTTCATCTATGATGACGTGAATATGGGATACAAGATGATAGGCAACGCAGTGCCCGTAAATCTCGCTTACCATCTCGCACTAAGCATCAGGGAAGCCCTCGACAAGCATGGGGTCAAGTATGGTACAGAGGACGATACAGTAGTGAAAAACTGCCGAAAGATATTTGCCAACCAATGTCGGCAGCTTTCCTTCGAATGGGACTAACATAGACTTTTTCGTACTGTGCGGTTGTTTTTTACAAATTACATAATCCGGCTGTCCAATTTGGGGTACCTGTATTTTTTTTTGGGGGGGTACAACAAATTGGACAGCCTATTCATAAAGTGTAAAAAAATGCCCGGTTTGTGCTTGCGGTGTTAAAAAAAGTTGTACCTTTGCAAATAAACTCTAAAAACTTTTTAACACCGAACGCAATATGATTATGAAAAAGAGAAACTTTGGAACCGCCATTTTGTTGGCTGCCTTGACAGTGGGCGGGTTCCTCGTGACAGGCTGTACGAACAGCGACTACGACTTCAACAATGTTGACAAAACGATGGGATTCGGAGGCGACCTGACACTCCCCACCAGCAGCACCATGAATATCCCCCTCAAGGACATACTGAAGCTCAAGGAGGACGGATGTGTATTCATATCCCCTTTCGACAGCACGTACTACTTCTATAAAGATGGAGAGAAAGAAACTTCCGCCAACCCAAGTATAGGTGGCATTGAACTGTTAAATAACGGAAGTTCTCCCCAAATCAGCAGATTCTACGTCGGCCCTTTCGGCACCGGTACTGCTCTATGGGGGCAAAACGGAATATATGAATTCAATTATTTAGGCAATAAGTCACCCGAGATAGAGGAACTGCAGTATGCCGGCACTAAGGGCACAATGACGATTACAACTGACCCCTCGGCACTATATCAAAATGCATCAGTAATCAACGAGGTGAAACTGACTTTCCCTGAGTATATGGCTATAGAAAGCACACAGGGAACGGTGGAAGGAAATGTCCTCACAATTACGAACCTGCCCATAGTTCCGTATCTTGAAATTAAGGTAAATATTGTCGGCCTGGACTTCACCAAAACCGGCAGCGATCTCACGATAAGCGGTGATTACTTCACGATGGGTGGACATGTCGACATGACTATCAATGCAACAGCAAAGACTGCTACTACCACTTCAACAGAAATCGCTGTAAACACCTCCGTGGAAATGGGAAAGCTGACCGTGCAGACTGCTACGGGTAAGTTCAACCCAACCATCGACCTCGGCGACCTCGGAAAAGTGAACATCACAGGCATACCAGACTTCCTCAGTGGGGAGAACGTGAAGGTAGACCTCGACAACCCGCAAATAGTCCTTTTGATAAATAACGACATGCCGATGAAGGCAAAGCTGGACGGCACTCTCACCAGCAGCAACAGCTTCGTAGATCCAGTCAGCTTCAACGGCGTGAAGATTAATGCAAAGGACGAGGATTATAATGGAAAGACCTACGCTTTCATCTGCCGCAAAAAAATCCAGGCTACGGACGGAGAAGATAAATACATAGACCAATACGAGGTGCCAACCATCTCCACAATAATTGAGGAACTGCCGGACTACATCAAATTAGGCGTTACGGCAGAGGCTGACAACAAGAATGTATATACCGTACCGCTCGAAAACGAGTATACCGTAACTGCCCAATACAGTATGTGGGCACCGCTCGCCTTCGCAGAAAATGCCGTCATTGAGTACTCCGACAGCTTCAGCGGATGGCACAAGGACCTCGAAGACATACAGCTGGCCGACGGCACGTATCTCTCGCTCACCGCTACGGCACAGAACAAGCTGCCTCTCGCCCTTAATATAGAGGTGACACCAGTGGACGTGGACGGAAACGACATCAGCAGCCTTATCGACATCAATATAAAGCAGGGAAAAGTGCCGGCCTCCGCTGACGGAAAGACGGCTGCAGAAGGTACGCTCGAAATAGAGATTCGCGAGAAGACCTCCGGCGCACTCAAGAAGCTCGACGGACTGTCGTACACGTTCCTGGCAAGTGCCAAGCAGGACGGAAAAACGGTGACGGGCATCACTCTCAACGCCAAGGACCACACCCTGAAGCTCAACGACATCAAGGTGAAGATCGTCGGACAGGTAATTGCCGACTTGAACTAACACGAGCCACGGCTACCGCGAACCATAACATACACACACAACGACACACCATACAATTATGACGAAAATAACGAACAAGATATACAAGCGACTCCCGCTCGCCCTGATGCTCATCGCCTGCGGCACCGCTGCGGCACAGAACCTCAACTCGGCATACTTCACCGACGACTACAAGTTCCGCCACGACATGAACCCCGCCTTCGGCAACGAGCAGAACTACGTCTCCATCCCCATGCTGGGCAACATCAGCGTCAGCATGCAGGGCAACTTCGGCTACCAGGACGTGATCATGAACAACCCCATGTACGGACAGCAGGCTGGGGCAAAGAAGATGACCTCCTTCATGAACCCATACATCTCTGCCTCGGACGGACTGAGCGGATTCAGCAAGGGAAACAACCGCGTCGTGGGAGACCTTAACTTCACCATCCTCTCTGCCGGATTCAAGGCCTTCGGAGGCTACAACACCATCGAACTGAACGAGAAGACCTCCTTCGGCGTCTCCGTGCCGTACGAGCTCTTCGAGTTTGCCAAGAATACGGGAAACAAGAGCTACGAAATCGGCGACATCAACGCAAGGGTACGCTCATACGCCGAACTCGCCTTCGGACACTCGCGCAAGATAAACGACAAGCTGCAACTCGGCGCAAAGCTCAAGTTCCTCTTCGGCGTAGGCAATGCCGACGTCACCATGGAGAACGTACGTGCTGACCTCTCCGGCGCCAACCAGTGGACTATCACCGGCAAGTCCAACGCACAGGTGTCCATGAAGGGATTCCGCTATAAGACGAAGACCTCCGAATATAATATAAAGGAGCACGGCACCTACGACAAGGTCAACGACGTGGACGTGGACGGCGGCGGACTGAGCGGCTTCGGCGTAGGCATCGACCTCGGCGGCGTGTACAAGGTTAACGACAACCTCACCGTCAGCGCAGCACTGCTCGACCTCGGCTTCATCAGCTGGAGCAACAACATGCAGGCCGTCAACCGCAGCGAGAGCTTCCAGTTCAGCGGCTTCCACGACATGGCGGTAAAGTCTGAAAGCGGCGCCACCATCGACGACCAAAACGACAACTACGGCGACCAGTTCACCGACTTCATCAACCTCCGTGACAACGGCGACCAGGGCGGCCGCACCACAGCCCTCGCTGCCACCTTCAACGCAGGTGCCGACTACGTCCTCCCCTGCTACGACAAACTCTCCATAGGCCTGCTCAGCAGCACACGCATCAACGGCAGCTTCTCATGGACCGAAGGCCGTCTCAGCGCCAACTGGAGACCCCTCAAATGGCTCGACGGCGGCATCAACTTCGCCGTAAACAGCTTCACCGCCAGCATGGGCTACGTCCTCAACATACACCCCAAGGGCTACAACTTCTTCGTCGGCATGGACCACATCCTCGGCAAAACCAGCAAGGAGTTCATCCCACTCAGCTCCAACGCCAGCGTGGCCATGGGCATGAGCATCACGTGGTAGACAAGTCGAAGTGTTAAAGAAATGTTAAATCTCGTTAAATACTTTGTATAAATAAGTGGCGTATGTAACTTTGCACCCGACAAACGAAAGGAATAGCCTTGTGAACGGCTATATTATTTACAAAATCAAAAGAATAAAAGTATGAAAAAATTAGCAACTCTCCTGGTAGCTCTCGTAGCTTCCATCTCAACATTTGCACAGGTAGAAAAAGGTACTATTACACTGCAGCCTATGGTAGGTCTCACTGAGACTTCATTCACAGCTGATGCAGCTAAGTTTAAGGTAGGTTTCATCGGCGGTGTAGAAGGTGCTTACCAGATTTCAAACAGAGTAGGTGTTTCTGTAGGTGTACTCTACGATATGCAGGGTGCAAAGTTTGAACAACAGCTGTATGGAACCACAGCGTCAGTAAGTAGCACTACTGATCTCAACACACTTAACATCCCTGTTCTCTGCAACGTTTACGTATGGAAGGGTCTTGCTGTAAAGGCAGGTGTTCAGCCAGAAATCGTCTTGTCTGCAAAAGTAGGTGATAAGGATGTGAAAAGCGGCTATAGCTCAACAAACGTTTCCATCCCAGTGGGTGCTTCTTACGACTTCCCATTCGGTCTGACTGTTGACGCACGTTACAACATCGGTCTGACAAACGTATGGAAGGGTGATGAGTCTTCTGCAAGTAACATGGCATTCCAGATCACCGCTGGCTACAAGTTCAAGCTCTAAGATTTGAATTTACAGATAATACAATAAAAAAGCTGCCCACCGTTCCCGGTGAGCAGCTTTTTTGATTTTATGCCGCATTTCTTTTGCTTCCCGATTATTTTAATTACCTTTGCGTCAGAAAAGAATAACCAGATAAAATAAGGAGGACAGCATGGACACAGTAAATGTATGTTCGCAAGCCATACTCTCTAATCAAGGAGACATGACATCATTTCGTTACGGCGACAACAACATCCGCTTCCGCTCTCCCAAATGTCTAAAGCAGTATGTGGACATAAAGGAGTGGGACAATGGATATATTGTTGTTGTGGCAGATTACGAAGGAATGGGACCGACGGAAGATTACATAGACTTGACTCCTATATTGGAGAATTTATATATAGAACCACAGGCGTTCCTAAAACCAATAAAGTCAGTAAAAATAGGTGAATATGAGTGAGAAAGAAATAAAGGCAATCGTAGAAAGCGCCGGCATGATTGTAGGAGGTTACGCTTTCTCGCAAACCGAAGAGGACATTGTCAGTGTGGTAAATCTGCATGCTCCGTATCATGCTCTTGTCATGACGCAAAACGGAGAGGTGCAGGAGACAAACATGGATGATATAGAAATAAATATTGTCCAGAAGTACTGGAATAGGAATAGAAAAGTAATGGGAGAAGCTTATGCCTAAGTATTACGACTTCATGATATGTGGGTATTATCTGTATTTTACTTCTCATTGTATTGTCGAGGCGATGCACGTGCATGCCAGCGACAGGCACTTGACGGAATCAGGCTCTGCCAAACTCTTTGTAAAGGGAAATGGCGATACTGTGGTCAAAGAACAGGGTGCACTGACAGACAAAGAACTGAGAATCATCCGTGAGTTTGTGAAGGACAATTACCAGGACATGTTTCTTGTATGGTCGAAAATGAGCACGAGAGGTTTCTATGAGAAGTAATAACTATAATGATAGGCTATCCAATTTGATTGTGATATTGCTGACGATGTCCTGTGCACTGACGCGCAGGACATTTGTTTTTTCTGCGTCGGGGTCGGAGGCTACTATGGTGGCTTCGGGGTGCAGGAGGGCGGCGAGCAGGGCGGTGGCTCCGTAGCCGCAGTGGGGGATGTGTATTGCTCCGTTGGCGTCGGGGCGCAGCTGCTTTATCGCCTCCGTCTGGGCTGGGGTGCGAAGGCTGCGGCGTACGGCGCGCTGTATGTCGGTGCCTTTGTACAGGTAACGGTCCAGGACGAACTGGCGGTAGTCGTCGGCTGACTCTGAGGGCTCTGCCATGCGGAGGGCGCGGCGGAGGAGACGGGTCAGGGTGAGCGGACGGCGGCGGTAGGTGCCGTCCGCATTGCGCGTCAGCCAGTTGAAGACGAGCGGCGGCAGGGTCCATGCCATCAGGACTACGCTGAACATGCCGATGACGGTTATCTCGGCGAGGGAGTGGAGCGCCGGGTGCTTGGCTACGATGAGCGTGCCGATGCCTATGAACATGATGAGGGCGGAGAGGACTATGCTGCTCTTGTACGAGGCGAGCAGGGGACGGCGGTGGGCGTACTCATACTGGCAGCCCTCGGTGATGAAGATGGTGTAGTCGTCGCCCTGTCCGAAGATGAAGGTGGCGAGGATGATGTTGACAATGTTGAACTTGATGCCCAGCAGCGTCATGATGCCCAGTATCCACAGCCAGCTCACCGCCATGGGGAGGAAGGCGAGCAGTGCCAGTTCGATGCGTCCGAAGGAGAACCAGAGGAAGAAGAAGACGATGGCGGAGCAGGCGAAGCCGATGTAGTTGAAGTCGTCGGCAAGGGTGCTTGCCAGTGCGCCGTTCATGCTGCGGACGTCGAAGGCGTGGGCGAAGCGTGCCTTGACGCTCTCCATGTCCTGTTGCTCCACGGGGAGCTTGTCTACGACGGAGTAGCGACCGGCCTTGCTGTCGATGCTGATGTTGCCGGCGAAGACGGTGGAGGTGAGGGGCTTGAAGTAGTCGAACGGCTGCGGGCGGTACTGGGCGGCGATGATGCCGGCGAAGTCCGTGAAGGCTTCGGCGGAGAATCCGTGCGTTGCGGCGGAGGCGGCGAGGCTGGTGGTCAGCTGGTCTTTATGCTGTGCCACGAATGACTGCCAGCGTGCCAGTCGGCGTGCCTGCTCTTTTCTGGAGCAGAGGAAGTCGGAGGCTATGAGGGGACGTTTCGACCGGGTACTTTCACTGTGCTTCGCTTTGCCATTGACGATAGAGTCGATGGCAGGCTGTGTGGCTAGGCTCTTGTCAAGGGCCTCGTCGATGTTGTCGGCAGAGGATACGATGTAGAGTGTCTCGGTGGTGGAGGACGAGTCGGCTGCCATGAGCCGCTGGAAGTAGTTCATGTCCTCGCGCTGGGGGGCGGTCATGTAGTTGATGTTCGCCATGTTGGTGTCGAACTCCGTGCCGAGGCTGTACCATGCGAAGACGGCGGTGAGCAGGGCTGCCGTCCCGACGAGCCAGCGCTTCTCCTCCAGACGTACGGAGGCGATGCGCGTGAGCAGCTTCAGCTCCTTCTGCTGGCGTTGCGTCTTGACGTGGTGCGGCAGGTAGAGGAGCACGAAGAGTATGGTGCCGACGAGGAGCAGTGAGGCGAAGAGACCTAGGTCGCGCAGGGCGGTGGACTCGAGGGGCACGAGTGCGAGGAACGCTCCGACGGTGGTGATGTTGCCGATGACGAGTGGCGAGATGATTTCGCGCAGGGAGCGTCTCATGTCCGGCTCGTGTCTGGAGTGCGCCACGAGGTGCAGGGGGTAGTTGACGGCGATGCCCAGTATGACGCTGGAGATGCCTATGACGATGATGGAGACGCTGTCGTGCAGTAGTGCCATGCCTGCGAGTGCGAAGAGCATGCCCCAGCCTATGGAGAGTGCTATGAGGAGTATGTTCTTCAGGGAGCGTATGCTGTAGAAGAGCAGCGAGAGGATGAGCACGGCGGAGAGGACGACGGCAATGATGCTGTCGGTCTTTATCTGTGTGGCGTTGCCCACGGCAATCTGCGGTCCGCCCACGACGTGTGCCTCTACGGTGGGGTATGCCTGTGCGGCATCGCTGATGGCGCTGTCGAGCAGTGCCACGAGTTGGCCGTTGTGCTCCGTCTCGGCGTTGCCGAAGGGCGAGGAGAGCATGACGATGGCTCGCGACATGTCTGGCGTGAAGATGTATCCGTCGTCCATCTCGAAGGTGTTCTGCATGCTCGTGCCCTGCAGACGTGTGAGGACGGGGGTGAAGAGGTTGAGGGGGTCGCGCGAGAGGTTGTCCTGCAGCAGTCCGCCGGAGGGGAAGAGGAGCATCTCGTGGTCGGCGGCGATCTGGCGGTCTACGTAGTCTGGCGTGGCGAGGAGGGAGTCCATGCGGCTGTAGTCGGCGGCAGTGAGGAAGTATGGGATGTTGGCGTAGACGAAGCGTTGCATCTCCGCCATGTTCTCCATGTCGAACTGCGCCGTCATGCCGGCGGTCCAGTGTGCCGTGTCGCGCTGTGCCAGGGCAGTGCAGAAGTGGTCTATGGCCGCCTTGGCCGTGTCGGGGTCGAGGGTGGCGGGTGTCGCACTGTCGTGTGCCGTGTCGGCCGTTGTGCCGTCGTGTTTTGCCTTACCGATTATGACGAAGAGTCTGTTGGCGCCGGAGATGTCCTGGTATATGTTGAGTGCCTCGCGGTCTTTCTTGTCGAGAGGGAGGAAGGCTGAGATGTCCTCTTGGTACGACAACCTCATGACGAGTGCCGCCAGCACCGCCGTGAGGCACAGCAGCGACGACCACCGCACGCCTCTGTGCGCATTAAAGTATTCGTATATTCGGAGTATCATATTCATAGACGACAATGTTTTTATTATAGACGACAATACGGACTTGGATGGAATGACGACAACTCGGACTTGGATGGAATGACGACAACTCGGACTTGGATGGAATGACGACAACTCGGACTTGGATGGAATGACGACAACTCGGACTTGGATGGAATGACGACAACTCGGACTTGGATGGAATGACGACAACTCGGACAACTTGGGACAACTTTTTTTTATATTACCTTTGGCGGCGCTAAACACCGCGCCGAGTCGCCTTTGCTTGCAAGTTTAAGACCACAAAGGTCTGTTTTTATAGACGACAACTCGGACTTGGATGGAATGACGACAACTCGGACAACTTGGGACAACTTTTTTAAGTTTCCTTTGGCGGCGCTA
>CAVCKM010000126.1:0-6744 GCA_963602765.1 Alistipes putredinis | reverse complement strand
GGGCGTTGCCCTGGGCTATGGAGTGTAGGGCTTTCAGCCCAAAGATACAAATATTGGCTCAACGGATATTTCTCGTGGCAGCACAAATATTCAAAATGTTGGTACATCAAATTGGATAGCCCTATAAAGAATAAAAAAGATGATCACATCAATAGCGAGACTCGCATTCCTTAAACGGCAGAACGAGCTGGAGCGACACTTCACCGAACCGCTCATCCTGCAGCACCACACGCTGACACACCTCGTCAGCCGCGCCACCGACACACAGTACGGCGCAGCACACCACTTCAACGCCATAAAAGACTACGGCGACTTCCGACGACTCGTACCCGTCAACACATACGAAGAACTAAAGGACTCCATCGACCAGATGCGCCACGGAGCCTCCGACATCCTCTGGCCAGGCAACGTCAAGTGGTACGCCAAGTCAAGCGGTACCACCAACGACAAGTCCAAGTTCATACCCGTCAGCCGAGAGGGACTCAAGCACATACACTACGCCGGAGGCACCGACGCCGTCGTCATGTACCTGCAGAACAACCCCAAGTCGCGACTCTTCGACGGAAAGGCACTCATCCTCGGCGGATCGCACGCCCCCAACTACAACGTCGCCGGCTCCCTCGTCGGAGACCTCTCCGCCATCCTTATCGAGAACATCAACCCCCTGGTCAACCTCGTCCGCGTCCCCGACAAGAAGACAGCCCTCATCAGCGAGTTCGACGTAAAGCGCGACCTCATAGCACGCCAGTGCCTCAACGCCAACATCACAAACCTCTCCGGCGTACCCTCCTGGATGATGTCCGTCCTCGTACGCGTCATGGAACTGTCCGGCAAGCAGCACCTCGAGGAGGTATGGCCCAACCTCGAAGTATTCTTCCACGGCGGCATCGCCTTCACACCCTACCGCGCACAGTACGAGAGCCTCATACGCAAGAGCGACATGCACTACATGGAGACCTACAACGCCTCCGAGGGATTCTTCGGACTGCAGAACGACCACTCCGACCCAGCCATGCTCCTCATGCTCGACTACGACGTCTTCTACGAGTTCGCACCCATGGACGCCATCGACGATGCGGGACGCCTCACAGACCACTCCAAGGTGGTGCCCCTCGAAGGCGTGGAGACGGGCAAGAACTACGCCATGATAATCTCCACCTCCTGCGGACTATGGCGATACCTCATCGGCGACACCGTACGCTTCACCTCCGTCGCCCCCTACAAGTTCGTCATCACCGGTCGCACGAAGAGCTTCATCAACGCCTTCGGAGAGGAACTCATCGTGGACAACGCCGAGAAGGGACTGCAGGCAGCATGCGCCGCCACGGGAGCCACCGTCCGCGAATACACCGCCGCCCCAGTCTTCATGGACCAGAACGCCAAGTGCCGCCACCAGTGGCTCGTAGAGTTCTCCACACCCCCGGCAGACCTCCCACTCTTCGCCCGGCTCCTCGACGACAACCTACAGCAGCTCAACAGCGACTACGAGGCCAAGCGTTTCAAGAACATCACACTACAACCCCTCGAGATAGTCCCCGCCCGCCAAGGACTCTTCGACGACTGGCTACGCGCCAAAGGCAAACTCGGAGGACAACACAAAATCCCCCGACTCGCCAACTCCAGAAAGCACATCGAAGAACTCCTCGCCATGAACGACAAAGGATGATAACGACAAAGGAAAAAGAAGACAAAGGAAAAAGAAGACAAAGGAAAAAGACGACAACTCGGACAACTAAGGACAACTTTTTTTTAGTTTCCTTTGGCGGCGCTAAACACCGCGCCGAATCGTCCTTGCTTGTCGAATTTAAGACCACATAAGCTATGACGGAAGACGACAATCCTGACTTGTAAGGAAAGACGACAACATGGACAACTTGGGACCGCTCGGCTTTGCCGCTTGCCTAAGCAAGAACTTTTTAAGTTACTAATGGCGGCGCTAAACACCGCGCCGAGTCAGTCGTGCTGGTGAATTTAAGACCACATAAGCTATAGTGGTAATTAAATGATGTCAGTAAAACATCCGGCCAAGCGATTCGGCGCGGTGTTTAGCGCCGCCAAGGGTAACTTTAAAAAGTTGTCCTATGTTGTCCGAGTTGTCTTCATTCTCCAATAACGAGCGGTCGTCAGGGAATCATCCAGCCAAGCGATTCGGCGCGGTGTTTAGCGCCGCTAAAAGTAATAAAAAAGTTGTCCGAAGTTGTCCGCGTTGTCTTCATTCTCTTCGATACACGAGTTGTCTTCATTCCCTTCACAGGTAGGGTAGTCTTCAGTAAAATAAATATGAATAGTCTTTTGATATGAGAAGATACAGTAACATAATAATTGTCGTCGTCGCCGCAGTGCTCACCACGCTGCTCGTGGCAAGCTGCGCACGCATGGGCTCTCCCGACGGCGGATGGTACGACGAGCGACCGCCATACGTTGTCTCCGCGTCGCCCGCTGACCGCGACACCCTCGTCACGGGCAAACGCATCGTCATACGCTTCAACGAGTTCATCAAAGTAGACAACCCCTCAGAGAAAGTCGTCATCTCGCCACCACAGCACGAGGCACCAGAGATAAAAGCCACAGGCAAGAACATCTTCGTCAAGCTCCTCGACTCCCTCCAGGCCAACACCACATACACCATCGACTTCTCCGACGCCATCTCAGACAACAACGAGGGAAACCCCATGGGAGCATACACCTACTCCTTCTCCACGGGCAACCACATCGACACCCTCGAAGTGAGCGGATACGTCCTCGACGCCGAGAACCTCGAACCCGTCAAGGGCATCACCGTAGGACTCTACCGTGAGGACATGACCCCCGACAGCATCACACCCATGACACGCGTCAGCCGCACCGATGCCAACGGAAAGTTCATCATCAGAGGCATCGCACCAGGACGCTACCAGATAGGAGCCGTAGAGGACATGGACAACGACTTCAAGTTCACGCAGCGAGGAGAGAAGATGGCCTTCACCCACCTCCTCGTAGACCCCTACTGCAAGCCCGACATACGCCAGGACACCATCTGGGCAGACCAGCTACACATCAAGGACATCACGCGGACGGGATACACCCACTTCTTCCCGGATGACATAGTGCTCCTCGCCTTCTCGCACCAGCTCACCGAGCGGCACTACCTCAAATACGAACGTAAGGACGCCGAGAACTTCACACTCTTCTTCACCGCCCCACACGACTCACTGCCGCGCATAGAGCCGATCGACTTCACTGCCACAGACAGCACCTTCGTCGTCGAAGCCTCCGAACACCGCGACACCGTCATGTACTGGCTGCGCGACACCGCACTCGTCAACCGCGACACACTCACCATACGCATGCTCACCATGCAGACCGACACACTCGGCACGCTGCAACCCTCATGCGACACCATCCAAATCCTCGCAAAGACACCATACGCCAAGCGTCTGAAGACAAAGCTCGAGGAGGAGAAGAAATGGAGGAAGGACCAGGAGAAGAAGCAGAAGCAGGCGGAGAACGCACGAAAGTACGACGACGACGAACTGGCCGCCAAAGAGCCGGAAGCCATCGACACCATCATGCCGCCACCGCACTTGAAGGTGAACTACAACGCCCCGTCCACCATGGACCCCGACGGCTCCGTCTTCATCGACTTCCCACGCCCACTGGCACGCTTCGACACCACCGCCATACATCTGTACGTAGAGCAGGACTCCCTATGGTACCGCGCCCCGCTCACCATAAAGCAAAGCACTGCGAAGGGCATCGGCAGCCAACGGCGATACGAGCTGTACACGGACTGGATAGAGGGGGCCAACTACTCCCTCGAGATTGACTCCCTCGCCTTCGAGGACATCTACGGTCTCGTCTCCGACAAATACAAGTCGGGCATCCAGGTGCCAAAACTGGAGACGTACGGCACGCTGTTCATGAACCTCACGGGCCTGCCCGAGACGGCCGACAGCGCCGACATCTACGTCTCGCTCCTCAACGGCCAGAACGTCGTCAAGCGAGTAAAGTGCCAGGGACGCACCGCCGAGTTCTACTACGTCAAGCCCGGCAAGTACTACCTCTCCGCCTTCGTCGACCACAACAACAACGGCGCATGGGACACGGGCGACTACTACCAGGACCGCCAGCCCGAGGAGGTATACTACTACCCCGACGAGGTGGAGTGCAAGGCAAAATGGGACATCACAAAGGAGTGGAACGTCCTCTCCCGCCCCCTGAACGCCCAAAAGCCCGCCGCCCTCATAAAACAAAAGTCATCGACCAAAAAGACAATACAGAACCGCAACCTCTCCCGGGCAAGGGAAAAGGGCATAGACCTCCCGGATTACCTCCAGTAACGACAACTCTGACTCGAGACGGAAGACGACCACCCTGGCATGGGAGGAAAGACGACAACACGGACAACTTAGGACAACTTTTTTTAAGTTACCTTTGGCGGCGCTAAACACCGCGCCGAGTCCGTTTTTGCTTATGAGTTTAAGACCAATAAGTAACCGTTTACAGAAGACCACATAAGTAACAGTTTACTGAAATCATGTCAGTAACACATCCAGCAAAGCGATTCGGCGCGGTGTCTAGCGCCGCCTAAGGTAACTAAAAAAAAGTTCTTGCTTAGGCAAGCGGCAAAGCCGAGCGGTCTCAAGTTGTCCGAGTTGTCGTCCTTCCTCCGACACCGAGTTGTCGTCCCTATCCTCGACATCGAGTTGTTTTTATTCTCTCAAAATAAGAGTAGTCTTTAATCAAAAATAGAAATTGTTGTTGATATGATAGAAATAACGGAACTGAAGAAGCATATCTTTGATGTTGTGGGAGCTTTGCATGAAGTCCACAGGGAGATGGGACCAGGGCTTAACGAGGTTGTCTATCAGGAGGCGCTCGAGATGGAGCTGCATCAGGCGGAGATACCCTTCAAAAGGGAGGTACTGTTCCATCCATCATACAAAGGGACACTCATGTCAACATCATACAGACTGGACTTCCTCTGCAAGGAGAACATCATAGTGGAATGCAAGTCCGTTACCGAACTGAACGCGCAGCACCGTGCGCAGCTCTACAACTACATGCGCCTGCTGAACGCCCCCGCAGGGATCCTCGTAAACTTCGCTCCCAGATACGCCGAGATAGAACGCTACTTCTACGACAAACAGACATTGACCCTACACAACGTCTACGGCCAGCCAATCCCCTAACGACAACCCAGACTTGATTAGGAAGAAGACCACCCGTGCATGATTGGAAAGACGACAACCCAGACGTGAAAGGAAAGACGACAACACGGACAACTAAGGACAACTTTCTTTATATTACCCTTGGCGGCGCTAGACACCGCGCCGAATCAGTCCTTGCTTTCGGATTCAAGACCACATAACTCGGACTCAAAGAAAGACGACAACCCAGACTTGAAATGAAAGACGACAACACGGACAACTTAGGACCGCTCGGCTTTGCCGCTTGCCTAAGCAAGAACCTTTTTAAAGTTTCCTTAGGCGGCGCTAGACACCGCGCCGAGTCCGTTTTTGCTTATGAGTTTAAGCCCACATAAGTAACCGTTTACTGAAATCATGTCAGTAACACATCCAGCAAAGCTGATTCGGCGCGGTGTCTAGCGCCGCCACAGTAACTTAAAAAAGTTGTCCGAAGTTGTCCGAGTTGTCTTCCTTCCTCCGACATCGAGTTGTCTTCCTCAATCTCAGCAAGGATAGTCGTCAGTAACACATCGAGCAAAGCGATTCGGCGCGGTGTTTAGCGCCGCCAAGGGAAATATAAAAAAAGTTGTCCCAAGTTGTCCGAGTTGTCTTCCTTCCCTCTCGACACAGAGTTGTCGTTAATCCATAAGAGTAAGTTGTCTTTAAAACATAATAGAAAGTATGAAAAAGATTTTGATGATTATTGTTGTCGTACTGACTGCGGCGGTAAGCGCCAAGGCACAGTGCGAGTACGTCAACAAGGCCTTTGCCTCCGGGAAGGAGCACATGGCCTACAACCTATACTTCAACTGGAAGTTCGTCTGGGTCAAGGCCGGCGTCGCCACCATGTACACCGTCCCCACCACATACCGCGGACAGAAAGCATACCGCACCTCCCTCGTCACCAAGTCATCGGAGAAGGTAGACAAGTTCTTCATGATGCGCGACACCATCCTCACCTACTTCTCCGACAAGCTCACACCCTATTACTACCGCAAGGGAGCACGCGAGGGCGACCGCTACTACGTCGACGAGATGTGGTACTCGTACCCCAAGGACGGACAGGTGCTCACCACGCTGCGACACCTGCACGCCGACGGCAAGCGCACCGCCGAGAAACACCTCTACAACAACTGCGTCACCGACATGCTCAACGCCTTCCAGCGCGTACGCAACTACGACCCCACGGGATGGAAGAAAGGACACGTCGAGTACATCGACATCGCAGGCGGCGACGAGGTGGTAAAGGCAAAACTCGTCTACCAGGGCAAGGAGAGCGTCAAGACCGACAACGACAAGACATACCAGTGCATGGTGCTCTCATACGTAGAGAAAGACGACGGAAAGGACAAGGAGATAGTACGCTTCTACGTCACCGACGACCAGCGCCACATCCCCGTACGCCTGGACCTCTTCCTGCGCTTCGGCACGGCCAAAGCATTCCTCTCGTACGTAAAGTAAGGAAAACATGGTAAAAGAAAAGGTGATTTGTATAACACGTAATACAAATCACCTTTTTTTGGTTCTTCCGTTAAATGCATAGATGGAATGAAAATATTTTAGGATTTATACAAAA
>CAVCKM010000125.1:0-3096 GCA_963602765.1 Alistipes putredinis | reverse complement strand
GACAGGTAAAACCAGTCTGTTACATGCACACTTTCGTGCAGACAAAAGTTCGTCTTGATGCTAATTTTGATTACCTGGTCGATGACAATCAAGATTAGCACCAAGGCGCACATACACAATCCTCTATTTCTCATTAGTGATCTTTTTTCATCTTTGACTCCACAGACAATGTGGCATGAGGCACGATACGCAGACGTTCCTTCGGAATCAGCTCCCCTGTCATACGGTCGATGCCGTATGTCTTGTTACGTATACGTACTAAAGCTGCTTCAAGACCTTGGATGAACTTTTGTTGACGCTGTGCCAATATAACAAGTTCAGCCTTGTTTTGAGTAGTAGAACCCTCCTCGAGTATCTTGTACGTCGGAGAAGTGTCTGCCACGTCATTACCTTCGTCGTTTCTGAGCTGACGCATCATGTCGGTGTAGTCACGTCGTGCCAGTTCGAGTTTTTTTTCAATGATTTCCTTGAACTCTGCAAGGTCCTCGTCGCTGTAGCGCTTTTTGATTTCAGCCATAGTATTAAGGTTTTAATTTATGAAGGTTTGTAGATTATTATGAAAGAGGAAAGGTCAAAGGTTAACGGTGTTTATGAAGAGTGAAATTCAAAACCAATAACCTCTGACCTTTACTATATTATATTAAGCTTTTTGCACAGAAATCTTTACCGTTTCGTCACCAAGTTCTGCAGCCTGCCCGTCAACGACATCGCCCACAGTGAGTGAGTTGGCAAGAACCTGAGCCTTGATGTGCTCTCCGAAGACGCTGACAGCCTTTTCCGTTGCCTCAGTCTTTTCGATTACCACGTTGATGCGGTCAGTAATCTCAAGGCCCGTTTCCTTTCGGACTGCCTGTATACGCTTGATAATGAGTCGCGAATCACCTTCCGTCTTCAGTTCTGGTGTAATCTCGATGTCGAGTGCCACAGTGATGGAGCCTTCCTGTGCTATCGTCCATCCGGGGATGTCCTCAGAGATAATCTCAACGTCAACAGCTTCTACGGTTGTCGGTTGGCCTTCTACGTCAAGTACAATCTGTCCGGCAGTCTCAAGCTCCTTTATCTGCTCCTGTGACATAGCAAGAACAGCAGCGTTGACACTCTTCATCAGCTTGCCGAACTTCTTGCCCATTGTACGGAAGTTGCACTTCACCTTCTTTACGAGCTGCATGCCCTCGCCGTCGCCGATGAAGTTGAGTTCCTTTACATTTGTCTCAGCAAGGATGACGCTGGCCATACGTTCTATCTGCTTACGGAAACTGTCGTTACCACCGGCAGGGATTGAGATGGTCTGCAGTGCCTGTATTACAGGAATCTTCACCTTCTTACGCAGAGAGAGGACCATAGAGGTAACCTGCATGGCAACCTGCATTGACTGCTCCAACTCGGTATCGATATAATCCTCGTTGGTCTCAGGATACTTTGCCAGGTGTACGCTGATAGCCTTGTCCTTACCCGTTGCCTCGTTGAGGTCACGGAACAGCTGGTCTGAATAGAACGGAGATATCGGCGCAATCAGACGTGCCAGCGTATCGAGGCAGGTGTAGAGTGTCTGGTATGCAGAGAGTTTGTCCTGTGTCATACCACCGCCCCAGAAGCGTTTCTTGTTCAGACGGATGTACCAGTTGGAGAGCTTGTCGATGACAAAGCTCTGTATCATACGTCCGGCTGGTGTTGGCTCGTAGTTAGCCAGTGTGGCATCCACGTTCTTTACAAGCGTGTTCAGCTCGGAGAGCAGCCAGCGGTCGAAATCCGGACGCTCTGCGAATGGTACGTCAGCTTCTGAGTAATCGAAACCGTCTACGTTAGCGTAGAGGGTAAAGAAGGAGTATGCCTGATAGAGCTTGATGAAGAACGACGAGGTAACTTCCTTCACACCGTCCGGGTCAAACGAGAGGTTGTCCCACGGTGCCGAATTGGTTATCATGTACCAGCGTACTGCATCTGTGCCGTAAGTGGCGATGCAGTCGAATGGATTTATAACGTTACCCAGACGCTTCGACATCTTTATGCCGTTCTTGTCCAGAACGAGACCGTTGGATATCACATTCTTGAACGCAACAGAGTCGAATACCATAGTACCGATAGCGTGCAGCGTGAAGAACCATCCGCGTGTCTGGTCTACACCCTCCGCAATGAAGTCTGCCGGATAAGCAGCGTTATTGTCAATCAGTTCCTTGTTCTCAAACGGATAGTGCACCTGAGCGTATGGCATCGCACCCGAATCGAACCAAACGTCGATGAGGTCCAGTTCACGTGTTAGCACACTACCGTTCTCGCCAACAAGCTTGATATCATCCACGTACGGACGGTGGATGTCAATCTTGTCGTAGTTCTCCTGACTCATGTCACCAGGCACGAAACCTTTGTCCTTGAGAGGATTGGACTGCATCACACCGGCAGCGACAGACTTTTCTATCTCGTTATACAGTTCTTCGAGAGAACCGATACAAATTTCTTCCTTCGTCTCACGGTTACGCCATATGGGCAACGGTGTACCCCAATAGCGAGAGCGGGAGAGATTCCAGTCATTCAGATTCTCAAGCCACTTGCCGAAACGACCAGTACCAGTAGACTCCGGTTTCCAGTTGATAGTCTTGTTCAACTCGTACATACGCTCCTTGCAAGCAGTAGAACGGATGAACCAAGAGTCAAGCGGATAGTAAAGCACCGGCTTGTCGGTACGCCAACAGTGAGGATAGTTGTGCACGTGCTTCTCTATATTGAAGGCAGTGCCCTCTTCCTTCATCTCCAAACAAAGGATGATATTGAGGTCCATATCCTTGTTGGCAGCCTTCTCGTCATACTTGCCACCCTCGTTGTACTTAGGGTCGTAAGCATTCTTTACATAGTCACCAGCATGCTTCCAGTAGCTTTCGTTTACGCAAAGTGACTTGAATTCTGCATCCATATCCTGCTCAACGAAATACTTACCTTGGAAGTCTACCATCGGACGTGTATCACCGTTTTTGTCAACGATGTACAGCCCCGGTATACCGGCATCCTTTGCTACCTTGGCATCATCAGCACCAAAGGTAGGTGCGATATGCACAATACCAGTACCGTCTTCTGTTGTTACGTAGTCACCCGGTATGATAC
>CAVCKM010000124.1:0-49777 GCA_963602765.1 Alistipes putredinis | reverse complement strand
TAATGAGACAAGCCCCTAAAGTCTTTTGGACAAGACATACTTTGATGATACTTCTGTGATACTTTTATGATACTTTTATGATACTTTTTACAGGGAAGCACAAAAGCCATACTTGATTTATACCACTGTAGATCAAGACAATACAGTAAATACAAAAGCTCAGGGATGATACTTTGAGACTTTTTCCAGAAGAAAAACTTTTTTTACACAATGTAGCCCAGTGATACTTTCATACAATGGCGTCAAATCGACTGGTACATTTCACTTCTGTGCTGCCACGGGAAGTCCCCGTTGAGCCGGAATTTTGAAATGCCCCACATTAGTTAATGAATATAAAGAACTAAGAGGTAGTCGTTAATTTTGCGAAAGAAAACTGCGGAAATCCGCAAAAATCTTAGCTAACATAGACGAGAAGGGCTTCATAAGTCGTGATGCACCAAAAGATCATTATTTTAGAGGATTTTTGCGAAGAAACATGCTCTATGCAAGATTTTTATTGTAATTTTGCACAAACAATCATCCCGTGATTGGCCGGAGGCTTTAGCCTTTGCGCCATAACGGAAACCGCTACAAAAAATGGACTATATAGTTTCTGCACGCAAATACCGTCCGATGACGTTTGACAGCGTGGTGGGTCAGAAGTCGCTGACCACTACGCTGAAGAATGCCGTCATGACAGGGAAGCTGGCACATGCCTATCTCTTCTGCGGACCGAGAGGCGTGGGCAAGACCACCTGTGCGAGAATTTTCGCAAAAGTGATAAACTGTACTTCCCTCACTTCCACCGGCGATGCCTGTGGTGAATGCGAGAGCTGCAAGGCTTTCAACGAGGGGCGTTCGCTCAACATCTTCGAACTCGATGCTGCCTCCAACAACGGTGTGGAGCACATCAAGGCCCTGATGGAGCAGACCCGCATACCGCCACAGACCGGCAAGTACAAAGTGTTCATCATCGACGAGGTGCACATGCTCTCCACGGCGGCCTTCAATGCGTTCCTGAAGACGCTGGAGGAACCGCCGAAGCACGTCATCTTTATCCTGGCCACAACGGAGAAGCACAAGATACTGCCCACCATCATCTCGCGTTGCCAGATATACGACTTCGAACGTATGTCCGTGCAGGGCATCATCAACCACCTCAAGAACGTAGCCGAGAAGGAAGGCTACACCTACGAGGAGGAAGCCCTGAACGTGATAGCCGAGAAGGCGGACGGAGGCATGCGCGATGCCCTCTCCATCTTCGACCAGACAGCATCGTTCTGCCAGGGCAACATCACGTACCAGAAGGTGCTTGAAGACCTTAACATACTCGATGCCGACAACTACTTCAAGATAGTAGACCTCAGTCTGGAGAATAAAGTCAGCGACATCATGGTAGCTGTCAACGACATTCTCTCCCACGGCTTCGACGCCGGAAGGATGGTCAACGGCCTCGCCACCCACGTGCGCAACGTGCTGATGGCGAAGTCACCAGCCACGGCCCAACTCATAGAGGCAAGCGAGGCGCAGCGCAACCGTTACGCCGAACAGGCACAGCGGTGCACGCCGAAGTTCCTCTATTCGGCACTGAAGATACTCAACCAGTGCGACGTCAACTATCGCCAGAGCAGCAACAAACGTCTGCTGGCGGAGCTGACCCTCATACAGGTGGCGCAGATAACGCAAGAGGACGAAGCGGACGGAGTGGGGCGTCGCCCCTGCAAGCGTTTGAAATCCCTGTTCAAGAAACTCATGGAGCAGTTGCAGCAGCCAACACAACAGGCAGCACAGGTGGCCGAGGCTGCAAGCACTACCGCCCCAACTACCGTCGTGGCAGAACCGGAGCCACGCGTGGCATCGAAGCCAGCCGCAGTCAGCGCACCGTCGTCTACAGTATCCCGCGGACGTCGGTTCGGCACGTCGTTCAAAGACCTGAAAGGCCAGTCGGCGAAGGGACAGCAGACACGCACAGTCGGGAATGTGACAGACGAGAGCGCACCGTTCTCCGACGACGACCTGCGCCGCGAGTGGCTCTCCATGTGCAACCGCATGATGCAGAACCGCGACTACAGTGCCTTGGGCAAACGAATGCTCAACGTGCAGGTGCAGATAACCGACTTCCCACACTGCGAGGGCATCTGCGAGAATACCATACTCAAGACCGATGTCGACAACATCATGCCGCGCATCATGGTGACACTGATGAAGTCGCTGCACAACGGGCAGATGACCTTCGAGACGCGCATCGGCCAAACGACGGCATTCACCGCCCAGCGACTCTCGCCGCGCGAATTCTTCGACAAACTAAAAGAGAAAAACAGTGCCTTCGCCACCT
Source organism: Alistipes putredinis (assembly GCA_963602765.1). Lineage (GTDB taxonomy): Bacteria > Bacteroidota > Bacteroidia > Bacteroidales > Bacteroidaceae > Prevotella. The sequence goes on along the minus strand of CAVCKM010000124.1, from coordinate 47,463 downwards.
TCGTCAAGGAATTGCAACTGGAAGTGGAGTAACTGTGACGGCGATTAATGTTACCACAAAGCATTCACGTTAGTTTGCATTTTTCGCGGAAAAGTTCGTTTATCTCCGAATAAATGTGTAACTTTGCCCCCAAAATCGATTTTTATTCAGACATATCGTACACACAACAATGAACATACTAGAACTTAGCGAACAAGAGATCGGACGTAGAGAGAGCCTTCAAGAACTGCGTAATATGGGCATCGACCCATATCCGGCAGCAGAATTCCCGACAGACGCATTCTCCGCGGAGATATTAGAAAACTTCGAGGACGGCAAGCAGGTTGTCATCGCCGGCCGTATGATGGGCCGCCGCATCATGGGTAAGGCTGCTTTCGTTGAGCTACAGGACTCGAAAGGCCGCATTCAGGTCTACATCACCCGCGACGACATCTGTCCGGGCGAGGACAAGGAACTATATAATAAGGTGTTCAAGAAACTCATGGATATCGGTGACTTCATCGGTGTGAAGGGTTTCGTGTTCCGTACGCAGACGGGCGAGATCTCCGTTCATGCCAAGGAACTCACCATGCTCTCCAAGTCGCTCAAGCCACTGCCGATAGTAAAGTACAAGGACGGTGTGGCATACGATAAGTTCGACGACCCGGAACTCCGCTACCGCCAGCGTTACGTAGACCTCGTTGTCAACGACGGCGTGAAGGATACGTTCCTCAAGCGCGCCATAGCAGTGCGCACACTCCGCCGCCTCCTCGACGAGGCAGGTTACACCGAGGTGGAGACACCTACACTGCAGTCTATCGCAGGCGGTGCCAGCGCACGCCCGTTCATCACCCATTTCAACGCTCTCAACATCCCGATGTATATGCGTATCGCTACAGAGCTGTATCTGAAGCGACTCATCGTGGGCGGTTTCGAAGGTGTCTACGAGATTGGCAAGAACTTCCGCAACGAGGGCATGGACAAAAACCATAACCCTGAGTTCACCTGCATGGAGCTGTACGTCAGCTACAAGGACTACAACTGGATGATGTCGTTCACCGAGATGCTCCTCGAGCAAATCTGTATCGCCGTAAACGGCAAGCCTGAGACCGTTGTTGACGGCAAGACTATCAGCTTCAAGGCACCATTCCGCCGTCTGCCTATCCTCGAGGCTATCCAGGAGAAGACAGGCTTCGACTGCAACGGCAAGACAGAGGAGGAGATCCGCGAGTTCTGCAAGCAGAAGGGCATGGACGTAGACGAGACAATGGGCAAGGGCAAGCTCATCGACGAACTCTTCGGAGAGTTCTGCGAGGGCACCTTCATACAGCCTACCTTCATCACCGACTATCCGGTGGAGATGTCGCCTCTGACCAAGATGCACCGCTCAAAGCCAGGTCTCACCGAGCGTTTCGAACTCATGGTGAACGGCAAGGAGCTGGCTAACGCATACTCCGAGCTTAACGACCCAATAGACCAGGAAGAGCGTTTCATCGACCAGATGAAACTTGCCGACAAGGGTGACGACGAGGCAATGGTCATCGACCACGACTTCCTCCGCGCCCTGCAGTATGGTATGCCTCCAACGTCCGGTATCGGTATCGGTATCGACCGTCTTGTCATGCTCATGACAGGTACGGCATACATCCAGGAAGTGCTCCTCTTCCCACAGATGAAGCCAGAGCCGAAGCAACCTAAGGCCAGCGTGGCAGAATGGGCTGAAATCGGTGTCGCAGAGGAGTGGGTGCCACTCTTCAACAAGGCTGGTTACTACCTCCTTTCAGACCTCAAGGACGTAAAGGCGCAGAAGCTACAGCAGGATGTCTGCGGTGTTAACAAGAAGTACAAACTCGGTTTGGAGAATCCAAAGGTAGAAGAGTTCCAAGTATACATTGACAAGGCGAATAAGTAAATGTTCGACTGCGGAAAAATAGCAATAATCGGTGGCGGTAGCTGGGCAACGGCTATCGCTAAGATTATTGTAGGTAAGACACACCACATCGGGTGGTACATGCGACGCGACGACCGCATAGAGGAGTTCAAGCGCATGGGGCACAACCCGGCGTATCTTACCAGTGTACGCTTCGACTTGGACGAGATATACTTCGCCTCTGACCTCAACAAAATCGTGGAGGCGTACGACACACTCGTGTTCGTCACCCCTTCGCCCTACTTGAAGAACCACCTCAAGAAACTCCGTGTGAGGCTTCGTGACAAGTTTATCGTAACTGCCATCAAGGGCATAGTGCCAGACGAGAACCTTGTCTGTTCAGAATATTTCCACCGCGTCTTCGACGTGCCTAGCGACAATCTCGCCTGCATCGGAGGACCGAGCCACGCCGAGGAAGTGGCACTGGAACGTCTGTCGTACCTCACCATAGCCTGCTCCGACACGGAAAAGGCTGAGGCTTTCGCCAAGGTCATGGCAGGACGCTATATAAAGACAAAGACCTCCTCCGACGTGATAGGCATCGAGTATGCTTCCGTGCTGAAGAATGTCTATGCCATCGCAGCCGGCATCTGTTCCGGTCTGAAGTACGGCGACAACTTCCAGGCAGTGCTGATGTCGAACGCCCTGCAGGAGATGTCACGCTTCCTACAGTCCGTACACCCCATAGAACGCAGGATGGAGGACAGCGCATACATCGGCGACTTGCTTGTGACAGGTTACTCCAACTTCTCGCGCAACCGCACATTCGGCACGATGATAGGAAAGGGATACAGCGTCAAGTCGGCACAGATAGAAATGGAGATGATAGCTGAGGGGTACTTTGGCACCAAGTGCATGAAGGAGATAAACCGCCACATGCACGTCAACATGCCTATCCTCGATGCTGTACACAATATACTGTATGAACGCATCGCACCGCAGGTAGAGATAAAACTCCTGACCGACTCGTTCAGATAAATACACAACGCAATATGAAGACAAATCTAAATCCGGAAGTAGATCCGAGCCAAGTGACAGTACTCATCGTGGACGACATTCCACTGAACGTGCTGCTGATACAGAAGATGCTTGCCATCTTCAATTTCAACCTGCGTACAGCCAACGACGGACAGTCTGCTCTCGACAGCATAGCGGAACAGCGTCCGGACCTCGTGCTGCTGGACCTCATGATGCCAGGCATCGACGGATACGAGGTCATACGCCGTGTGCGTGCCAACGAAGAGACTGCCGACCTGCCTATCGTCATACTCTCGGCACTCAACTCCAACGATGACATCACAAAGGGATTCAACCTCGGTGCAAACGACTTCATCACGAAGCCTATCATAATGGAGCGACTCATCAACTGCGTCTCAACGCAGATAAACGAAGAGTGGACGAAGAAACACCAGTAAACGACAGTATACGGGCTGAAAGCCCAACACTACATAGCCCAGGGCAACGCCCTGGGTTATGCGGTTTATATACTCGCGCCCTGAAAGGGCAAAAGTTCATAGACGGTCGACAGAAAAGCTGTATATATGGCAGTTCGTTGAAGGAAACCGACGATTCGTTGAAGATATTTGCGGCTTTACGGGAAATGTAGTACCTTTGCTCTCGTTAAAGAAACAATGAAACATCAGTTTTTCTTCTTCATATATCTATTTAGAGGACAGCGGCGGTCGGAGACCGCCCTGTACCTCGCTCTTTGGCTCCTCGTCTTTGCTGTTCCCGTCTTGGGAGTTTACATGGCTGACCCGCAAGATGGTGTAGCTGTGGCACAGAACGACTGGTACCGCATCTTCGAGGCGTGGAAGTTGCTCGGCATGTTCGCCGTGGCGTTTTGGACCCACAACATCTTCATCGCACCGTTGCTTGTCTATCGCAACAAGAAATGGATCTATCTGGCACTGCTGACAACCCTCTTCGCAGCGTTTACCTTCTACCAGTGTACACGACGGCCGCACGACATTCCCAAACACCCCCAAGAACAAGTGCAAGGAGACCCCATGTTTGATGATGGAGACTTTCAGCATCATGGACCACCTCACGATAAGCCAGCACAACCAGGACAGCTCCTGCGCATGGGCGACAAGGTGCCCCCTCAACGACCAATGCCACGTCCCGATCTTGACAAGAAAGAACCCCGTGAACCGCCCATGGCATTTGGCGGAGAAGACTCCGTGGCACTCGTCATCATGGCATTGCTGCTTGGACTCAATATCGGTGCAAAATACTTCTTCAAATCACTCGACGACCGCAAACGCTTTAAAGCACTGGAGCGTGAGAACCTGACCAACCAGCTGGAGTATCTGAAGTACCAGATAAACCCGCACTTCTTCATGAACACGCTCAACAACATCCACGCACTTGTGGACATTGACCCCGAGCAGGCAAAGCAGACCATAGAGGTGCTCTCACGCCTCATGCGCTACATGCTCTACGACGGCAGCAAACGTACCGCACTGCTGAAAAACGAGCTGGCATTCATCGACAATTACGTCCGCCTCATGCGCATACGCTACAACGACCACGTCCGCATCGATGTCAGTCTGCCCACAGACGTTTCCGATGTGAAGATACCGCCGCTCCTCTTCATCATCTTCGTGGAGAATGCCTTCAAGCACGGCATCAGTTACGAGCACCCGAGCTTCATCGAGGTGAAGGTGACGCTCACCGACGACAATAAAGTAAGTTTCCTCTGCCGCAACAGTCGTAAGCCGTCCTCAGAGGACGTGCACGGCGGCATCGGACTGGCCAACGCCACCAAACGTCTGAAGCTGCTCTACGGCAAAGACTATACGCTCGACATCCGCCCGACGACAGAGGAATATACCGTACAACTAACGATACCCATACTATGATAAGATGTTTAGCCATTGACGACGAACCGCTGGCACTACGCCAACTGGTCAACTACCTTCAGAAAGTACCCTACTTCGAAGTAGTGGGCAGTTGCCACAGCGCACTTGAGGCAGCACGTGTGCTCGAGGAGACAGAGCCGGACGCCCTGTTCGTTGACATCAACATGCCCGACCTGAACGGACTCGACTTCGTGCGCTCCCTGCGTCAGCGTCCGCTCGTCGTGTTCACCACCGCCTACTCCGAGTATGCCGTGGAAGGCTATAAGGTGGATGCCGTCGACTACCTCCTCAAACCCTTCGGTATGGCAGATATCATGGCGGCGGCAGAGAGGGTGAAACGCCAGTACGAACTGATGCACGCCGACAACGTCTCGCCCGTCGATGCCGACGAGGCGATATTCATAAAGACAGACAGCAAGGTGCAGCGTGTGCTCCTTGGCGACATTGTCAGCATCGAGGGGATGGGCGAGTACCTGCGCATACATATTGCCGGACAGACGAAGCCCGCCGTTGTGCTGATGAGTCTCAAGAAGATGGAGGAGCGGCTTGCAGAGCACCGTTTCATGAGGGTGCACAAGTCGTTCATCATAAATCTCTCTCACATAAAGGAAATAGCGCGTCCACGCGTCATCATGGACGACGGCAGTGAGGTGCCCATCGGAGAAAGCTATCGCGCGGCACTCGCCGACTATATCGCAGGGCGATTCCTCGTATAACAATCAGACATCATTGGGCACGAGAGCATCGAGACCACTCGCATCTATTTGCACCGCACGGTAAGTGAACAGCAACAGAGTGTGGACAAGGTTGTAGATTGGTAACTACTTCTTGTACGATGTAAAATGCATTGGAAGCGTAAATTTTGGGTAAAAAGTTCTGTACTTTGAGAACTTTTGTTTATCTTTGCATCGCCATTGCGATGTAAAGTTGTAAATTATGACGTGTACTTCGACAATGACAACAAGACAAATGTGCTTAAACGCAGTCCTAACGGCACATAGAGCCTATGAAGATATTAAAGTTTAAATTGCTAAAAAGCTTTGGAAAAAAGCACCCTGATGCAGAGGATGCTCTGATGAGGTGGGCCGAGTATGTCGAAAAAATGGAATGGAAAAATCATGCAGAACTTAAAGAAGCATTTCCTTCAGCAGACTATGTTGGCAATGATAGATATGTCTTCAATATTTCTGGCAACAAGTTCAGATTGGTAACCATTGTGGTTTTCTTTCAAGGTTTTCTTCATATAAGATTTGTTGGCACTCATGCCGAATACGACAAAATTAAGGATATAAAAAACATATAGCCATGACGATCAAAGATGAAACGACATATAACGAAATAGACGAGCGCATAGAGGCTATCCTGAAAAAGGGTACAGAATTGGGTGGTATGGACATGCTTGATGAAGTAGATCAGGAGGAATTAAAGATTCTGAGTGAAGCTGCTTATAATTGGGAATGTGAAACAGTGCCTCACCCCTGGAGAGTCAAACCTTCTTTGATTGCAGCTATCAAGGTAGCTTTCAGAAATAAAGGTTATAAGCAAAAGGATGCTGCAAAGGCCATAGGTGTGTCAACGACTGCTTTGAGTGACATTCTCCATGGTCGCAGGGCTATCAATTTTGATATTGCACGTAACATTTACCACAACTTAGGAGTTCCAGCAAATATTGTTCTGGCATAACGCTGATTCTCTGCTAACTCTGAGCTTTTAGTGCGCTAACTCTATTCTTTATTTCACGATACGTTTGGCGTTTTGAAAAACATTGCGTAACTTTGCATAAAAAACAAGGGAGACTGACTTTTCAAGACGCTATGATAAACTACCAAACGATAATAGACTACTACTATCCCGTAGAGGACCGTCCTGCCACATCGACCGATGCTGGTCAGAAGGCGAACGGTCCGCTGCGGGACATTTTGTTGCAACACAGCAAGTCCGTGGCAGAGAAAGCCGTTGCCGTTGTGGACAAACACCCGGAGCTGGGTGCCGACCGCGACTTCGTCTATGCCGCTGCCATGCTGCACGACATAGGTATAGTACGCACAGATGCTGACGGCATACACTGCTATGGAACAGAACCGTACCTGAAGCACGGAGTACTCGGTGCCGCCATGCTGCATGAGCATGATTTCGGACTGACCAAGGAAGAGACGGACGCCCTGGCACGCGTTTGTGCACGCCATACAGGCACCGGACTTACCGCCAAGGCAATACGCAACAACAACCTCCCACTGCCAGAAGAAGACTTAGTGCCGGAGACCATCGAGGAACAGATAGTCTGCTATGCTGACAAGTTCTTCTCAAAGACAAAACTCTACCAAGAGAAACCATACGAGAAAGCCCTAAAGTCCGTGGCAAAGTTCGGCGACGAATGCGCTGAAAAACTTGCCAAGTGGCATCAAATGTTCGCATAACCCTCTAATCCGTTGAAAACAATGAAGTACGCCGAATACATAAAGAAACTTGAGATAGACTCCCTCTGGAACGGCCGCAAGCACATAGCATGGGAGCTGGACCGCCATGTCAACATACTCAGCGGCGTAAACGGTGTGGGAAAGAGTACCATACTCAACAAAGTCATCGCGCCGCTGCAACTGATAAAGGCTGGCGAGGCAACAAATATACTTGAGTTGCAGGAGAACGACGAGATGGGTCCCGTACACCTCAATCTCGTTCCTGAGGATGCCACAGGCATACGCTTCGACGTTATACGCTCCTTCGACCGTCCGCTGATAAACCACGAGATGGCACTCAGACTGGACTTCAAGATAGTCTCCGAACTCGACCTGCAACTGTACAATCTCCAGCGCCGATACCTTGACTATCAGGTGAACATTGCCAACCGTATCATACAGGCACTGCAGAACGGAGATGCCGAGGCTGCCACACGGCTGTCCGAGGGAAAGAAACTCTTCCACGACCTCGTCGACAAACTCTTCGCTGATACCTCCAAGACCATCATACGCACGGAGAACGAGATACGGTTCCGACAACTCGGTGAGACGCTGACCCCGTACCAGCTCTCCAGCGGTGAGAAGCAGATGCTCCTCATCCTCCTCACCGTACTCGTGGAGAACGGCGAACCATACGTGCTCTTCATGGACGAACCGGAAGTGAGTCTGCACATCGAATGGCAGAAACAGCTCATCGGGGTCATAAGACAACTCAACCCCAACGTACAGATTATCCTCACCACCCATTCGCCTGCCGTCGTTATGGACGGATGGATGGACCGCATAACCGAAGTGAGCGACATCGAAGTGAAGTAGCACTGCATAACGACGAGAGTACAAGAAGTGAAACGCCTGAACAAGTACATAACATCCGACTACGTCGCTGCTGCCAACAAGCTGAAAGGCAAGACAGCACGCCAGCGCATCGTGGCTTACGTGGAAAGCTACGACGATGTACTCTTCTGGCGTATGGCACTCAGTCCGCTGGAGACCCCCGAACGCTATTTCGAGGTGATGCTCCCCTCACGCGACCACCTCTCGAGAGGGAAGAAACAGGCTATACTCACAGTACTCGAGAATGGGGTGGGGGAGAACATGATAGCCTGCGTCGATGCCGACTACGACTACCTGTCGCAAGGCATGACGCACGAGTCGCAGACGTTGCTCGCCAATCCGTACGTGTTCCATACCTACGTCTATGCCATCGAGAACTACCAGTGCTACGCGCCCTCCCTCCACAACGTATGCGTGATGGCGACGCTCAACGACCGTCAGATGTTCGACTTCCAGACATTCCTCGCAGAATACAGCAAGGCCATCTTCCAGCTATTCGTCTGGAACATCATGATATACCGTCGTCGCGAATACGGACGTTTCACCATGACAGAGTTCAATACCGTCATCACTCTGCGACATTCCCGACTGGAGGATATCATGGAGATGGTACAACGGGTGCGCCATAAGGTAAAGGTGAAACTGCAGGAACTCCGCCGTCAGATGCCCGACATGAAGGACGAATACATCCGGACTCGCGACAGCCTCATCGAACTCGGAGTAACTCCCGAGACTACATACCTCTACATCCAGGGACACCACCTGTTCAACAACGTCGTGCTGCCCACGCTCCAGACCGTCTGCGACGAACTGCGCCGCAATAGAGAGTCAGAGATACGCAGCCAAGCCTGCCACGTGGTGCAGATGCAGAACGAACTCTCAGCATATAGCAACTCCATCTCGGACATAGCGCAGATGCTGAAGAAGAACACGGGCTACATGATGTCGCCGCAATACCAAAAGCTGCAACAACAACTCGCAAACCAATTGAACAAAACAACGACAAACAACGATATAACGAAATGATAGACTTTACATTCTACTCTCCGACACAATTCGTGTTCGGACGTGAGACAGAGAAGAACACAGGCGCACTCGTAAAGGCTGAGGGCGCAACGAAGGTATTGGTAATCTACGGTGGTGGCAGTTGCGTGAAGAGCGGACTGCTTGCCCGCGTCAATGACTCACTTGACGCTGCCGGCATAGCACACGTAGAGATGGGCGGTGTGCGCCCGAACCCAACTGACGACAAGGTATATGAAGGCATAGACCTCGTAAAGAAAAACGGCGTTGACTTCATACTCGCCGTCGGCGGCGGTTCCGTCATCGACACCGCGAAGGCAATAGCCTGCGGCGTGAAGTACGACGGCGACTTCTGGGACTTCTTCATCGGAAAAGCAAAGGTGACGGCAGCACTTCCCGTTGCCGTAGTGCTCACCATCCCAGCGGCAGGCTCGGAAGGTTCAGGCAACACCGTCATAACAAAGGTGGAGACACAACAGAAACTCGGCATCAAGCAACCCATGATACTGCGTCCGCGCTTCGCCGTCATGAACCCCGAACTCACCATGACACTACCTGCATGGCAGACAGCTGCCGGCATCGTTGATATGATTGTACACATACTCGAGCGGTACTTCTCCAACACGGAGAACACCGAGGTCAGCGACCGCCTCTGCGAGGGAGTCATCACCGCCATCGTCAACGAGGGACGCAAGGTGATGCAGAACCCCAACGACTACGATGCACGCGCCAACATCATGTGGAGCGGCACCATCGCTCACAACGGAACCTGTGGTGTAGGCCGTGTAGAAGACTGGGCTGGCCACCAACTCGAACACGAGGTGAGTGCCCTCTATGACGTGACACACGGTGCAGGACTTGCCGTCATCACACCTGCCTACATGACCTTCATGGCGAAGCACCACCCGGCACGCATGATACAGTTTGCAAAGCGCGTCATGGGTGTCGCTGAGGACTTCGGCACAGACGAGCAGATTGCACTCGAAGGCATCGCCCGACTGAAGAAGTTCTTCCACGACGACCTCAAGATGCCTGTCACCTTCGCGCAGCTGGGCATAGAGAATCCCGACATAGACGAACTTACACGCCGACTCCACAAGAACAAAGGCGAGAAGTTCGGTGACTTCTACCCCATAACGCCGGAAGTCACAAAGGCTGTATATACCCTCGCGCTATAGTAGACGTTATAATGTTCAATCCAGCTAAGGAATTCTACGACCTGCTCTTGCAGGCGGCTGATACGGCAGGTGATGGCGATGTGAGACATTGCTATCACCTGCTTAATATTGCCCTGCACCGTAGTGTGGAGCAAAAGCTCATTGGCAGTAAGATACACTTCGGAGGACTCTTCGCCAAGACCGACTACCTCGCAAAGGAGCATGACGTGGACAAGTCCGTCATGCTCGTCCTGGGACAACTGCGACAGCGTCTGCGCGAAATCGCCGTGACACCAACCGACGTACTGCAGGACGAATGGGCGCAGTCCGTGGAGGCGTTGGCACTATATATATACAAGGTGTACGGCGGCGAAGACATCCCGGAAGCCCTGCGCTCCGTCTTCCCGAAGCGGCACAAGCGCATTAGGCGTAAACGACTGCTCGGCGACGTGATGCGAATGTTGGTGGAGCAGTGGGACGACAAGTTCATACACGGCACCACCGACGAACTGGGTGCGACCACTGTTGCCATACCAGAGAACTGGCAGTACATCACGCAGTTGCTCGCTGCAGGTACGCTGATAAACATCGTCAAACCGCGCGAGGTGGACAATGCCGTGGACGGTTCGGGAGAGAAAGTCATTGAGCCGGAACTGATAATCTACCAGCCAGACTACCTCGTCGATGTCTCCAGCGTGGCAAGTTGCTTCGAGACTTACGCCGAGACACCGTACGTCGCCCTGCTCAATAAACTGAAGACCGTACCGCCGACACGCGCCATACACCTCGGTAACCTTGCCTCGCAGTTTCTCGACGAAGAGGTGCACGGCAGTCAGAAGACATACGCTGAGAGTGTCACGGAGTTCTTCCACAACCACGCCATAGACATGGCTGCCGCCACCGACATTGACAGCACCTTCCACGAAGATGCCAAGCGTCAGCGTGCCAATATACACACCGCCGTACGCGGTGCACTGGAAAAGGAAGTGGGACATTTCGATGCTGCAAAATCACTCCTAGAGCCTTCCTTCTTCTGCGAGACGCTCGGTCTGCAAGGACGTATGGACCTCTTGCAGAGCGATTTTCGCGTACTCATCGAACAGAAGTCGGGCAAGGGTGCACTGCGCAGTACCGCCACAACGCCGCAATATCATGAGAAGCACTACGTGCAGATGCTCCTCTATATGGCAGCGCTCCACTACGGCTATAAGTTGGACAGCAAACCCATAGCCAACGCACACATACAGTCCTTCCTCCTATATTCAAAATACACCGACGGACTGGTTCGCCTTGGACCTGCCCCAGAGTTGCTCCATCATGCCATCATGATGCGCAATCAGCTGGCGTGGTGCGAGATGTCGTATGCCCGTGGAGAGGGAAAGGTATTGCTGCGCATGAAGCCGGAACAGCTGAGGCGCAAGGAGATGAGCGACCGTTTTTGGAATATGTGGATACGCCCACAGTTGGACGAGGTGCTCGTCCCGATACAGACTGCCACACCGTTGGAACAGAAGTACTTCCTCCGTATGCTGCGCTTCGTGGCGCAAGAGCATCTCATGTCAAAAATGGGAAGCAACACAAAGGAGAACTCCGGCTTTGCCTCCAAATGGCACGACACGCTGGACGACAAGTTGATGGCGGGCAACATCTTCTGCGGACTGTACATCTCGGAGTTGATGCATGAAGATAAAGAGCAGTCCACCTCCGTTGTCGCCGTACGTCTGACAGCCCCCACGACGGACAGCGCACTCTCTGCCAATTTCCGCTTGGGTGACATCGTGACCCTCTATCCCTACGAGGCACTACGCGAACCGGACATACGCACGACAATGGTGCACCGTGGTTCGATAGAAGAGATACACATCGACGAGGACGAGGTGAACGTCACCGTGCATCTGCGTTCTCCACAGACAACGCCGGCCGTCTTCGATGTGCGCCACGGGTTCTGTTGGGCGATAGAGCACGACTTCTATGAGTCGTCCGCCACGGCACAGTACCGCTCGCTCCACCAGTTCCTCACTGCCCCCGTGCACCGCCGCCAACTGATACTTGGAACAAGACAGTTGGAGCGCGACGAGTCGCGGGTGCTGAAAGGCGATTACGGGAAGTTCAATAGTCTCGTGCTCGGTGCCCTACAGGCCAACGACCTCTATCTCGTCATTGGTCCGCCGGGAACGGGAAAGACATCCTTCGGACTACTCAACATCCTGAAGGAACACCTTCTCCACGATGCCACGGTACTCCTCATGGCATTCACCAACCGCGCCGTCGACGAGATATGCAGCAAGCTCGTTGAAGAAGGACTGCCTTTCATACGCATGGGAGGTCCGTTGTCATGCGAAAAGAAATACCGTCCGTACCTATTGCAGGAGCAGACAAAGTCGTGCCGCAATATCTACCAGATACGCCAGCTCGTCAGCGAGGCGCGCATCGTTGTTGGCACAACAACGTCGCTGACATCTGCCTCCACGTCGCTATTCTCGCTCAAGTCTTTCGACCTCGCCATCATTGACGAGGCATCGCAGATACTTGAGCCGCAGCTCCTCGGGCTACTATCCGCCACCAACGGCATTGATGTTGCCATAAAGAAGTTCGTGCTCATCGGCGACCACAAGCAGCTCCCTGCCGTAGTGCAGCAGTCGGCAACAGACTCTGCCGTGGACGACGCGGACCTGCAAGCCGTTCACCTGACAGACTGCCGCAACTCATGGTTTGAGAGACAGATAAGGATTATTCATAATTCAGAATTAATAATTCATAATAGCTCCACTGAGACTTCCCAACCACCTGTTGGACATTCTGCATCAATATCCTTCCTCCATGCTCAGGGGCGTATGCACCCGGACATAGCGTCATTCCCCAATGCCGCTTTCTACGACGGGAAACTTGGTATTGCAGGTCTGCCGCACCAAATGGAGAGCAGCGATGCCGACCATCCACGTGTGCGCTTTATCCCCGTTGAGGCTCCCGAGCGTTCACAGTCCGATAAGGTAAACGATCGCGAGGCGATGATTATTGCCAAGGAAGTATTCAACGCATACCAGGAGGCAGGCGACAAGTTCGACGTCTTGCAGACTGTCGGTGTCATCGTTCCGTACCGCAACCAGATAACAGCAGTGCGCAAAGCCATCGACTCCTACGGCATACCTGCCTTGCACGACATCACCATCGACACCGTCGAGCGTTACCAGGGTTCACAGCGCGACGTCATCATCTACGGCTTCACCGTTCAGCACGCCTACCAACTGTCCTTCCTGGCAGCCAACACCTTTATCGATGATACAACAGGAGCCGTCATCGACCGTAAGCTAAACGTAGCACTCACCAGAGCAAAGAAAAAGGAAATCCTCGTGGGAAACCCCAAAATTCTTTCCCAAAACGAGGTATTCCGCAGACTGCTCTCAGAGTTGGTGACGTGAATGGCCGCAGATGCTCTTGGGGGACATTAATCGCCGTTAATTGGCCGTTAATTAGTCGTTAATTTTTATTCTTGGATAGATTTTGCTTCTTGTAAAATATAAATTAATGGTCAATTAACGGTCAATTAACGGCAATTAATGTCCTAAAACATCTTGGCGGTGATTTTCGTTTACAAGTTCGTGTGTAAGTGAAAATCTTTTTGTATATTTGCACCCGACTTGGAAATGGTAACCGATACTAAAACTTAAATCACAAGGAAACATGATGACGACAATGCAAGACATGAAGTGGGCGGCAGGGCTGTTGCTGTTTGCCACTCCCAGTTACGTACAGGCGCAGGGCATCCTTCTTCAAGAACTGGACTCCATACGCCAGTTGGGGTCTGTCAGTGTTGTACAGCCGGAACTGAAGAAGAACGGTGTGGTAAACAACGCCTTGGACGCACTGAGCGGCAAGACGGCAGGCGTTAACGTCACGACGGACGGCGTAGACCGTATTGCTATGCTCAATTCCGTCCGTGTGCGCGGTACTACCTCCGTTATGGGCGGCAACGACCCGTTGGTCATTATTGACGGCGTTACCTCAGACGTTGCCACGCTAGCAACTATCTATCCTGCCGACATAGAGAGCTTCACCGTACTGAAGAACGCCAGTGAGACCGCCCTTTACGGTTCTCGCGGTGCTTCGGGTGTCATTCAGGTGAAGACAAAGAAAGGTACAGGCAAGGGATTCCAAATTTCTTACGAGGGCAACTACGGCATCGAAGCTATGTACAAGAGCATGAAGATGCTCAATGCCGCCGAGTATGTCGCAGCGGCAAAGAAGTACGGCGTAGAGTACAACGACAAAGGGTACGATACGGACTTCCACAAGGCGATAACCCGTACGGGCAACATACAGAACCACTACCTCGCCTTCAGCGGCGGCAACGAACAGAGCAACTACCGTGCTTCCTTCGGTTATATCAACCACAATACCATAATCAAGACAAAAGGTTACCAAAATCTCGTGGCGAAGATTGACGTCACGCAGAAAGCCTTCAACAACAAACTGACGGGCGACTTCGGTGTGTTCGGTTCTTCCTACAAGACAGACGACATCTTCGACTCGCAGATGCTCTTCTACTCCGCCGATGCCATGAACCCCACTTACCCGTACGAACAGGTGAACGGTTCATGGATTAAGAACGGCACTGCCTCACAGGTGAACCCGCCGGGTGCTCTCCTCGCGGAAAGAGACGATACGAAGAACATGAACTTCAACGCCCACTTGAAACTCTCCTACGACGTGTTCCGCCACTTGTCGGCCAGTGGCGCGAAAGACGAGCTCAACATTACCGCTTTTGGGTCTTACAGTTATTCGTCCAACGAAAACGACAAGTTCTGTCCTACATGGGTGTGGGCGCAGGGAAACCTGTATCGTGGCGAGTCCAAAGGCGAGTCGTGGTTGGGCAATCTGTCAGTTAACTACAAGCGCACTTGGGCAAACCGCCATTCCCTCAAGGCGATGGTTGGCGTGGAGTACCAAAACGAAAAGCAGAACGGCTTCTGGACTTCTGCCAAGGGTATCACCACCAACGAGATGTCCTACTATAATATAGGTGCGGCAGCCTCACGTCCTTACGGTGGGACGGACAGCAACTATGCAAACTGTTCCCTCGCTTCCGTGATGGGCAACGTGGACTACACCCTGATGGACAAGTACAGCGTGGCAGTCTCCATGCGCGGTGACGGCTCGTCCATGGTGGGCGACGCGCACACTTGGGGCTTCTTCCCCTCTGTCTCCCTCTCATGGGATATGAAGAAGGAGTCATGGCTGCGCAGCAAGCAGTTTATCACCATGCTGAAACTCCGCACTGGCTACGGTCGCACGGGCAACCTCGGCGGCATCTCGGCATATATGACGCAGAGCACTGTACGCCAGACGGGTGTCGTTTCTGTAAACAGTTCGCCCACGGTGACGCTGGGCATGGTGAGAAACAACAACCCCGACCTGAAGTGGGAGACACGCTCTACATGGAACATCGGTGCCGACCTCGGACTGTGGGACAATCGTCTCGTCTTCACCGCAGAGTACTACTACTCCAAAACTACCGATATGCTCTACGCCTATGATGTGCCCGTGCCGCAGTTTCCATACGACAAACTGTTGGCAAACATCGGTTCCATGAGCAACCAAGGTCTTGAGTTGGGAGTCTCTGTCACACCGATACAGAAGAAGGACATGGAACTCAACATCAACCTGAACGTTGCATGGCAGAAGAACAAGTTACTCTCGCTCAGTGGCGAGTACAACGGCATGCAGATGTCGGCAGCGGAAGTGACGGCAATGGGAGCAGTGTCGGGAGCTGGTCAGCACGGTGGATACAACAATGTGGTATACCAGATTGTAGGTCAACCGTTGGGCGTGTTCTACCTGCCGCACTGCAAGGGTATCGTAGAGGACGGCAACGGACATTACCGCTACGACCTTGAAGACCTCGATCACGACGGCAACGTAGACCTCAGCGACGGAGGTGACCGCTATATTGCAGGTCAGGCAACGCCGAAGGTGACACTTGGCTCCAACATCAGTTTCCGCTATCGCGACTGGTATCTGTCCATACAGATGAACGGCGCATTCGGTCACAAGATATTCAACGGTACGGGACTTGCCTACACCAATATGTCCAGCTTCCCCGACTACAATGTCATGCAGGGTGCACCCGAGAAGAATATTGTGGACCAGAACGTCTCGGACTACTGGCTTGAGAGCGGCGACTACCTCAACATTCAGTACCTCACCGTCGGTTATGACATCCCGATGAAGGGTAAAGTCGTCAAGTCGCTCAGAGTGTCGGCAAGTGTAAACAACCTTGCCACCATCACGGGGTACAGCGGACTGACACCTCTGGTGAACAGCTACGTAGTGAACGGCACAATGGGTATCGACGACAAGAGGACATACCCTGTCTACCGCACATACTCCCTCGGACTGAGCATACAATTCTAAGGGACTCTTCCTGCAAACAGTAACAATCTAAAGCCTTTGAGTATTATGAGACTAAACGATAAGACACGCCGTATCGGACGCATCGTCGTCTGTGGATTCATGTTGGGGACAGTGATGAGCCTTACCTCCTGTCTGAAAGAGAACATGAAAGACCAGCTCACGGAGGACCAGATATACAATACGTCGACAGACCTCTACGTCAATGCTGTCGCTTCGCTGTACAACTACATCGGTGGCAGCGAAGAAAGCGAAGGCATACAGGGTACATGCCGAGGCATCTACGACTACAACACGCTGACCACGGATGAGGCTATCATACCAATTCGCGGCGGCGACTGGTACGACGGTGGCTTGTGGAACGCCATGTACCAGCACAAGTGGACGGACGACGACGAGTCGCTCTACGATACGTGGAAGTATATATATAAGGTAATAGTACTTGCCAACAAGTCACTCGAGAAGATAGAGGAGAAGTCAAGCCTTCTGAAAGGCTCGCAAAAGCTGGAATACATGGCAGAGGTGAGAGCCGTACGCGCTTTGATGTACTACGAGGCGATGGACATGTTCGGACGTGTCCCCATTGTACTTGCCTCTACGGACGGGCCTGAGCTGGATGCTGAGGGTGCTACGGCGCATACCGGTGAGGAAGTGGTGCAGTCGGAGCGCAGTGAGGTGTTCAGCTTTGTATTCAACGAACTACAGAGCATACTGCCGTACCTGCCAGGGCAGGCAAGCAATAAGGAGGGTGAGTTCTATGGACGTATAACGTTGCCAGTAGCACATTTCCTCTTGGCGAAACTGGCGCTTAATGCAGAGATTTATACGTACGATAAGTGGTACAACGGTTACGCCAACCGTCCCGACGGCAAGCAGATTTTCTTTGGTGTAGACGGCAAGCAGATGAACGCTTGGGAGACGTGTATATACTACTGCAAACTGCTGGGCGAGGAAGGATATCAGTTGGAGGACGACTATACCTTCAACTTCTCCACCCACAACGAGACATCAAAGGAGAATATATTCACTATCCCTATGGATAAGAATCTCTACGCAAATCAGTTCCACTACCTCTTCAGGTCATACCACTACACACACGGAGGTGCACTGGGGTGGGGCAGTGAGAATGGTACTTGTGCCACTATCTCCACGATGAAGGCCAACCGCTATGGCGAAGCAGACCAAGACACCCGCTGTGGCTATAACTTCGTGGCTGGCAAAGTGGAAGTGGACGGCGAACCGATTATCCTTGACAATGGCAAGCAACTCGAGTATCAGCCGTTTGAGGTGAAGCAGAACCTGACCAACAGCCCTTACATCAAGACGGCTGGAGCACGTATGGCGAAATACGAAGTAGACCGCACGTCATACATGGACGGTAAGTTGCAGAGTAACGACATCGTTCTCTTCCGCTACGCCGACGTTCTGCTCATGATGGCTGAGGCGAAGGTACGTAATGGCGAGGATGGCAGTGCAGAGCTCAACCAAGTACGCTCGCGCGTTAGCATGCCGTCGCGCCCTGCTACGCTGGGAAATATCCTTGAAGAGCGCCTGTTGGAACTGGTGTGGGAAGGCTGGCGTCGTCAGGACTTGATACGCTTCGGCAAGTTTACCAGTGCATACGACCTCCGCGAACCGTTGGATATGGAGGAAACCACCCAGTACACCATCGTATTCCCTATACCGCATAAGTGCCGGGACTTGAACAAGAATCTCGAACCCAACTATGGCTATTGACAATTAGTAACGTACAAAAAATAACTTGAGCAGTATTGATATGATTGACAAATTTATCCTAATGGGCTGAAAGCCCTATACTACATAGCCCAGGGCAACGCCCTGGGTACATCGGACATTCAACCACCGCCCTGTAAGGGCAAAAGTGCATAGACCAAATACGCCAGACTATAGACTTTTGCCCTTACAGGGCGCGTAGATATATGCTAACAAAACCCAGGGCGTTGCCCTGGGCTATGAAGTTTTTGGGCTTTCAGCCCGCACTTGTGCTAAGCTGCTCAAGTTATTTTTTACATATCACTATATTATGCGAGAATGGCGTCTGCCAGTGCTTCGAGGCCAGGGATGTCGCTGTCCTTCATTCTGCCGCGGATTGTTACGGTGTCGCCCTTGACGGTGACGTCCTTCATCTCCTCTACCATCTGTTTCATCACGCGACCAGCTGACGGTGCCCACGAACCGTTCTCGATGATGGCGACCTCACGCTTCTGCCATGCCTTTATCTGCAGGTGGTGCAGGAAGTCGTACATCGGTGGGAATAGACCTGCGTCGTAGCTTGAGGCGGCGATGACCAACTTGCCGTATTTGAAGGCATCCTCGATGGCTTCTGCCTGGTCGTCGCGTGTCAGGTCGGCAACGGAAACCTTCTTGCAGCCCTTTGCCTTCAGTATCTCGGCAACCTTCTCCGCAGCTTCCTTGGTGCAACCGTGTATGGAGGCGTATGCCACGAAGACACCCTCAGCCTCTACGTCGTACTTGCTCCAGATGGTGTAGAGACGCAGTGCCTCGGCAAGTTTCTCGCCTGTGAGGACAGGACCGTGTAGTGGCAGTATCTGCTGGATGTCCAGTGCGGCGGCCTTCTTCAGCAGAGTGCTGACAGGTGCGCCGTATTTGCCGCAGATGTTGAAGTAGTAACGGCGTGCCTCGCAGGCCCAGTCGTCAGCGTCAGCTTCGTATACGCCGAACTTGCCGAAGCCGTCGGCAGAGAACAGCACCTTGTCTGTTGAGTCGTAGCTGACCATAACCTCAGGCCAGTGAACCATCGGTGCCATGACGAATGTCAGCGTATGCTTGCCCAGTGACAGCGTGTCGCCCTCCTTTACCGCCTTCACGTTGCTGGAGAAGTCGGTGTTGGGGAAGAACAGCGGCATCATTGCGGCTGCCTTGGTGGAGCAGACGATGGTGATGTCCGGATAGAGTGCCAGCACTTCAGAGATACCGCTGGCGTGGTCTGGCTCAAGGTGATGTATGATGAGGTAGTCGGGCTTGCTGCCGTCCAACGCCTTGGCGAGGTCTGCCTTCCACGCCTCAAGGGTGCGTGGGTCAGACGTGTCCATGATGGCTGTCTTCTCGTCCTTTATGAGGTAAGAGTTGTACGACATGCCGTCAGGCACTACGTACTGCGATTCGAAGAGGCGGATGTCGGCATCGTCCTGGCCGATGTAGATGATGTCCTGTGAGATTACGGGTTTTGTGTTCATAGTTTTGTCGTTTAGTTTTATCGTTGTGCAAATGTAGCAACTTTTATTTAACTTGCCAAATATGCACGTGCAAAATGGCAGTTCTTTAGAACTTATTAAGTGTTCTTTTTTGCGGAATCGGAATATAATATGTACCTTTGCAAGCACTACTGTATTAACATAACTACAAAACAAACTATGAAAAAAATCCTCCTCGGCGTTGTGGCACTTCTTGCAGCCTGCTTTGCCAACGCCGCAGACTACACACAGTATTATAAAGACTTGCCCGTTGAACTACAGCAAGTTAAAGCTCCGACAATTCCGGATACACGCGTGAGCATCGTAGACTACGGTGCCGTTGGCGACGGTCAGACTCTCTGCAACGAAGCCATACAGAAGGCTATCAACGACCTCGCCAAGAAGGGCGGCGGTCACGTCGACGTTCCTGCCGGCATCTGGCTCTTCTCACCCATCAAACTGAAGTCCAACATCGACCTTCACCTTGCCAAGAACGCTGTCATGCAGCTCACGGAGATGAAGAGCCTGCACAAGGACGAGAAGACCGGTAAGATTCGTCCGGGCATCTCTGCCAGCAATGCGCAGGACGTGTCAATCACTGGCGACGGTATCATCGACGGCAACGGCGAGTTCTGGCGCGGCGTGAAGAAGACAAAGCAGAGCGAAGTGGAGTGGAAGGAATATCAGGCTCTCGGCGGTCAGGTCTCTGCCGACGGTAAGGTGTGGTACCCATACAACCTGAAGAGTCAGGCTAACCTCACCGACTCCAAGGAGAAGGAAGAGGCACTGCGCGTCAACATGGTGCGCTTCTCCGACTGCGAACGCGTCATGATTCAGGGCGTTACCCTGCAGAACTCTCCTAAGTTCCACTTCACGCCAAACGACTGTAAGGATGTCATCATTGACGGCGTGACGGTACGTTGCCCATGGAACGCACAGAACGGTGATGCCATTGACATAGGTACCTCGCAGCGTGTGCTCATAGTCAACAATACCATCGACTGTGGTGACGACGGCATCTGCATGAAGGGTGGTGCTGGAGAGAAGTCCGTAGGTCATGGTGCCAACGAGGATATCCTCATTGCTTACAACACGGTGTTCCACGCTCACGGCGGTTTCGTCATCGGTTCTGAGTTCTCTGCAGGTATGAAGAAAATCGTGGTGCACGACAATACGTTCTCCGGCACTGATACAGGTCTGCGCTTTAAGAGTGCCATTGGTCGTGGCGGTGATACGGAGCAGATTTACTGCTACAACATATATATGACTGACATCAAGAACGAGGCGATAGTATTCGAGACAACGTATGCCGATGTGGCAATCTCCGGCACGACAGGTCCTGGCGCTGGTACGAAGTGGGTGCCTAACTTCAAGGACATACATATTAGTAATGTAATATGCAACGGCGCAAAGACTGCCATCGCTGCTCACGGTGGCCATGGAATGATTCACGACATAGAAATTTCCAACTCAACCTTCTTCTATACCAAGTTTGGCACGCAAATTGATACTGCGTGTGACGTAAAACTCAAGGACGTGAAAATCCTGACGTATAAGAAGTAAAGAATACAATGAACACAGTAAACGAAATCCCCGTCCTGCTGCTTACGGGTTACTTAGGCAGCGGAAAGACAACTCTCCTCAACCGTATCCTCACCAACGAGCGCGGTATAAAGTTCGCCGTCATCGTCAATGACATAGGCGAAGTGAACATCGATGCCCACCTCATACAGCAGGGTGGCATCGTAGACCAGAAGGACGACTCGCTCGTTGCGCTCCAGAACGGCTGCATCTGCTGCACGCTGAAGATGGACCTCGTGCAGCAGCTCAACGACATCACCAAACTGCAGAAGTTCGACTATATCGTCATAGAGGCAAGCGGTATCTGCGAACCTGCTCCAATAGCCCAGACCATCTGCAGCATACCTACCATGGGAGCGCAGTACAACGAGGGTGGCACGCCAAAGCTCGACTGTATCGTTACCGTGGTGGATGCCCTGCGCATGAAGGACGAGTTCGGTTGCGGAAAGTCGCTTCTCGGAGCCAAGCGCAACGAGGAGGACATCGAGAACCTCGTTATCCAGCAGATTGAGTTCTGTAATATCATCCTCCTCAACAAGGCTTCCGAAGTGACTCCAGAGGAACTGCAGCGTGTCAAGGAGATAGTACGTGCCATCCAGCCGAAAGCGGAGATTATCACGTGCGACTATGGCAACGTAGACTTCGACAAGATTCTCGGCACAGGCATGTTCGACTTTGACTCCGTAGCAACATCAGCTGCATGGATAAAGCAGATAGAGGAGCACCACGGCGATGAACTCGAGGACGAGGAAGACCGTGAGCATCACCACCACCATGATGATGAGCATGAACATCATCACAATCATGAGCACGAACATCATCATGAGCACGACGATGAACCTCATCATCACGAAGATGACGATGATGACCATGACGACCATGACGAGCACTGTGAGCATCATCATGGCGGCGAGTGCACCTGCGGACACCACCATCATCACCACCACCATCATGGTGAGGGCGAAGCAGAGGAATACGGTATCGGCTCGTTTGTGTACTATGCGCGTAAGCCGTTCGACATTGGTCTCTTCGACGAATTCGTAGCACGCCGTTGGCCAAAGAGCATCATCCGTGCGAAGGGCATCTGCTGGTTTGAAGACCAGCCGCTCCTCTGCTACGTCTTCGAACAGGCAGGCAGACAGGTGCAGTTGCAGAACGCCGGTCAGTGGTATGCCACTATGCCGGAAGCTGAACTAAAGCAGTTCCGTGCCGACAACCCCGGTGTCAACGCTGACTGGGACGAAAAGTTCGGCGACCGCATGCAGAAGCTGGTCTTCATTGGTCAGCATTTGGACAAAGAGGCAATAACAAAAGAACTCGACTCCTGCCTCGTAGATATCGATCTGTAAGCATCCCTTTAATTTGGTCATATTAGCCTTAATTTTATAATAAACAGCAAAAGCCCCTAAAATCTCAATCAAGAGACTTTAGGGGCTTTTACTGATTTTATCCTCATCTGTCATAGAGGCTAACCTCATTGTGTATTGAGACTATACCTCATTTTCTATGTAGGTTAGAATCTTACGCCCAGCGTTGCGTTTATCAAGTGGCGGTTGTTCTTTACCTCGCAGACAGTTGGGTTGGTTGTCAATTTGCCGTCTGTGCTTGTTGCCTTTTGGAATGGGTAGAAGTCACCCTTTTGGGCGGCATACTGGTAGGAGAGGTCGAGGCTGAGGTTCTTGTATAGCTGCAATCCGACACCGCAGGTGATGCGGTGGGTTGCCCGCCAGTTGGTGAAGCTGCGCAGGGTGTTGACGTTGCCAGTGCTGCGCGTTGTCATGGTATAGTCCTTCGTGCCGTACTTCTCGTAGATGGCACTCTCGTAGTTGTAACCCACGCGGATAGCCACTGTACGTGTCGGCTTCACTTCCATACCCACCTTGACGAGGTGTACGCCCTTCAGACTGTTCTTCGTGTTGCGGTTCATGTAGTTGTCGTCCGCATAAGTCTTTGAGCTGGTCTCGTAGGTGCTGTATCTGCCCCAACCGTCATAGTAGGTACGGGCATCGTAGTACTCACCCGTGTTGATGCGGTTGTTGATGCTGCTATAGTCAGAGAACTGGTAGGTGAGTCCGAGGGCGATGTTGTTGCCGAATGTGGAACCTAAAGACAGACCGAACTTCCACGGTGTGGTGATTTTGTAGTACGTAGGACTGCCGTAAGTGTCACGGTGTGACGTCCAGGTCGCAATTGCCGGACCGGAAGTAATCTCGCCGTTGTTGTTTCTCTGATAGCTGTTGATGTTTATCCCTGCTACGTCCGTGCTCACTTGTTGCTTAAGCTCGTACCATGTTGGGGTGTTTACATAGACACCGAAGCGGAAGGGGTTGTCTTCTATTGGACGTATTATCACGCCGAACTTTGCGTCGAATCCGGTGCCGCGTATGGTGCGTCTGTCTGTCAGCTCGTATGTGCCTTCCTGGGTGAATGTCTCACTATAGATGGTAGACTGGTCGTAGCGTACGTCTTTGATGCCGAACGTCAAGCCGAGGTACACACGGTCGTTGATGTTGCCCGAGAAGTTGAAGTCGAAGTTGGAGATGTACCCGCTGGTCTTCGTATGGGAAGCAAAAGCACTTGCCGCACGTGAGACGAGCAGGTTGTCACTGCCCATTGAAGGGTAAAGTACTGCTTCGAAGTCCAAATAGTCCAAAGCAGAGTATGGCGTGTAGTCCTTTGCCAACCCTGACGCATAGTTTGGCGCTTCGATGGACAGTTGGCTGATGCTGTTGGCAGAAGAACCGTCCAACGTTGCTGCAGCTGCTGTAATCTGGTTGAGGTTGCGTCCTTTGTGGTAGTTGAAACCAACGTTGAACCAAGAGTTTGCTCCAACCTTATTGGCGAAGATGAAGCCCACTTGGTTGAGGTCTGCGTTTGTCACACCGTCCTTCAAGCCGCTACCGAGCGTGTTGCCCTTCTGTATGGTGAGGCCGCCGGAGATACCAGCCCATGTGCGTCGGAACATAGCCGTGCCGGCAGGGTTGGTTGACATAGTGGAGATGTCTCCGCCGAGGGCTTCCATTGCTCCACCCATAGCTACGTAACGCGCCGTACCGTTCAGGTCTTCCGTGACCAGTTCTGCGCTTTCGTATGTCTCTTGCGCTGATGCGCTGATGGCGATGAGGCTAAGTGCCGCGCCAGTAAAAAACTTTTTCATAATATGTCGTTGTCGTTTTTGGTCTGTATTGTCTGCGTAGGTGTCTATCTGCGAAGGTGTTTATCGACGTCCTCCGCCACTGCCTCCGCGCATGCCTCCGCCACCGCCGAAGCCGCCGTGCGAGCCACCGCCGAAACCACCACCGCTGAAACCACCACCGCCGAAGCTGCTGCCACCACGTGAGCCACCGCTGAAGTTGCTGCCGCTGTTGTAGCCGCGCTGACTTCCATAATTGTAGTTTGGCTGACTGGTGCTGGTGCGTGAACTTCCGAACCTGCCGTTCATGCCGTTTGTGCCCATTGTGTTAGGGCGGTTGCCGCCATAGTTGTTGCCGGGTCTGCCGTAGTAGTTGCCGTTAGGTCTGCCGTAGTAGTTGCCTCCCGGGCGATAACCGTCGTAGCGTCCTCCGCCGTTTGCCGGTCGCCAGCCCGATACATGGCGGACAGGGATGCCCCAACCGCCGTACCAGCGAGGACCATACCATCGTGGGCCGTACCATCCTGGGCCGTACCATCCTGTGTGGAAGCTGATGCCCCACCCCCAATTGGAGTAGTAGGTGCCCCATCCCCAGCGTGTGCCCCAGTACCACGGGTCGTCAAACCACGGGTCGTACCAGCTTGACCAGTACCACGGACTGCGCCAACTGGACCAGTACCACGGGTCGTTGTTGATGTAGATGTTCACCTGCGGTCGTGCGCCGTCAAAACGCTCCATGCGACGACTGTATTTGTAGTCCGTCGCCATGCTGTCGCGCAACTGACTGTCGGGGTAGTAGCCTTTCGTGCCGTTGAAGGCAATGACATCGTTGCCGATGCTGTCGCTGCGCAGTGCCCCGGTGCTGTCGCCAATTACTGTATAATAACTCTTTGGCATTCCATTGCTGGAAGCATTGCCAGATGTGTTGCCGGAGGTATTGGCAGAGGTGTTTGCCGTGCCGTTGTAATAGTAGCGGCGGTTGTACTCGTCAACGTCGCGTGTACTGCCGCTGTACTGTGCAGACATAATCTGCTCGTATGCGCGGGCTTGCTGGCGTGCATAGGCTTGTTCCTGCGCACGTTCGTACGCTTCCTCCTCTGCTTTAGCCTTTTCGTAAGCAGCCTTGTTGGCAGCCTTCACCTTTTTTGAGGGCGTATAGTAGAGGTCATCATCCTGCGCTGCTGCGTTCATGACGCAGAGGCAGACAAGAGCTGTAAGAAGAACAAATCGTTTCATAATTATCCTTTTTCTTTTGATGATGCAAAATTATCGCTAATTTACTTGCAAATATACGGAAAAACCCTAACTGCAGCAAGGAATTTCCCTATTTTTTAATAACTTTGCATGGATTAAACACACATAGCAATGAAATACTACTCTACAACGTTCAAAATACAGTGTGACGACGAAGGGCTGAGGCAAGCAGCGCGCGAGCTTCTTGCAGACTCTCTTGGCAACTGCGACTACGAGAGCTTCGTAGACACGGAAGAAGGAATGGAGGGTTACGTGCAGCAGGATTTGTACCACGTGCAGTCGGTGCAGCAGGCCATAGACGAACTGCCACTTGACGGTGTCGTCGTTTCCTTTAAGACAGAAGAAATCCCCGACCAGGACTGGAACGAGGCGTGGGAGGCGGAAGGCTTTGACCCAATCGTAATCGGCGGACAGATGACCATCTACGATGCTCATCACGTGGAGGCGGCAGTGCAGTTCGATACTCCGCTGCAGATTGGCATTCAGGCGCGTAACGCTTTCGGGACGGGTACGCACGAGACGACGCGCATGATAGTTTCCACCATTCTCTCCATGCCCTTGCAAGGAAAGCGTGTGCTGGACTGCGGTTGCGGCACTGGCATACTGGCCCTCGCCGCCCTGCGGTGTGGTGCGGAGTCGGCAGTGGGGTACGACATTGACGAGTTCAGTTCGGAGAACGCCAAGCACAATGCGGTGCTTAACGGTCTGGGCGACAAGCTTGAGGTGTTGCAGGGGGATGCCAATGTGCTCTCACACGTAGACGGTGTCTTCGACGTTGTCTTTGCCAATATCAACCGCAATATCCTTCTTGCCGACATGGAGCATTTCCGCAGTGTGATGGCTCATGGTGCGACGCTAATCCTCAGCGGTTTCTACGAGGAGGACGCGCCAATGCTCCTTGAACGTGCTGCCTCGCTCGGACTGACGGAAATTGCCCGTAAGACTGATAATAACTGGTGCTGCCTGGCGCTGCGCTGACTTTAAGTGGACATTTATAAAGACTCTCAGTGGACATTTATGAAGTCTTTAAGTGGACATTTATAAAGACTTTAATTGCCATTAATTGACCATTAATTTGAATCATTAATAATATTGTTCCTATACTGGAGGAATAAAAAATATTAATGGATAAAATTAATGGTCAATTAATGGCAATTAAAGTTCTAAAAACTTTGCAGGCAATTAGAGTCCCAAGAACTTCGCAGGTAATTGTCGTGTCCCCGGCAATTATCGTTTGACGAAGTGGAAATCGATGTATTCGCGTAGCAGCCGCAGCATCTCGCTTACGGCATGCTTGCGGTACGAACCTTTTGAGGTGTGGATGCACCCTAGCATTTCCGTTCCTTCCTCGGCGAGCGGCACCGCGCAGAGCCCTTCGTAACCGTAGGCATTGACGGACGAGCAGGACAGTATCGTCAGCAGGTGCGTGTTCTTTACCATACGGAGTAGGGGAGAGAGTAGGTTGAACTCTATGCTGACGTGTAGCTCCGTGTCCTTGGCACTGAGCACATCGTCAAGAGTGGTGCGTGCCTGCATACCCTTGGAGGGCAGTACGAAGTGATAGTCCTTCAGGTCTTCGAGCGTTACGGACTCCTTCTTTGTCAACGGGTGACCTTCCTGCACTATGACGGCGAGACGGTCGGAGACGAGTGGGGTGGACTCCACCTGTGCCGCAGTATGCTTCGGTTTGTAGGACAACACGAAGTCCAGCTCGTGGTGCGACAGGAGTTCCTGCAGTTCCTCCGTTGTCTTGTAGACAATCTCTACCTTAATGCCGGGGTACAGCACCATAAACTGCGCCAGCACCTCCGTGGTCATCAGCGAGAACGAGTGTGTCACGCCGATGCGCAGCGTGCCGCATTTCATCTGTGCCAGGTCGTTCATTCGTGCCGTGCAGTTGTCGGCGGTGCGCAGCGCCTCGCGTGCGTACGTCACCAGTTCCTTGCCGGCCTCCGTGAGGTACACTTCATGGCTGTTGCGGTTGA
Organism: Alistipes putredinis; assembly: GCA_963602765.1. Lineage (GTDB taxonomy): Bacteria > Bacteroidota > Bacteroidia > Bacteroidales > Bacteroidaceae > Prevotella. The sequence continues at coordinate 19,644 of CAVCKM010000124.1, read as the reverse complement.
AGAGTGTCACGCCCAGCTCCTCTTCGAGCTGTTTGATATTTTGCGAGAGGGCACTCTGCGTGACGAAGAGCTGCTTTGCCGCCTCGGAGAAGTTCAGCGTGTCTGAGGCACGAAGGAAAAACCGTAATTGTCGAAGCTCCATGTTATGCCTTCTCTTGTTTGTGTTCTGTCTTTAAGCCTTTCAGTCTTGGTACCAGGTAGAGGATAGGAATCGTCACGCCGAGCACCATCAGTATGACGATGAAGACGCATATCATGCCGTTCTGGGTGGAGAGGAAGAAGGCGTGCTGAAACTGCTCCTCCGTCGTTGCGGTGAAGCACTGCAGCATACCCTCTACGGCGCGGTAGGCGTACATACCCGGAATCATGGGGAGCAGGGCAGGATAGGCAAGAGCCTCTGCAGGACTTCTCCAGTGTTTGCCGCAGGCAGGTGCCAGCATTCCTATGCATAGCGAACCGATGAAGGCGGCAGGTATGATGTTCCATCCGAAGGCGTGCATGAGCAGGTAGCGCATGGCGTGACCGATGGCGGCGAGCAGTGCGCACCCCTTGAAGATGCGGATGGGCACGTTGCTGATGCTGCCGAAGCCGATGGCGGCGATGGCGGCGAAAAGTCCGTCGTTAAGGAGTTGGTAGTTGAGTGACGTAAATTGTATGTCGGAAAGCATGGTTATCGTTATGCCTTTTAGCGTTCTAAAAATAACTTATGTTCATGATGAGAATGCCGAGCGACAGTCCGATGCCCAAGCAGGCCGTCAGCATGCTGGCGTGAATGAAGCGGCTGATGCAGCAGAGCAGGTGGCCGTGTATGAGGTCGCTCACGGAGTTGATGTACGGTATGCCCGGCACGAGATACAGCACGCTGGTGCCCAATGCGATGTCAGGGGTGTCAGTCCATTTGAACAGGAATCCCGAGCACGCTATGATGGAAGAGGTGCAGGCTGCCACGAGCGTGGCAAGACGAATGTCCCATTTCCATTTGGAGTGCAGCGTAGCCTTTAGCCAGAATCCCTCTACTGTGGCGACGAACACGATGAGCATGGCCATCCAGTCGCCTTCGAAGAGTCGGCAGAAGGATGCGTTGGCAGCGCCTGTCAGCATGGTGACAAGCCAGGGGTTGAGGCGTGGTCTGCTCAGCTCCTTCTTAAAGCGCTCTACGGCCTCCTGTATTGGCAGGCTGTCCTCCAGAATGTTGCGGCTCAGCATGCTGAGCTTGGTGATGAGGTTGAAGTTGAGGCCGATGGCAGGCAGGCGGTTGCTGGTGTGATAGGAGTGTCCGTGTTCCTTGTCCCATACGGTCATCATGACCGAACGCGGCAGGAGTATCATCTCCGTGTCGACATCGTATGCCTTGGAAATTCGTTTTATTGTCTTCTCGCAGCGTGCCGACGCACTGCCTGCGGCTATGATTGTTGCGGCAAACTGCGCCATGAAGGTGCAGATTTCCTTTAGATGTTCATGCGTATTAACAGTAGTTTGCATCTACGTATTCTTTATATGTTTTGTCTGCTTCCTCTTCTTCCAGTGAATAGGAGGCAGGTGTGCTGGGCATGTCTCCCATGCTGATGATGTGGTGGTTTTGGTTGTAACGGCGAACTGCAGCCAGCATTATCCAACCGAAAGCGGCAAGGATAGGCAGCGCGATGGCGAAAACGATAACGAGTTGACGATAATGTTCCATGATGAACGAAATGCTTCTTTATATTAATGTAAAAATGGTTGTACTTAAGTGCGCTTTTTTTATTTCGGCGGCAAAGGTACAACCATTCTTCATGTCATGAAAACATTGGCGTCAATAAGTCTTGATAGTGGCGTTCAGATTTTCTAATACTCCGTTTTCTTTATCGCTGTCGTGTACGGCAGTGCCTTTACTTGACATCGTCAAAGATGAAGGAGTATGCCACGAATGCCCAGATGAAGGCAGCTAGGACAATGCCTGCGCTCCATATCAGTCGCTTGATGTTTTGCACTCTTGCCTTGCGGTTGAGCATCTCTTTGCGGAACTGGGTCGTCTGGTCCACTTTGGGAGCGTTCTGTTTGCTGAACATAATAATAAAGATGTATTATACGGTTGGTGGGATAAGTCTATAGCTTAGTAGCTGCGTGCGATGAGTACGCGGGCCTTTGAAGGCTTGCCGCTTACCATGTCCACGCCAGGTGTCTGCTCGAAATCGAACGGCACGCAGCGGATGGTGGCCTGCGTCTCCTCCTTTATCTTTGCCTCCGTCTCGGCAGTGCCGTCCCAGTGGCAGAGGAAGAATCCGCCGTCCTTCACCTTTTCTTTGAACTCCTCGTAGTTGTCGCAGACGTAGATGTGCTCGTCGCGGAATGCCTTTGCCTTTGCGAAGATGTTGTCCTGGATGTCCTCCAGCAACTGCTCCACGTGCTCTGCCAGTCCGTCGAAGCCTACAGTCTCCTTCTCGAGAGTGTCGCGGCGCATCACTTCTACCGTGCCGTTCTCGAGGTCGCGTCCGCCCATTACGAGGCGTACAGGCACACCCTTCAGCTCGTAGTCGGCAAACTTGAAGCCCGGGCGTTTGTTGTCAGCGTCGTCGTACTTCACGGTGATGCCCTTGGCGCGCAGAGCGTCGATTACCGGTTGGAACTTCTCTGCTATCTGCTCCTGCTGTTCGCCCTTGCCGATAGGTATGATGACAACCTGCAGCGGTGCGAGGCGTGGAGGCAGTACGAGACCGTTGTCGTCGGAGTGTGTCATGATGAGTGCGCCGATGAGACGTGTTGAAACGCCCCATGAGGTAGCCCAAACGTACTCAGGCTTGTTCTCCTTTGTGAGGTATGTCACGTCGAACGCCTTGGCGAAGTTCTGGCCGAGGAAGTGTGACGTGCCGCTCTGCAGAGCCTTGCCGTCCTGCATCATGGCCTCGATGGTGTAAGTGTCGAGGGCACCGGCGAAACGCTCCGTCTCGCTCTTCACGCCCTGCATGACAGGTACTGCCATCCACTGCTCGGCGAACGTAGCGTAAACCTTCAGCATCTTCTGTGCCTCAGCTTCAGCCTCTTCGCGGGTGGCGTGGGCAGTGTGCCCCTCCTGCCATAGGAACTCTGATGTACGCAGGAAAGGACGGGTGCGCATCTCCCAGCGCATCACGTTGCACCACTGGTTGCACATCAGCGGCAGGTCGCGCCAAGAGTGTATCCAGTTCTTGTATGTGTTCCAGATGATGGTCTCCGATGTTGGGCGTACGATAAGCTCTTCCTCGAGCTTTGCTGCCGGGTCAACAACGACGCCGTCGCCGGCCTCGTTGGTCTTCAGACGGTAGTGGGTCACGACGGCACATTCCTTGGCGAAACCCTCTACGTGCTCAGCCTCGCGAGAGAGGAACGACTTGGGGATGAGGAGCGGGAAGTAAGCGTTCTGTGCACCAGTCTCCTTGAACATCTTGTCCAGCTGCTGTTGCATCTTTTCCCATATAGCGTAACCGTATGGCTTGATGACCATACATCCACGTACTGCTGACTGCTCGGCCAGGTCGGCCTTTACCACCAAGTCGTTGTACCACTGAGAGTAGTTCTCGGCACGCTTGGTAAGCTCTTTAAGTTCTTTTGCCATTTATCTAGTTGTTTGTTTTGTCTTTTGCGGTGCAAAATTACTAAAAAAATATCACAAAGCAGGGCGTTCGTGGGTAAAATGTGGTAAAATGTTCAATAAATCTTTGTAGGTAGAGAAAAAAGTATTACCTTTGAACTATGTAAACTTAAAACTCACCTGAACAATGGCAAACAAAAGAAACCTGAAAAGAGGACTCACCTACGTGTGCAGCGAGATGTTCGCAGAGAGCATAGCAACGGCGCTCTATTCCAATAACTCCGACAAGGCAAATCTCGACGCGCTGCTCAAGTCGATTCTTGCAATACATTCGGACTACATCAGACGAGTCTCGCACCCCGAGCCGGGAATGAAACCGAAGAAATACTATAATGTGCTGAAGGAGAGCTTTACCAACGACGTCAATGCGCTGGTAGATTCCATAGGAAACCTTCACGCATAATACATAAATATGATAATACAGAAAGTCTGTTCATGGCTGCTCTACAGATGCCTCCGCTGGAAGGCGGACGTGTCTGTAGAGATGTCAGGTAAATACATCGTCTGTCTCGCACCGCATACGAGCAACTGGGATTTCATCATCGGTCAGCTCTACTGTCGCGCTGCGGGACTTCGCATCAACTTCCTAATGAAGTCCGAGTGGTTCTTCTGGCCGCTCGGACCATTGTTCCGTCGTCTCGGCGGAATACCGGTGCAGCGCAACAAGCACACCAGCATGACCGATACGCTGGCGGAAGTGGCAAGCTGTGAGCCGGACTTCCGCCTGTGTATAACACCAGAGGGAACGCGCAAACGCAATGCCGACTGGAAACGCGGCTTCTACTTCATTGCGCTGAAGGCAGGACTGCCCGTCAAGCTCTTCGGCATGGACTACCGTCGCCGCCTGATACAGTGTACGCGGGAGATAAGGCCTTCCGGTGACGTTGACACCGAACTCCCACGCATAAAACAGTACTTCGCACAGTTTACGGGAAAGCACCCGGAACTATTTGCGTACTAGGAGTACTGAAGTGCCGGTCTATGGACTTTTGCCCTTACAGGGCGCGTGAATATACCCGAACCAAATCCCAGGGCGTCGCCCTGGGCTATGTAGTGTAGGGCTTTCAGCCCACGCATTTATCTATGACAAACAAAATACTTCTTGCTGCTCTCATGATGTCATGCCCACTTGTCGGCATGGCAAGCTATGACGTGGAGGAACATTTGAAGGAACTGCGCGTCGACGACTCGCAGCGTCTTATCCTGCTTTATCTGGACCAGGACTTCCTTGACGATGACGAACCGCTGAGGGCAAAACAGGTAAAGAAGATATACAAGAAAGCAACAAAGAGCGCACGCAAGGCACTCCCCAAAGAGTGCCGTAGTTATGACGTGCGCATATACATCAACGGCACGCCGCTGGAGAACTTTGTCGGTACTGCCACCACAACCCCCGAACCGGAAAAGAAAAAGAAGCCGACCGCACGCAAGGACCGTGGCGGCTGGTGGGGAGATGTCAGCTACGACGGTGAGCCGTGGGTGAAGAACGTCTCGCGTCCCGCCCACGCCAAGGCCGCCTTGGCAGGCAAGCACCTGTCCGTATGGCAGAGCCACGGCAGATACTACGATGCGTCACGCGGAGCATGGAAGTGGCAACGCCCTAATATGTTCTGCACCAACGAGGACCTCTTCACCCAGACCATCGTGGTGCCGTACCTCATACCGATGCTGGAGCGTGCTGGTGCCAACGTGTTCACGCCACGTGAGCGCGACTGGCAGACGGCGGAGTTCATCGTGGACAATGACACCCCCTCAAGCGGTTATAAGGAGACAAACCACTCCAACGACTGGACTTATACACGTACCCAAGGCTTTGCGATGCCTAACGGTAGCATCAGCGACTGCTTCAATCCTTTCGAACAGGGTTCGGCGCGTCAGGTCTTGACAACGAAAAGTGCCGATGCCAGTACCGCTGTCTATGCACCGCAGATAAACAAGGCAGGACGCTACGCCGTCTACGTCAGTTATGCGACGGTAGAGAAGTGCATTGACGATGCCCTCTACAGCGTATACCACCAAGGGCAGCGTACCGACTTCCACGTCAACCAACAGATGGGCGGTGGCACGTGGGTTTACCTAGGTACATTCGACTTCGATGCCTATGCACCACAATATAATAAGGTAGTAGTATCGTCACGCTCCAGTTCCAAGGGCGTTGTGACCACCGATGCCGTCCGTTTCGGTGGTGGCATGGGCAACATACAGCGCGGCGGCACGGTCAGCAACCTGCCCCGTTGCCTCGAAGGTGCGCGCTACTATGCACAGTGGGCAGGTGCACCGTACTCCGTCTATGGCGGTTACCTCGGTGAGGATGACTACAAGGACGACATCAACACCCGTTCCCTGATGACCAACTGGTTGGCAGGCGGTTCTGTCTATGCCCCGTCAAAACCCGAAGGCAAGCGTGTGCCCATAGACTTGGCACTGGCGGTACATTCCGATGCCGGTTTTGCGCACGATATGGAGAGCATATACGGTTCGCTTGCCATCTGTACCACAGACTACAACAACGGCAAGCTGGACGCCGGTCTCTCCCGCGACCGCTCCAAACAGTTCGCCCAGATGCTCCTCGACCAGAGCAAGAGCGACATCAAGTCGCGCTACGGCAAGTGGACATGGCGCGACCTCTACGACCGCAACTACTCCGAGACGCGCGTGCCGCTGATGCCGTCCGCTATCTTCGAGACACTCTCCCATCAGAGCTTCCCCGATATGCGACTGGCGCACGACCCCGACTTCAAGTTCACCATAGCACGCTCCATATACAAGAGCATACTGCGTTTTGAAGCCTCAGCACACGGCGAGAAGGCGATAGTCAGTCCGCTCGCTCCCGTGAACTTCAAGATAGAGCAGGGCAAGAACGGCAACGCCACCTTGACATGGCTTCCCCAGCGTGACAAGACGGAGAGTACCGCTACGCCGACATCCTACAACGTCTATATGGCAGTGGGCACGGGCGGCTACGACAACGGCGTTAATGTGAAGACCACAGGAGCCGGTGTCACACTGGAGAAAGATCAGCTCTACCGCTTCCGCATCACCGCTGTCAACGACGGCGGCGAGAGTTTCCCTACAGAAGAGCTATGCGCCGTGTGGCACGGCGACGATGCTCCGACGGTACTCGTGGTCAACGGTTTCGACCGTCTCTCCTCTCCAGCCGTCCGCAACACCTTCTTCGAAAAGGGCTTCGACATCAACGAAGACCCCGGCGTTTCCTACGGGCTGACGGCAGGATGGAGCGGAGTGCAGCAGGTGTTCGACACGTCGACGGCAGGTAGCGAAGGAGCAGGCACGTTCGGCTACAGTGGCAACGAGATGGTTGGTCACTTCGTGGCAGGCAACGACTTCAACTACGTGGCGGAGCACGCACGTGCCATAGCAGCTGCCAAGCAGTACAACGTGGTGAGTTGCTCGAAGAGCGTCATGGAGTGGGGTGGTGTAGACCTCTCCCGTTGTGCTGTAGTAGACCTCATACTCGGCAACCAGCGTAACGACGGTCATTCGCTGCAGTTCTACAAGACATTCAGCAAGCAGATGCAGCGGCAGTTGCTCTCCTATCAACAGTCGCGACGCGGTGCCATCCTTGTAAGCGGTTCCTACATCGCATCGGACATGCAGCAGGCTGACGAACAGCAGTTCCTCTCGCAACTTCTGCATATACAGAGTGCTGGAACCGTACGCGGCACTAACGGTACGGTGACGGGACTTCAGCAGACCGCTCCTGTTCTCAATACGCTCAACGCCGACCACTACGCCACCGTACAGAGCGACGCCATAGAAGCCTCCGATGCCTCCGCCTTTGTTGCCATGCGTTACGCCGACGGACAACCAGCAGCCGTGGCTTCCCAGTCCGCAAGGACGTTCGCCATGGGGTTCCCCTTCGAGTGTATCCTCTCCGTCCAGCAGCGAGCTTCAATAATGAAGGGCATATTGGCTTTCCTGAGAAACAACTAACTTCAAATACTAACAACAACCATGTACACAATAGTTTCCAATGCCTCCGGCACACGTACCATGGAGATTTCTGACGAGAACCTCCAGACCATCACCAAGTATTCCCTCTTCCGCAACCTCGTGGACAGCAACGGCATCATCGACGAGACAGTCCTCGACAAGCTCCGTCTCAACGCCCGCGACCTCGTGGAGTCTACCGGCGCAAGCGACAAAGCACTGATGGACCTCTGTTTCGACGTGCTCTATCACCCCAACATGAAGCCCGTAGCACTGCATAACCTCATCACCCTTTACGTGGAGAAACTAGATTAATGCCACAGCTGACCGACTTCCTCCCCACCACCAAGAAGGAATGTGAACTCCGTGGTTGGGACACGCTCGATGTGATACTCTTTTCCGGCGACGCCTACGTGGACCACCCGTCCTTTGGTGCCGCCGTCATAGGTCGTTCCCTTGAGGCGGCTGGCTATAAGGTGGCCATCGTGCCACAGCCGGACTGGCACGGCGACTTCCGTGACTTCAAGAAACTCGGAAGGCCGCGCCTCTTCTTTGCTGTCTCTCCAGGGTGCATGGACTCGATGGTAAACAAATACACCGCCGCCAAGCGACTGCGCTCCGAGGATGCCTTCTCGCCAGACGGTCGCCACGACTGCCGTCCCGAGCAGCCCAGCATTGTCTATACTAAGATACTGCGCCAGCTTTTCCCCGATGTACCCATCATGCTCGGCGGCATCGAGGCATCCCTGCGCCGACTCACCCATTACGACTACTGGGAAGACCGCCTTCGCCCCTGCGTGCTCTGCGATGCCCCTGCCGACTTCATCTGCTACGGCATGGGCGAGAAGACGACAGTTGCCATTGCCGATGCACTCAGTGAGGGATTGCCCGTCACTGCCATCCGTAACTTGCCGCAAGTGGCTTACATCTGTAAGGAGAACGAGATACCAGAGGGGATACACGAACCTGAGGACATAGTGCTGCACTCCCACGAAGAGTGCTTGCGCAACAAGAAGGCACAGGCAGACAACTTCCGCCATATCGAGGAAGAGTCCAACAAGATGCACGCCCAGCGACTCATACAGGCAGTGGGCGGCGAGTACGTCGTGGTCAATCCCCCTTACCCTCCGATGACAACGGAGGAGATAGACCGCTCGTTCGACCTGCCTTACCAGCGTGTGCCTCACCCGAAGTACAAGGGCAAGACTATCCCGGCGTACGAGATGATAAAGTTCTCCGTCAACCTCCACCGCGGTTGCTTCGGCGGCTGCGCCTTCTGCACCATCTCCGCCCACCAGGGTAAGTTCATAGCCTGCCGTTCCAAGGAGAGCATCCTGCGCGAGGTGAAGGAGGTGGTGAAGTTGCCGGGGTTCAAGGGCTACCTGTCCGACCTAGGCGGTCCGTCTGCCAACATGTACGGCATGCACGGCAACAACCTGAAGGCTTGCGAGAAGTGCAAGCGTCCATCGTGCATCCACCCGCAGATATGTCCGAACCTCAATACGGACCATTCCGCCCTGCTCGACATCTACCATGCCGTCGATGCCCTGCCCGAGATAAAGAAGAGCTTCATCGGTTCCGGCGTGCGTTACGACCTGTTGCTCCACAAAAGCAAGGACGAGAAGATAAATGCCGCAGCACGACAGTACACCCGTGAACTGATAACAAAGCACGTGAGCGGTCGTCTGAAGGTTGCCCCGGAGCATACGTCTGACAATGTGCTGATGCTTATGCGAAAACCGTCGTTCAAACTCTTCGAAGAGTTCAAACGCATCTTCGACCGCATAAACAAGGAGGAGCACCTCAACCAACAACTTATCCCGTACTTCATCTCCTCGCATCCTGGTTGCCACGAGCGCGACATGGCGCAGTTGGCCGACCTCACGCGCCGTATGGGTTACAAACTGGAGCAGGTGCAGGACTTCACGCCTACTCCAATGACCGTCAGCACCGAGACGTGGTATTCCGGTTATGACCCATACACACTTGAACCAGTCTTCAGTGCGAAGACCCCGAAAGAGAAACAGGCGCAACGCCAGTACTTCTTCTGGTACAAAGACCAGGTGCACCAACAGTACAGTCGTCCGCCGAAACGTGGCGGCGAATCTGGCGGTAAGTCAACCACGCCACAAAAAGGTAAGCAAGGTACGTCGTATCAAGGTAAGCAAGGAGCATCCAATCAAAGTAAACAAGGAGCAGTGAAGCAGGGCAAGCAAAAGTCCTACAATCCCAACTTCCATCCGAAGAAGAAATTTTAATGGTTCTGCCCGTTGCGGTTCATGCGTTCGCCTCTTTCGCGCATCATCTGTGGACCGCGTTGCGGCTGCATCTGCTTTACTGCTGCCGTCACCTGTTCGGCTATGCTTGCCATACCTTTTATCGACGGGTGACCGTACTGCTTGTCGATGTTCTTCAGATCGAGGCACTTCACGCCGTAGTGCTTGCAGATGGTATGTACTGACTCGGTGATGTCCTCGCGCAGTTCCGTGTTGAGGATGAAGAGCAGTTTGGCTTGTGGGTAGTTGGCCTTCAGGTCGTAGAGCAGCTTCGCCATGGCAGGACGGAAGGTATAGAGTTGTCTGTTGGTCCAGTTGCCGTAGACGTATTCCCCTGCTGGAGCCTTGCACCAGCTGTCGTTAGTTGCACCGCAGATGAGGATGAGGTCCGGTTCGCCGAGGTTGTTGGAACGTGTTATGAATGCACGCGACATATAGTCCGTGTGCCCGGCAAACTCCGGGTAAGGAATGTTGGAGAGATTGTTCTCCAGATACCCGGTGCCGCAGACTGTAGCCCCGGAGTAGGCATTGTTGCGCTCCAGTTTCGCACCGAGGTTCTGTAATGTCTGGTACCACCAAGTCTGTTCCACCTTACGCACGTCGTTCTTTGCGTGCAGTTGTGGGTTTTCTGGTTTGAAATACCAGAGAGCGTTGGTGTCTGGTGTGACGTAGCCCTCAAAGGTAGAGTAGCTGTCGCCAAGGATTGATACTCGCAACGTGTCGCGTTTCTGAGCGTGTGCAGAGATGCAGATCACTGCAAAAAGAAAGACTAGTAGCTTTTTCATCATTATGCAGTTTATGTTATGCGTATTGTAATATCGGGAGATGTGCTTATTTTAGTAAAATTCGATTGTCGCCGTTTTCTAAAACCTTCATTTGCTGTATGGCGATTTGGTTAAGCTTGACAAGCCGTTCTCCTTGTGCAATGCCTTGGTCTATAAAAACGGCGTTAAGATTTTCCATGTTTGACAAGCATATTAACTCGTTAATAGTAGCATAGTCACGGATGTTACCTTTCTTGTCTGCATTCGCGTTACGCCATTGCTTGGCGGTCATGCCAAACATAGCAACATTAAGTACGTCTGCTTCGTTTGCGTAAATGACGCTTGCTTGTTGGGATGTTACTTCTTCTGGAATGATATTGCGCTTGATGGCATCTGTATGTATGCGATAATTAATCTTGGATAATTCACGCTTTGCGGTCCACCCCAATTGTCGTTGTTCCTCTTCCTTTAATCGTTGGAATTCCTTGACAATATATATCTTGAATTCAGGACTAATCCACATGGCAAATTCAAATGCTATGTCCTTATGGGCATAAGTTCCCCCATATCTCCCGGCTTTCGAATGGATAGAAATGGCATTGGTCTTTGCCACAAAATCTTTTACACTGATTTTAAAACTGTTCAGTCCTGCTTGACTTTTAATTATGGCGAATTCGCCATAATTAAAAGATGGGTTATAGACTTTTTCCCAAATGCCTATAAACTCGAGTGTATTTCGGTTGCGCAACCAATCTGTCACAAAGAAATCCCCGTCTTTAGCCCTAATCATATCTGTAAGGCAGATGTAGTCATCTCCATTTACTTTGACTATAGAGACTTCCGTGTCCTTAACTGTTATTTTTGCCATATTGTTTCTTTTTGTGGATTAGACAGTGCTATTTTCTCTTCAGCGTGATGACAACGATTTCGCGTGGCATTCCGAAGCGGAAGGGGAAGTTGCCGCCGAAACCTGTAGAGACGTTTAGCAGACTGCTGCCGTCGTAGTACTCTCCGCCCCATTCCTTATAGACCATGGAGGCAGGCGACCATCCGAAGATGGAGAACTGCGTGCCGTGCGTGTGTCCGCTCAGCGTGATGTTGGGACGGAAGACGGGGAGGATGTGCGCCCGCCATGCTGTCGGGTCGTGGCTGAGCATGACGGTGAAGCTCAATGGGGTGGTAAGTCCGGCGAGTGCGCGGTCGAGTTTTCCGAACTGTGGGAAGGGCGGTTTGCCCCAGTTCTCTTCACCTATTATAATAATGGAGTCAGAGCCGCGGCGTATTGTGGCGTTGCTGTTGGCGAGCAAGTGCCATCCGAAGTCTTGCTGCATCTGTCGTGTCTGGTGAACGAGACGTGCCTGTTCTCCGGGCGATACGCGTATGTAACTGGAGTAGTCGTGGTTGCCCATGATGGTGAACACCCCGTCCTTGGCTTTCAGGGAGGAGAAGGCTTCGGCGTGCGGTATCAATTCTTTGGGCGAGAAGTTCTCTATGTCTCCGACGAAACAGATGAGGTCCGGCTTGAGGGAGTTGATGGTGTCGACACTTTTCTTCAGAAGACCGGCGTAAGGTCCGCGGAATGTCCCGACGTGAGCGTCGGAGAACTGCACGATGCGGTAGCCGTCAAAGGCTGCAGGTACGTCGGCAGAGGAGTAGGTGACGTGGCGTACGCGCAGTTGGCAGAATCCTCCCGTTATCCCCCACAGCACGATGCCCCAGATGCCTGCTGCAACGCCGATGCCCAATGCCTTGCCGCAGTAGGGTATGAACGACAGTGGTGTGAAGAGAATCTTCGGAATGAAGAAGAGTGCGATGAGCAGCAGAAAGATGTTCGTCGTGGTGTACTCCATCTCCAGTCCACGGTAGAAGAAAATGAAGTATAGGGCAAAGAGCAGCAGCGATATGGTAGGCACCCACCAAAACCATCGCCACACGGCCGCGGTGTATGCGGCAATGTAGCGATGGTAGATGTATGCGTCACTCAGTATGCCGAGTGCGAACAGAATTATCGGTATGAACAGTCTTACCATTTATTTTGCAGGAGATGCTGGTGCGGCAGGAGTTTCTGCAGCAGGTGTCTCTGTTGCAGGAGCGTTGGCAGCAGGTGCTGCAGCGTCCTTCTGTTGCGAGGCACCGAAGCCCTGTACGTTGTTAGGGTTGGTTGCAGGCTTCTCAATAGCTGCGTTCTCAATGACGCTGCCCTCAGTGCTGGCAACGGGCGCGAAGTATGCGCATGCGATGCTGATAACCACCATGAATCCGGCGAGACTCCATGTAGCCTTCTCAATGAAGTTTGTTGTCTGGCGTACACCGGCGAGCGAGTTGGCACTGGAGAAACCGGCTGCCAGACCACCGCCCTTGGATTCCTGGATGAGTACGATACCGATCATGAGCAGAGCTGCGATGACGATCAAAATTACGAATAGTGTGTACATTTTAAGTTTGTTGTTTATTGTTTGTTGTTATTATTCTGTTGTAGCGGACGTATTGGTGTCCAATTTGCGTGCTTTCAGCTTTATCAGCTTCTCGAGGAACCGCTGTTGGTCTTCGAAGTACGGGTTCTTCTTTGCCTCCGTCTTGTCTATGCGGTGCATTATGTCGAGGGCCTTTTCGTAGCGCCCTTGTTTGATGTAGATGCCGGCGAGTGTTTCTGTGAGATAGCTCTCCTCGTGGTTCTCCTCCTTGCCCTGCTGCTCAATGTCAGGGAGGTACTCTGGGGTCTCCTGCAGGGTGATGCGTCCGCCGCCGTTCTGTATGAATGCGTCGATGAGGTCGCCGCCGTTCATCGTGTTTGACTGTTCTGCTTGTGCGTCGCTACCTGTCTGTTCGTCCAGTTCCTCGAAGTCGGTGGAGAGCAGGTATGCCACATAGTCAACGGTGGCATCGGCAGCAGTCGGCTTGCGGTGCTCCTTGGGCTTGGGAGTGTTGTGCTCCTCTTTTTCTTCCTCAGGCATGGCGGAGAGGAAGTTGTCTATCAGCGTGGCGGTGCGTGACTCTGCTCCGTTGGCAAGGGCCTTCTGTTCCGCAAGGGCGCGTCTGTCCGGCGCACTGGAGAAGCTTGTCGGCGACTTGTGCTTCAGACGGTAGTGGGCAGTCTCTACGAGATTGAACAGCGTGCGGCGGTCGGTGAAGTAGATGGAAGCCCGTTGCAGCTCCTCGTCGAAATCCGGGTCGTGAAGTAGATAAAGGTTTTTCAGCATCATCAGTCTGGCCAACTGATAGTATGGGTACTCCGCCACAATCTGCCGCAAATCGTAGAGCGTCTTGCGGTTGAGCATCTCGGGGTGTTGTGCCAGTTCTTGAATGTTCATTGTTACCAGTTAGCTACTGTTGCGTTGAAGATTTGTTTGCAGAGTTCTGTGCTCATCTGGCTTATCAGCTCGTCCTGCACGGAGCTGAGACTCTGCGTTGAGGGGTAGGTTGCCGTTGACGTGAACTGTCGTTCGAAGTCCTCGTTGTGGTTCTTCGTATTGGTGAAGCGTACGTTTACGGTCATCGTCAGTTCTACTTGTGCTGAGTAGCCGTCAGCGGAAACGGATTTGTTTCGTTGCTGGTATTGCGTTATCTCACCTTCAATCTTCAAGTCACCGTCGCGCCGTACTTGGGAGAGTCTGGTCTGCGAACCGAAGAGGTCCCTAAGTTCCGTGTTGAACGTACTTGCCATCGGAGCGTAGACGTAAGCCGAGCGAATGGGGAAGTCCGAAATCTGTATGGTCTTTGTCTTGGAATAGTCGATGCTGGCTCCGTTGAATTTGTATGACACGGAGCATGAGTGGAGCATGAGTACCATGCAGAGGGTGAAAGCCCAGACGCAGGCTATGGTGAGTATGTTGCGGTATGCTGGTCGCATTATTCCTTATTTATATTATCGTTTTGCAAGTCCGAACTGTTGCAGTCGGCGGTATAGTGTGCGGTCGGAGATGCCAAGGTCCTGCGCGGCCTTCTTGCGGTTGCCGTGGTTGCGTTCCAGGGCCTTCTCCAGTACTATCCGGCTGAGGTCGGAGAGGTTCAGGTTCTCCGGCTCGTCCTCGTGTATTTCCTGTGCGAAGGTGTCGTACTGCATTTCCGGCGAATGGCTGACGGACGACGACACTTGCGGGTGGTAACTGTTCTGTGTAGCCGGCATTGTCGTTGGCATATATGCCGTCTGCGACTGTGTCACCATGCCGCTGCGCGCTTCGTCAATCTGCTTGCGCAGGGACGTTATCTCGCTTCGCATGTCCGCTACGCTGCCGCGCATTTCATAGAGGATTTTGAAAAGCATCTCGCGTTCGCTCTCGTATGTGCGGTTGCTGCCGGAGGAGGAAATGGTGGCGAGCTGGGTGCTCTCTTCGTTCATGGGGATGACCTTTAGCAGGTCCTCCACGTCGATGTCGCGGTTGCGGCTGAGAACGGAGAGCTGCTCCGTGATGTTCTTCAACTGTCGTACGTTGCCCGGCCATTTGTATTTCTTCAGGACCTCTTTGGCATTGTCGGTGAGCTGTATGCGTGGCAGGCGGTACTTCTCAGACATCTGCATGGCAAAGAGGCGGAAGAGCAGCACGATGTCGTCGCCACGGTCGCGCAGTGGCGGTATCTGGATGGGTATGGTGTTGAGTCGGTAGTAGAGGTCTTCGCGGAACCGTCCTTCGCTGATGGCCTTTCGCATATTGACGTTGGTAGCGGCAACGATGCGCACGTTCGTCTTGCGTATCTCCTGTCCGCCGACGCGTATATATTCGCCAGTCTCGAGCACGCGCAGGAGACGTGCCTGGGTGGAGATAGGCAGTTCGCCCACTTCGTCAAGGAACAGCGTGCCTTTGTTTGCTGCACCGAAGTAGCCCTCGCTCTCGCCGACGGCACCGGTGAAGGACCCCTTCTCGTGTCCGAACAGTTCGGAGTCGATGGTGCCCTCGGGGATGGATCCGCAGTTGATGGCGAAGTATTTCTCTCGTCGTCGTGGCGAGTTGTCATGAATCACTCGTGGAACGATTTCCTTACCTACACCGCTCTCGCCCTGTATGAGTACCGAGAGGTCGGTAGGAGCCACTTGCAGTGCTACGTCCAGCGCACGGTTGAGCCCGTCGCAGTTGCCCACGATGTTGTAGCGCTTCTTTATGTTCTGCAGTTCAGTGATGTTCATTTCTTTGTGTTATTGTTGCCGGCAGCTTTGAGCCGGCAGTTATCCTTTTTGCTCTTCGTTCTTGGGCTTTGCGGTTTGGAACGTGACGTTCTCGCGTCTGTGCTCTGCGGGGTTGAATCCGCCCTTTTTCTTTACTGCGAAACGTGCCTTGTCGCCGTCCTCCTTACGCTCCTGGTAGAGTTTTGGCAGAGGATGCGCGAATGGTGCGTCGTATCTCTTGCGTCGCTTAGCCACTTCGGCTGCCAGGAAGATAGCTTGTAGTATGTCTTCCGGTTCAGCCTGTGTCACCGGCATATCCAGTCCGGAGTAGAGCTTTACTGTGGGACCTGGGTTAGCCTTTAGGAATGCCTCGCTGCACTGTTCGTCGTAGCACTGTATGACGGCATCGAAAGCCATGAAGTCCGGTGTGTCGAAGTATGTGGCGCTGGCGTAAGGTCCGAATACTTGTACGCTGTCCTTTACCGCTTCCGAGATGGCAGGTGCCAGGACGGCGCACTCTTCTGATGTTTCGTCTGTGTCTATCTCCTTGTTGAGCGAGAGTACGGCAATGCGTGGGTTGAGCACGTCAAGGTCGCGTTTCAGGGTGGCTGCCGTATCCTTTATGGTGGCAACGACGTCAGCCCTTGTCATGTGCAGCGAGGCATCGGCGATGTCCATGTCCCCCATGATGGAGACGAGTCTTCCTTTTTCTCCTATTTCGACGACGGTTATCTCGGGTGCAGGCTCGTAGCTCTGTGCGAGGGCATCGTCTATAGGTGTTGCGGTGGGCAGGCATGCAATGGCGTCAATCTTGCCGTCGGCGAAGTCGTCCAGTGCATCTTGCAGTGCTTCGTCCTCCGCCTGTCCGTCAGCTCCGTAGAGTATGACGTCGCAGATGTCACCGAGCTCTTCTTCCCCAAGCAGGGCGTTGAGGATGGCGTGCTTTTCTGTAGGTGCGTTGCCCACGAGGGCTATACAAGGTATGTTAGGCATTGGTTGTTAAGTCGTTAGTTTGTTTATGCGCGGTGGACAGCAGTCCGCATGCTGCGAAGATATCCTGTCCACGGGAGGCGCGGATAGTGGTGAAGATGCCGTGTGCGGTGAGGTAGTCGCGCAGGGTTTCCATCTTCTTCTCGTTGCTGGTCTTGAGCGGCACGTCCGGTATGCTGTGGAAGCGTATCAGGTTGACGCGGCAGGAGAGGCCGTTGAGCAGTTTGACGATTTCGCGTGCATGAGTCAGACTGTCGTTGAGGCCGTCGAAGACGATGTATTCGAACGAGATGCGTCGCTGGCGGCTGGTGTCCTCGCGCTCCTCCGTGCTGTCCGTGCGTCGGAAGGCAGGGTACTGCTTGAGCAGTTCCACCACTTCGGTTATCGCCATGCCGCGTTCCGCCGGCATCAGTGAGGCGCGTTGCTCGTGGATGGGTGAGTGTAGCGAGATGGCGACGTGGCAATCGCTCTCGTCGAGAAAGCGTTTCAGCTTGTCCTTTACGCCGACGCTGCTGACGGTGATGCGCTTGGGACTCCACGCGTAGCCCCATTTGGCTGTGAGCACCTGTGTGGCGCGCAGTACGTTGTCGAGGTTGTCCATCGGTTCGCCCTGTCCCATGAAGACGATATTGGTCAGTCGTTCGCGCTCGGGGAGGGAGTATATCTGGTTGAGGATGTCGGCAGCTGTCAGTGAGCCTTCGTAGCCCTGCTTGCCGGTCTGGCAGAAGAGGCAGTTCATCTTGCAGCCCACTTGGCAGGAGACGCACAGTGTGGCGCGGTCCTTTTCGGGTATGAACACCGTCTCGACGAATTTGCCGGAGGCTACGGGGAAGAGGTATTTTATCGTGCCGTCCTTGGAGTGCTGCGCATCAATGTGGGGCATGGTGCCGATGGTGTAATGTGCAGCGAGAAGTTCGCGGTTGCGTTTGGAGATGTTGGTCATCTCGTCGATAGTCTCCACATGGTTCGTGTATAGCCATTTGGCAATCTGTCCGCCAGTGAAGGCTGGCATCCCCAGTTCCTTCACTGCCTGACGCAGTTCGTCCTCGGTCATGCCGAGCAGTGGCTTGAGTGGTGTATTGTTGGTTTCTGTGCACATAATCTCGCGCAAAGTTACGAAATTTTGCTCAGACTGCCAAATTTGTCATACTATTCTTCCTTATTTGCAAGCTTTTTGACAGTTTTTTGCAAGATTACGCCAGTCTTTGCACATTTGTAAGCACTGTTTGCGAGCGTGGGAACTGGGGCTTTTGGCAATGAAAACTTCTGTGTACTTTTGCAGCGCCAAATCAAAAAAGGCTCAAGTCCACAGACAGTTTTGAGATTAAAAATACAATAAAAATGGAATTGAACGAACGACAGATTTTGAACCGCAACTTGGCACAGATGCTGAAGGGCGGAGTAATTATGGACGTGACAACGCCGGAGCAGGCACGCATTGCCGAGGCAGCAGGTGCATGTGCCGTGATGGCACTGGAGCGCATTCCGGCTGACATACGTGCAGCAGGCGGTGTGAGCCGCATGAGTGACCCTAAGATGATAAAGGGTATTCAGGAGGCTGTCAGCATACCTGTAATGGCTAAGTGTCGCATTGGTCACTTTGTTGAGGCTCAGATACTTGAGGCGATAGAGATAGACTATATCGATGAGAGTGAAGTGCTCTCTCCGGCAGACGATGTCTACCACATTGACAAGCGCACATTCAACGTGCCTTTCGTGTGTGGTGCCAAGGACTTGGGCGAGGCTCTTCGCCGCATCAACGAGGGTGCTACGATGATTCGCACGAAGGGCGAACCGGGCACTGGCGATGTCATTCAAGCTGTCCGCCACATGCGTATGATGCAGAGCGAGATGCGCCGCCTCGTCTCTATGAGCGAGGATGAGTTGTATGAGGCTGCAAAGCAATTGAGGGTACCTTATGAACTGGTGCAGTATGTACACGAGAACGGTAAGTTGCCAGTGGTCAACTTTGCTGCCGGTGGCGTGGCAACTCCTGCCGACGCAGCGCTGATGATGCAGCTGGGTGCGGAGGGCGTCTTCGTGGGCAGTGGTATCTTCAAGAGCGGCAACCCCGAGAAGCGTGCCCAGGCTATCGTGAAGGCTGTGACCAACTATCAGAATCCCAAGATTATAGCAGAGCTGAGCGAGGACCTCGGCGAGGCTATGGTGGGCATCAACGAAAGTGAAATAGAACTGCTTATGGCAGAGCGTGGCAAATAACATGAAAATCGCAATATTAGCATTACAGGGAGCATTTGCTGAGCATCAGCAGATGCTCTCTCGTTTAGGTGTCGACTCCGTGCTCATCCGCAATCTAGAGGATTGGAATGTATATATGGGCAGTGCCGACAAAGGCAAGGGACTGATTATTCCCGGTGGTGAGAGTACAACGATGTCGCGCATCCTGCACGACCAAAATATGTGGGACCCAGTGCGCGATGCTATCCGTTGCGGACTGCCTACGTTCGGCACGTGCGCCGGCCTGATACTGCTTGATACTGCTCATCTTGGTGTGATGGACATTACCGCCCGCCGCAATGCATACGGCAGACAGTTGGGCAGTTTCCACGCTGAAGGAATGTTTGCCGGTACATCTGTACCGATGACTTTCATCCGTGCACCTTACATTGAGTACGCTGGCGAGGGTGTGCAGATACTCACTGTGCATGAGGGACGCAAAGTGGCTGCAAGACAGGCGAATATGCTTGTTACGGCCTTTCACCCAGAACTTGACGATGACTTGACAGTACATCGATACTTTATCAAAATGATTTGAGTGATGTGTAAAATATTTTTTTTTTGAAAAAAGTCTCAAAGTATCATCTTTGAACTTTTACTGTGCTCTATCTGATTGAATAGTAGACATTTAATAACGATGAGACTTCTTGCAAAATACCGAAAAAGTCTCATGAAAGTCTCATAAAAGTCTCATCGATGTAAGTAACTTTTTAGGTT
>CAVCKM010000123.1:0-12185 GCA_963602765.1 Alistipes putredinis | reverse complement strand
CGGATGAGTCTTTGTCCTTGCAAAGAAGGATACCGATGCTTGGATTGTCTCCTTCCCCTCTAAGCAATTCATCAGCAGCCGAAACGTAGAAGTTAAGCTTACCAATAAACTCAGGCATGAAGTCCACGATTTTCAATTCCACCACCACATAACATTTCAATCGGGTATGATAGAAAATCATGTCGGGGAAATAAGACTTGCCACTTGGGGTATCAAGTTCCATCTGCCGACCTACATACGCAAATCCATTACCCAATTCCAAAAGGAAACGAGTAATATTTGTGGCTAACTTGTTCTCTAAGTCTATTTCGCTGAACTTGTTTGGCAATGAGAAGAAGTCCAACTTGTATGGGTCTTTTATAATCTCTGTTGCCAGTTCGTTTTGAGGGC
Organism: Alistipes putredinis; assembly: GCA_963602765.1. Taxonomy (GTDB): domain Bacteria; phylum Bacteroidota; class Bacteroidia; order Bacteroidales; family Bacteroidaceae; genus Prevotella. The sequence goes on along the minus strand of CAVCKM010000123.1, from coordinate 11,795 downwards.
GCGGTAATGTTACATCAAAGTTGTTCAAAGCCTTGCCTGTATGCTCATATAGTTGCGCCTTAACAACATTCTCCAATTCTGTACGGCTCATGTTGCCCTCGACTACTTTGTTGAGATAGAACATTGCAGCGTTTATCGTGTCGCACTTGGAAACAATAACCGTTTGGTGTCTCCAAGGCACAAAAAGCAGCAAGTCGGGCATTGGGGTTGTTGCATTATCCACCTTTTGTAATTTTGTACCAGCTTGGTACAAAAAATCAATGTGTGAAGAATAGAACAAATACCATTTACGTATTTTATAGAGGTTTGACCAAGAGAATCCCTCTGCCTGAGGAAACTCTGAACGTAAATCAAGGCTTAGCCTTTTCATAAAGTTTGCGCCCCATTTATATTGTTTCTGCTTCTCGCAAATGTCCTCGCCCAAACTCCAATAGAATTTGAGCATTTCCGTATTCACTTTGACGGCAGCTTTGAGCTGCGCCATACGGAAACGTTTCTTCAAGTCAGACAGCCACTTTACATAGTTCTTGTCTGCCATAAATGAGTCGCTATTCACGAACTGTGGTATATTGTTCTTTTCAGTCATATTAATTTTGTTTGCCAATCATATCTCAGTTACATGCCAGTTACATGGTGGTTACATGCCTTACGCCCAATATGGTATATAGTTATGTCGATTGCTCCCTTCTGCATTTTCTTCTTTTATCAGTTTTGCATCAAGTGCATCCTTGATTTTTCCATGACACCGCTGGTAACCAAAAGCGACAACAACGGCATCCTCACCTGTACCTACGCAGATTACTGACGGAAGGAGTGTGAATACTATATATAAGTACTACAAGGCTGTCCAACTTGCAAGTGTTGGACAGCCTTGTTTTGTATATCTATGTAGGACTGCTCAGAGCGTGGACTACTCTGCCTCCAGACGCTTGCGGATGGCAGCTGTCTCGGCTTCGTAACCCGGCTTTTCGAGCAGGGCGAACATGTTCTTCTTGTATGCCTCTACACCAGGCTGGTTGAAGGCGTTTACTCCGAGGAGCTGGCCGGAGATGCCGCAGGCTATCTCGAAGAAGTAGATGAGCTGGCCGTAGTTGTAGGCATCGAGACGCTCGATGGAGATGAGGATGTTCGGCACGCCACCGTCGACGTGTGCCAGACGTGTGCCCAGCTCGGCGTTCTTGTTCACCTCGTCTACGCGCTTGCCGGCAAGGAAGTTCAAACCGTCCAGGTTCTCCTCGTCGTGAGGGAAGAGGAGCTTCTTCTCCGGGTTCTCCACGGAGATGCATGTCTCGAAGATGGTGCGCTCGCCTTCCTGTATCCACTGACCCATGGAGTGGAGGTCGGTGGTGAAGTCGCAGGATGCCGGGTAGATACCCTTGCCGTCCTTGCCCTCTGACTCGCCGAAGAGCTGCTTCCACCATTCTGCGTAGTAGTGGAGCTTTGGCTGGTAGTTGATGAGAATCTCTATCTTCTTGCCCTCGGCATAGAGAGCGTTGCGGGTGGCAGCGTAGATGGCAGCCGGGTTCTCCTCGAAAGGTACGTTGATGCCACACTGCTTCTCCATGGCCTGTGCACCTGCCACGAGCTGCTCGATGTCGATGCCGGCGCAGGCGATAGGCAACAGGCCTACCGGAGTGAGCACTGAGAAACGTCCGCCCACGTTGTCGGGGATGACGAAGGTCTTGTAGCCTTCCTTGTCGGCGCAGGTGCGGGCAGCACCCTTCTTGGCGTCCGTCACGGCTACGATGAGGTCCTTGGCGGCAGCCTTGCCCACCTGTGCCTCCAGCTGAGTCTTGAGCAGACGGAAGGTGAGGGCTGTCTCGGTGGTGGTGCCGGACTTGGATATGTTGATGATAGAGAAGGTCTTCGTCTTCAGATACTCGGTAAGCTCAGCCAGATAGTCCTCGCCGATGTTGTTGCCGGCGAACACTACGATGGGGTTCTTCTTGTCCTGTATGAGCCATGCGAAGGAGTTGCTGATGCCTTCGATGACGGCGCGTGGACCAAGGTACGAACCGCCGATGCCTGCCACTACCACTACCTCCGACTTCGAGCGGAGCACTTCTGCCGTTGCCTTTACCTCCTTGATGAACTCAGGGGTGATGGACGATGGGAGGTGAAGCCAACCGAGGAAGTCGTTGCCTGGTACGGTGCCTTCTTCGAGACCCTTCTGAGCCTCAGCTACCTTTTCTTTGTAAGCCATTACTGCGCCAGCAGGCAGAAACTGCTGCGCCTTTGTGATGTCGAGAGAGATGTTCTTCATTGTTTTGTTTGGGTGATATTTAGTGGTTTTGTCATTCTTCGCCAAAATTACTAATTATATTTCAGACTACCCACTCTTTAAGTATTATTAACACACGTTTTTCATTATTATATAATAAAAGGACAAGATTGGCGTTTCTTTAAGCGTGAAAGGGTTAAGAATCGCCATACTGACTACAGTGACGGCGCTGGCTGCACAGAACGCCGGCGCACAGGGCGACGCATACTTTGCCCACTACTACGACATGCAGACGCACTTCAACCCTGCTGCGGCAGGCAAGGAGGCAAAGCTCAACATCTCGGGAGCGTACGCCATGTCGATGGCAGGCTACGAGAACGCGCCGCAGACGGCGTACATCTCGGGCGACATGCCCTTCGCCACACGCAAGACCATACACGGCGTGGGACTGCAGCTGATGAGCGACAAGCTGGGACTCTTCACCACCCAACAGATAGCTGCACAGTATGCCATGCGCCGCCGCATGGGCAAGAAGGGATGGATCTCCGTAGGCGTGCAACTGGGCATGCTGAGCGAGAAGTTCCGCGGTTCGGAGGTGGACGTGTCGGACGAGAGCGACCCCGTCTTCTCCTCCAGAACGGACATCAACGGCGCTGCCTTCGACCTCGGTCTGGGCGTGTACTTCCAACGGAAGAACTGGTACGCCGGCATCTCCGGACAGCACCTCACCTACCCCACCATCCTGCTGGGCGACAAGAACGAGATGAAGCTCAAGGGAGTTTACTTCGCCACGGGCGGCGTTAATTTCCAACTGCGCAACCCGACGCTGAAGGTTGCCACGTCGGCACTGGTGCGCTCGGACTTCTCCTCATACCGCGCCGACGTGACGGGCCGACTGATATACACCAACGAGAAGCGAATGCTCTACGCCGGCTTCAGCTACAGTCCGACAATATCCGTCACGGCACTCATCGGAGCCACGTTCCACGGAGTCATCCTGGGCTACTCGTACGAGTTCTACACCAACGGCGTCGGGATGAAAAACGGTTCGCACGAGCTGTGCGTCGGATACCAGATGGACATCGACCTCGGCAAGAAAGGCAAAAACAGACATCAAACGACAAGAACACTATAGTGGCCGACTCAGACAGACGACACCACAAAACAACGAAACACCAAAATAATGAGAAAGATAACATTTCCCCTTGCCTGCATGACGCTGGCACTGCTGCTGACAGGATGCTTCGGCGGCAAGTTGACGCAATCCACACGCGGCGGAGAAGTAACCGGCACCGGCGGCGGCAAAGGATTCCAGGAGCCTACCCCGTACGGCATGACGATGGTCAACCGCGGTTCGCTGCGCATGGGACTGGAGAAGAAGGACTCCCTCTGGGGTACCAACACCCCGACGAAGGACATCTCCGTCGACGGTTTCTGGATGGACGAATACGAAGTGTCCAACGCCAAGTACAAGCAGTTCGTCATGTGGGTGCGCGATAGCATCATACGCACCAGACTCGCTGACCCTGCCTACGGCGGCGACGAGACATACATGATAACAGAGGACAAGAACGGCGACCCCGTCACCCCGCACCTCAACTGGAAGAAGGCACTGCCGCGCAAGCCTAACGAGGACGAGCAGCGCGCCATCGAAAGCGTCTACACCGTCAACCCCGTGACGGGAGAGAAGATGCTCGACGCCAGCCAGATGAACTACCGCTACGAGGTGTACGACTACGTCACTGCCGCACTGCGCAAAAACCGCATCAACGCCGCCGAGCGCAACCTCAACACGGACATCGCCACAAACCCAAACGCCGTCGTCATGATTTCGAAAGACACGGCATACATCGACGACGAAGGACGCATCGTACGCCAGACCATCGACCGCCCGCTGAGCGGACCGTGGGACTTCCTCAACACGTACATCGTAAACGTATACCCAGACACCACATGCTGGGTGAACGACTTCACCAACAGCGACAACGAGATGTACCTGCGCAACTACTTCTCCAACCCTGCCTACGGCGACTACCCCGTCGTGGGTGTCACATGGGAACAGGCCAACGCCTTCTGCGCTTGGCGCACAGACTACCTCCTCAAGGGACTGGGCGGAGCAGCACGCTACATACAACGCTACCGACTGCCGACAGAGGCTGAGTGGGAGTACGCCGCACGAGGCAAGGACGGCACGGAGTTCCCCTGGGACAACCAGGACGTCAAGAACGGGGACGGCTGCTACTTCGCCAACTTCAAACCTGAGCGAGGCAACTACACCAAGGACGGCAACCTCATAACGAGCAAGACGGGCATCTACGCCGCCAACTCCAACGGGCTCTACGACATGGCAGGCAACGTGGCGGAGTGGACCTCCACCGTCTACACCGAAGCTGGAGCAGACGCCATGAACGACCTCAACCCGCAACTGGAGTACAAGGCGGCACTGGAAGACCCCTACCGACTGAAGAAGAAGTCCGTACGCGGAGGCTCATGGAAAGACCCTGAGAGCCAGATACGCTCCGCATGGCGCACGTGGGAATACCAGAACCAGCCACGCTCCTACATCGGTTTCCGTTGCGTACGCTCTCTTGCCAACTCCACCAGCGTCAACGCCAAGGGAAAGAAAAAAAGGTAACACGTATAACTAGCATACTATCTCCATGACCAAATACAGCAAAATAAACATCGTCTACCTACTGCAGAAGTGGATGGACAGCGTACCGGGACAGACATTCCTCAACTACGCATACTCGTGGGGTGCCGCCGTCGTCATCCTCGGCACACTCTTCAAACTGACCCACCTCCCCGGCGCCAACGTCATGCTCTTCATTGGCATGGGCACGGAGGTAGTAGTGTTCTTCATCTCTGCCTTCGACCGTCCGTTCGACAAGACCACCATCGACATGCCGCTCGACACACACATGGCGGAAACGGACGAAGCATACGTAGCACCTATTGCACAGCAAAGCACAGCACCAATTGCGCCACAACAGCAAAGCCCAGCACCAGTTCTTGCACCACAGGTACAGAGCAACGCACCTATTACTTTCGACGTGCAACCGGCAGCCACAGTGACCACACCTGCCCCTGCCGTAAGTCAGGAGACAGCGGAAGCCATGGAGACAGCCACCACCACATACGTCGACCGCCTCAATGAACTCAACGAGATGCTCGAGAAGGTGGCAGCACAGAGCGCACGACTCTCCACCGACAGCGAAGAGATGGAAAACCTCAACCGCACCCTCACGGGCATCAGCCGCGTCTACGAGATGCAGCTCAAGTCCGCCTCACAGCAAATCACCACACAGGACTCCATCAACGAACAGACACGTCTCATGGCTGAGCGCATCAAAGAGCTCAACGCCATCTATATGCGCATGATAGAAGCCATGACCGTCAATATGCCCAACGCAGTAAAATCATAAACTTGCCCAACGCAGTAAAATCATAAGTATGGCAATAAAGAAACGACCGCTCTCCCCACGACAGAAGATGATCAACCTCATGTACGTGGTGCTCATGGCAATGCTCGCCATGAACGTCTCCACGGAGGTGCTCAACGGATTCTCTATCGTGGAAGAAGGTCTCAAACGCTCCACCGACAATGCCACAAAGGAAAACAGCAGCATCTACGACGACTTCGAAGCGCAGATGAAGAGCAATCCCCTAAAGGTACGCGCGTGGCACGCAAAGGCCATGGAGGTGAAGAAGATGAGCGACCAGCTCTACAACTTCGCGCAAGACATCAAAGTGGCCATCGTCAAGGAAGCGGACGGAGACGAAGGCGACATCAACAACATACAGAACAAGGAGGACCTCGAAGCCGCCGCACAGGTGATGCTCTCGCCGGGCCGTGGCAAGGGACCGCGCCTGCAGAAGATGATTGAGGACTTCCGCTACCGCGCCACCAGCATGGTCAACGACGAGCGTCTGCAGAAGGTCATCGCCGACAACCTATCCACCACCGTCTCGCCCAAGGCAAAGGCACTGGGCAAGAACTGGCAGGAGTATATGTTCGAACAGATGCCCGTGGCAGCTGCCGTCACGCTGCTCTCCAAACTGCAGAACGACGTGCGCTACGCCGAAGGCGAAATGCTGCACGCACTGGCAGGCAACATCGACGCAAAGGACATACGCGTAAACAAGCTCTCCGCCTTCGTCATACCCAACGCACAGACCGTAGTGCGCGGCGACAAGTTCTCCGCACAGATCGTGATGGCAGCCATCGACACCACGCAGCAGCCCGAGATATTCATCGGCGGCAGAAAGATGAACCTGCGCAACAACACATACGAATTCATCGCCGGACGCACGGGCGACTTCAACCTCACCGGCTACATCACCATGCGCAACGGCAACGGCGACGTGCTGCGCCGCGACTTCTCGCAGAAATACACCGTCGTAGACCCCTCCGCCACCGTCTCCGCCGACCTCATGAACGTGCTCTACGCCGGGTTCAGCAATCCGATAAGCGTCTCCATCCCGGGCGTTCCGCTCAACAAGGTGTCTGCCACCATGTCCGGCGGCACACTGACTCCCGTAGGCAACGGAAAATACATAGCACGCCCCACGGCAGTGGGCAAGGACGTGACCATCACCGTGTCGAGCCTCCAGACAGGACGCGCACAGCAGATGGGACAGTACACCTTCCACGTGCGCAAACTGCCTGACCCGACAGCATACATACAGGTGGGCGACAACCGCTTCCGCGGCGGCAACCTCGCCAAGGCATCGCTGCTCACCGCCTCCGGCATACGCGCCGCCATCGACGACGGACTGCTCGACATAGAGTTCAAGGTGACAGGCTTCGAAGCCGTCTTCTTCGACAACATGGGAAACGCCGTGCCCATCGTCTCCAACGGCCCGTCCTTCTCGCAGAGACAACAGGACACCTTCCGCAAACTCTCACGCTCGAAGCGATTCTACATCTCACGCATACACGCTGTAGGCCCCGACGGCATCCAGCGCCAGCTGCCTGCATCGATGGAAATCATCGTGAAATAATACAAACCCCAACAACGTAAAACACCACACATACGCCCATGCGTCTTCACTTATTACTCGGCACCGTTGCCCTCATAGCTTCCACATACGTCACTACTGACGCCAGCGCACAACCTGCCGCACGACGCCAGCAGCAAACCGCCGCACAAAAGAAGAACGCCAACACGCTCTCCGTACGCGCACAACTGTCTTACCCCGTAGCACAGCAGATGGACGAGGACGTCGTATGGCGCCGCGACATCTACCGCGAAGTTGACGTCACACAGGGAGCCAACGCCGGACTATATTATCCCGTCGAACCTACCAGTACGCAGATGAACCTCTTCACGTACCTCTTCAAACTCGTCCTCTCCGGACAGGTAAAGGCGTACGAATACCGTCTGGACGGCAACGAGTCCTTCGAGGCGGATGCCGTAGTGAAGCCGCTCGCCCTGCTCGACAACTACCACATCTACTACGAGCGCAAGGACGGCAAACTGAAGCTGGACAACTCCGACATCCCCTCGCGCGAAGTGAAGTCGTACTACATCAAGGAGTCCGCCTACTACGACCAGAAGAGTGCCACGTTCCACAAGAAGGTCATTGCCCTCTGCCCCATCATGGTGCGTGAGGACGACTTCGGCGACGGGACTTCCAAATACCCGCTCTTCTGGGTGAAGTACTCCGACGCTGCCCCCTTCCTCACCAAGCAGACCATCATGACAAGCGACATCAACAACGCCGCCACCATGAGCATCGACGACTATTTCGTCAAGAACCTCTACTCGGGCAAGATATACAAGACCAACAACATGCTCGGACAGACACTGGCGCAGTACTGCCCCACCGACTCCGCCATGGCAAAGGAGCAGAAGCGCATCGAGGACGAGCTGAAGCATTTCGAGGAGAACATCTGGGGCGACAAGGCCCGCAAGGACTCTCTCGACTCCATCGCCAAGGCGGAAATCGACAGCAAAGCGGCGAAGAAAGCCCGCAAGGCAAACCGACGCAGTTCCGGCAGCACCACGACGGTGAAGAAACGCTCCAACCGCCGCACGGAAAGCAACAGCGGCGCAGCACCGGCACGCATAACAGTAAGAAGACAAAGACACTAAGTCTCTCAAAACCATAACATTTAATTAAGTATCTATCTGATGAAAAAAACTCTACTCATTATTGCCGTGGCAATGCTGACGGCAATCTCCGTACAGGCACAGGGCTTCAAGTTCGGTCTGCGCGGCGGCGTCAACCTCACCAGCCTCTCGCTGTCACAAAGTGCAATGGACAACTTCAAGTCCAACAGTGCCGGTTTCTACGTCGGTCCTACAGTGAAATTCACCCTGCCGCTCATCGGACTCAGCTTCGACGGTTCTGCTCTCTACGACCAGCGCAAGGCAGAAGTTGCCGGTGCAGACCTCACCACACGCTCACTGGCAATTCCCATTAACGTACGCTACGGCTGGGGACTCGGCTCGCTGGCAGACATATTCCTCTTTGCCGGTCCACAGATAGCATTCAACTTTGCTGACGGCCCGACAAGCTGGACCATGAAGAAGAGCCAGTTCAGCATAAACGTCGGCATCGGTACCACACTGTTCTCACACCTCGAAGTAAAGGCAAACTACAACATCGCTTGCGGCAAGACTGCAGAATTTGTATCGGAAGATTTCTCTGGCATCTCAGCCAAGTCCAACGCATGGCAGATAGGCCTTGCATACTGGTTCTAATTGATGCATTATGAATTACCAAAAGGTTCTCATCCTCACCGGCGGCAGCTCTGGCATTGGCAAAGCTGCCGTCGAACTTTTTGCAGCCAAGGGCTACAAAGTATATGAACTCTCGCGCCACGGCGAGAGCACAGACGGCATCACCCACATACACTGCGACGTCACCGACCCGGCACAGTGCCGTAGCGCCGTCGACCACGTCATCCAGACGGACGGACGCCTCGACGTGCTCGTCAGCAACGCCGGCATGGGCATCTCCGGTGCCGTAGAGTTCACCACCCTCGAGGAAGCCCGCCGACAGTTCGACGTCAACTTCTTCGGCTCGCTCAACATCGCACAGGCCGCCATCCCCTACATGCGCAAGCAGCAGGGCGGCACCATCATCTTCGTCACCAGCCTCATGGGACTCTTCTCCCTACCCTTTCAGGCCTTCTACAGCGCCACCAAGTCGGCCCTCAACAGCCTCGCACTCGCCATGCGCAACGAGCTGCGCCCCTTCGGCGTAAAGGTGACATGCCTGCTGCCCGGCGACGTAAAGACTGGCTTCACCGACGCACGCAACAAGAGCATGGAAGGCATGGACATCTATCCGCACATGCAGAAGGCCGTCAGCACCATGGAGCACGACGAACAGCACGGACTCAGCCCGGAGAGCATGGCAAAAGAACTCTACCGCCTCGCCGAGATGAAGAATCCGCCATGCTTCTCCACCATCGGCTTCATGTACCACGTCTTCGTACTGCTGCAACGACTACTACCCACCTCATGGGCCAACTACATAATCTCCAAAATGTATTAACCCAAAGGTTGTTAAAAACATTTAACGTTTTGTTTTTCTCCTATATTATTAGTAACTTTGCACCCTAAAGTGCGTCTATGCCCTAGATGCACGCGGAACAGACTAGCATAAACAAGCAAAACAAAACCGTATAAACAACAAAATGAACATTACATTTGAAAATCCAGAGAAGATCAGCGCTCTGATGACCATCACCGTCGAGGAGGCTGACTACCAGGACAACGTCCGCAAGGCACTCAACGACTACCGCAAGAAGGCAAACATCCCCGGCTTCCGTCCGGGTCAGGCTCCTATCGGCCTCATCAAGCGTCAGGTTGGCGCACAGGTGAAGGTAGACGCCATCAACCGCCTCGTGGGCGAGAAGCTCTACGGCTACATCAAGGAGAACAAGATCAACATGCTCGGCGAGCCTATGCCACACCTCGGTGAAGAGCCTGTAGACCTCGACGCTCCTGCACCATACGTTCTGAAGTTCGACGTAGCTGTGGCTCCAGAGATGGACGCCAAGCTCTCAGCCGACGACAAGATTGCATACTACGACGTTAAGGCTGACGACAAGATGATCGACCAGCAGATCGACGCTCTGGCTAGCCGCACCGGCTCTTACGAGAAGGTTGACTCCTACGAAGAGAACGACATGCTCAAGGGCGACATCCGCGAGCTCAACGAAGACGGCAGCACCAAGGAAGGCGGCATCACCGTTTCCGAGGCTGTCCTCATGCCTTCATACATCAAGGTAGACGACCAGAAGGCTCTCTTCAACGGTGCCAAGGTGGGCGACATCATCACCTTCAACCCTAAGAAGGCATACCCAGAGAGCACCGTAGAGCTCTCTTCTCTCCTCAAGATTTCCAAGGAGGACGCAGAGAACGTAACAGCCGACTTCTCATACCAGATAACAGAAATCACACGCTACAAGAAGCACGCCGTTGACCAGGAGCTCTTCGACCAGGTATTCGGCGAAGGCGAAGTAAAGGACGAGGCTGACTTCCGTTCAAAGGTAGCAGAGGGTCTGCAGGAGCAGCTCGACGCAAACTCTGAGTTCCGTTTCCTCGCTGACGTCCGCAAGTACGTTGAGGCAAAGGTAGGCGAAGTGAAGTACGCCGACGACATCATGAAGCGCATCATGCTCGCCAACAACTCCGACAAGGGTCAGGAGTACGTAGACAAGAACTACGAGGCCAGCATCAAGGAGCTCACATGGCACCTGGCAAAGAACCAGCTCCTCGAGCAGTGCGAGGTGAAGGTTGAGGACGCCGACGTTAAGGAAGTGGCCAAGGAGATGACCCGCATACAGTTCGCACAGTACGGCATGGCAAACATCCCTGACGAGTACATCGACAACTACGCTGAGGAGATGCTGAAGAAGCCGGAGCAGGTTGACATGTTCATCAACCAGGCTGCTGACCGCAAGCTCATGAAGGCCCTGAAGGAAATCGTTTCTCTCGACCACAAGGAGATCAGCTTCGAGGAGTTCTCAAAGCTCGACGCATAAGACAACGCTTACTGCAAGTACCTGAGGAAAGAACCTATAACTTGCAAAAATGCCAAAACGATAAAAGGTGGCGTATCACACTTCGTGATGCGCCACTTTTTTTTGTTTTTCAGAAAAAAGTCTCAAAGTCTCATTTCCAAATCTTTAACAACACCATAACACCTTAATTATCAACAACATGCGCACGGTGAGACTTTCATTCCCCAGACAGAGAAGTATCATAAAAGTATCATAAAAGTATCATAAAAGTATCACCAAAACAATTCCCTCATGCCCGAGGCGCGGGCATCGTGTGCCCAAGCCGTGGGCATCGGGTTCTCACGGCGCGGGCATCGTCTTCCCAAGCCGCGGGCATAAACTGGTATCTTTCCTGCAGTCGAGTTTTGCCCTAAAAAGGTGGTAGTTTTCTTTGCCGTTCCAAATAATAGTGTTATCTTTGCCCACGAAATTGCATCAATGGAGGAAAAGACATGAAGATAACCGTTGCCAACCCGATATACGACTCTGTGTTCAAATTCCTTATGGAAGACGAGCGCATCGCCAAGACCGTGCTGTCCGCCCTGCTCAAGA
>CAVCKM010000122.1:0-2242 GCA_963602765.1 Alistipes putredinis | reverse complement strand
GCAAACGAAACCCAGGGCGTTGCCCTGGGCTATGGAGTGGTTGGGCTTTCAGCCCGTACAGGTACAAAACCTGCTCAAGTTATTTTTTGAACATTACTATATATACAACCGATAAAGATGCCAAAGAATGAATACGTGCGCCAAGTGGCGGAGCAGAAGTACGAATATGGCTTCACCACAGACGTGCACACCGACATAATACCCGTAGGACTCACCGAGGACGTCGTGCGGCTCATCTCCGAGAAGAAGGGCGAACCGGACTGGATGCTGGAGTTCCGCCTGGAGGCATTCCGCCACTGGCAGACCCTCGAGCAGCCCACGTGGGGACACGTCAACGTGCCCGAGATTGACTATCAGGCCATATCATACTACGCCGACCCTATGGCAAAGAAGAAGGACGGACCGAAAGAGATAGACCCCGAACTGCAGAAGACGTTCGACAAACTCGGCATACCCCTCGAGGAGCGTCTGGCTCTGAGCGGCGTTGCCGTCGATGCCATCATGGACTCCGTATCCGTCAAGACAACATACAAGGAGGCCCTCAAGGAGAAGGGCATCATCTTCATGTCCATCGGAGAGGCCATAAAGGAGCACCCCGACCTGGTGCGCGAGTACCTGGGCAGCGTAGTGCCATACCGCGACAACTTCTTCGCCGCCCTCAACTCCGCAGTGTTCTCCGACGGCTCGTTCGTCTATATCCCGAAGGGCGTACGCTGCCCCATGGAGCTGTCCAGCTACTTCCGCATCAACGCGGCGGGCACAGGACAGTTTGAACGCACACTCATCATTGCCGACGACGACGCATACGTCTCGTACCTCGAGGGATGCACCGCACCGCAGCGCGACGAGAACCAGCTCCACGCCGCCATCGTGGAGATTGTCATCAAGGACCGCGCCGAGGTGAAGTACTCCACCGTGCAGAACTGGTATCCCGGCGACGAGCACGGCAAGGGCGGAGTGCTCAACCTCGTCACCAAGCGCGGTGACCTGCGCGGCGAGTCGTCGAAACTCTCGTGGACGCAGGTGGAGACAGGTTCTGCCATCACGTGGAAATACCCTTCCTGCATACTCCGCGGCGACAACTCCGTGGCGGAGTTCTACTCCGTAGCCGTGACGAACAACTATCAGGAGGCGGACACGGGAACGAAGATGATACACATGGGACGCAACACGAAGTCCACCATAATATCCAAGGGCATCTCGGCAGGCCACTCGCAGAACTCATACCGAGGTCTGGTGCGCGCCACGTCGAAGGCAGCAGGAGCACGCAACTACTCCTCCTGCGACTCCCTCCTCCTGGGCAGCCACTGCGGTGCCCACACCTTCCCATACATGGACATACGCAACAACACGGCGGTGGTGGAGCATGAGGCGACGACATCAAAAATCTCCGAAGCCCAACTGATGTACTGCAACCAGCGAGGCATCTCCACCGAGGATGCCGTAGGACTCATCGTTAACGGATACGCCAAGGAGGTGCTCCAGAAGCTACCTATGGAGTTTGCCGTAGAGGCACAGAAACTCCTCAGCGTCAGCCTCGAGGGCTGCGTCGGGTAACACGCCAATGGACTCTTGGCGGCTGGACACGCCAATGGATTCTTTGGGGCTGGGACACGCCAATGGATGTTTTTGGGGGACTTTAATTGCCGTTAATTGACCATTAATTTTATCCATTAATATTATTTTTATCCATCCATACTTATAGTGATGAACTCCTATGTTGAATTTAGAACGATATAAAGATTTGGTGTACAATATCATCGGTGCGGCCATGGAGGTGCACAATGAGTTGAGTTGGGGACTGCTCGAACCTGTATACCAAGAATGCTTGTCGTTGGAATTGACAGACATGGGCGTATCCCATGCAAGGGAGGTTGAATTGCTATGCAAATATAAGGGACACGTACTGGAGAAACGATATAGAATGGATTTCGTCGTTGGAGACATCATACTCGAACTAAAGTCGGTGTCAGAACTAACGGCAGACCATAGAAGCCAGTTGTGCAACTATTTAAGACTGAGTAAAAAGCCGTTGGGACTACTGATAAACTTCGGCGAAGACCATCTGGTAGGAGAGCGTTGGGCATATGACGAAGCGACAAATGAGTGCTACATTGTAGACAGAAATATGCACCCGGTGTTCTATACCACAAGAAAATACTGACAAATAATATTAATGAAAAAATAAATATTAATGGATAAAATTAATGGTCAATTAACGGCAATTAAAGTCCTAAAAAAT
>CAVCKM010000121.1:0-5268 GCA_963602765.1 Alistipes putredinis | reverse complement strand
GACTGTCATCTGGCTGAGGGCAGACTTTCATAAAGAATTCTTCCTTGACAATCCTGTCAACGAGTCTTTTTTCTTCGTCAGTCAACAGTTTTCTATAGAAAGTATCTGAGGACTTGCGATAAAGTTTCAACAGATTGACACTCAATTCCTGCATCTCTTGTTCAGACCAGTTCTTCCCTACAACAGAATCTGTGACTGCATCGATCCTTCGTGTACATTTAATCGCCACCAAATCGTCTTTCTCCTTTTGAGTAATTGCGATTACAGAGGAGCATAGTCTTACCGTTGCCCATTGGTATGAAACGAGCGGAAGGAGACGTTTCTTCGTGAAGTCTACATTTAAGACTTCTGGCGACATTCCCCCATAGACAGACACGCAATTTACAATATTTCTCTTACGCGCCACTTTCTGCACATTTGCTGCAGATTTAGACCAACATCCGTGGATGTGCAATACGTCCGGACCCAGTTGTGACAGTGTGGCATTGATATCGTCATTCATTACTAATACTCTCACACCAAGTGAAGCTAACTGCTGGCAGAACTCGTCCGGCTGTACGACACTAACAGCCAGTGTCGCCTCCATCTGCTTTGCAGTGGCGACAATCAAACGAAGAGCAATCTGAGTAGCTCCACTCGTTTGTGGATCATACATGTAATGAAGAATTCGCATCATCTAAACTTTGTGGGTTCTGAAATCATATTTATCGGTACTCATGTACTGAATGCGGCACATCAGCTTTTCCCATACGACAAAAAGTTGACGAATTGGAGCACTCCATGCCGACGTTTGTCCGAAATGCAGTATCGTGCGTTTGAATACTATCACACTTTCTACATAAGACAAAATCCAAAACAGCAGAGTCAATCCCAAAATGGTTAGAAAAGATACTGTATCTGAATTGCGCAGCAAGTCCTCAAAGGCCAGCTTATGAGCGGCAACATAGTTGTACAGGCATACAGACGTAACGTATAGTACTACGACAGTTAGGACATTATACAGACTGTTTAAAAGTAATTCAAAATTACATATCATTCTGAAAGAACTCCTTCTCTTCATGTCACAACTGGAATCAAGAGCATGCATCTGTCTGTACATCCATTGTTTCTTCGTGGGTTCACATTGCTCCAACCACGAGTCCGGACAAAGTGCCAAAGCAGCCTCTTTAGGCTTTGCGAATTTGTTGACGAGGAATTCAAATTCTGCACGTTGATACTGCAGATTTCCCGCAAACCCACTTTGGGCGAGAAACTCATCGCGTTTAAGCGCCACGGCAGACTGGTTTGTACTATACGCCGTTTTTCTCGCTGCTGTTTGGAAATCATAAAGCATCATACGCAAATTCTGAAACCTCCATGCACTCGGAGTACTCTCTTCAAATGGCGTCACTCCCATAACCATGTTGTGCTCATCGTCCATGTAAGAGGCGAAAGCCTTCAGCCATCCGTCATGAGTCGGTTTGCAGTATACGCTAGTAACAATGACCCATTCATACTTCGCAGCTCTCATGCCTAAAGTGATGGCAAGTTTTTTCCTGCTAAGATAGCGTGATGATTCCGGTAGTTTCGTGTAGTACAAGTGGGAATTGTCTGAACGCTGCTTAAGAATATCTTCTGAAGCTGAGTCATACTCATCAATTACCACTATAAGTTGATAGGGCTCATAGTCTTGATTCAGATATGCATCCAAGACCTTCTCCAAACGTGAAGCATTATCATGTACTGTCAAGATTATGCTGACTGGAGGCGCAGACGACTTCAATGTGTCGCTACGCGCATCTTTCACCCTTCTTGAGAAAGGGCTAAAAAGCGGAGTTACTATTGCAAGCAACAGTAACACCGCCATAATTATCAATACGTTAGTTGAAATCAATAACATTTTACATTAGATAAGCCTTAGGCAACTTGCGGCAGTTGTACTGGCAAGCCATTATCTCACCGTATGCTCCAGCAGAACGAAGGGCCAGGAGGTCTCCGCGATGGCATGCTGGGAGCATCTCGTCTTTTCCGAAGACATCACTTGACTCACAAATGGGTCCTACAACGTCGTATTTCTCTACAGGAGCATCGCTCGTCAGGTTCTGTATCTCATGATGCGCATCATATAAAGCTGGACGTATAAGGTCGCTCATTCCGCCGTCAACAATGGCAAACTGCTTTACCTTTGCTTTCTTCACGTACAGCACGCGTGTGATAAGCGACCCCATCTGACCTACTACAGCTCGGCCCAATTCACAATGCAACTGCTGACCAGGTCTCATCTGCAGGTTAGCCGCGTAAGTTTCAAAATAGTCTTTGAAGTTAGGTATCGGCTCGCCGTCAGGGTCTGTATAAGATATTCCGAGACCACCACCCACATTAAGAATCTTCACATTGATGCCTTGCTTTTCAAGTCGGTCCTGCAATTCATTGATGCGCGAGCAGAGTGCTTTAAAGTCGTCCATCTCAAGAATTTGGCTGCCGATATGGAAATGCAGTCCGAGCCATTCTATATTCTCGAGTTCTTTTGACTCGTTGATGGCCGTCTCCATATCTTCCATTGCAATGCCAAACTTGTTCTCGGCAAGCCCCGTAGTGATGTTGGCGTGTGTGTGTGCACCAACATTAGGATTTATACGGAAGCAGACACGTGCCACCTTTCCCTTCTTCTGGGCAAGCTCGTTTATTATGTGGAGTTCTTCGAGCGACTCTACGTTGAAGCAGAAGATACCGGCATCAAGACCGAGGTTAATCTCCCAGTCGCCCTTTCCTACTCCGGCATAAACTATTTTTGAAGCATCAAAACCTGCGTCAAGAGCCTGTTGAATCTCGCCGCCGCTGACAGCATCAACTCCAAATCCCGCTTTCTGTATTTCCTTCAGCACGTCAATGTTGGCATTTGCCTTGATGGCATAGTGAAGGAAGAAATTTGGATGCACCTCAAGCTGCTCGCCGATAGCACGAAGCGTATCGGTGAGCACCTGCTTGTCGTAGTAATAGAATGGCGTCTCCAGTCCTTTGAATTTCTCTATAGGGAAAGACATATCTGTATGTTTATCTGTTTTTTGTGTTGTTTGAAGAATAATATCTAAAGGCAAAAGTCTCTTAGCTGAAGAGCTTTGCCGAGAGACTCTGCAATGCCTTCTTCTTGTCGGACTCTTTGATGAGGAACGAGATGTTGTAGTTGCTGCCGCCGTAAGAGATCATGCGGACAGGAATGTTCTGCATGGCTTCTGTAACCAACGTTTCGAAACCTACGTTGCTCCAGTCCAAATCACCGACTACGCAGATGATGCACATGTCCGCGTCTACAGTAACAGTACCGTATTTCTTGAGTTCATCAACAATCTTGGTCAGATTCTCTGCCTTGTCAATGCTTACACTTACACCTACCTCAGACGTTGTTATCATATCAATTGGCGTATTGTAAGTCTCGAAAATCTCAAATACCTTGCGCAGGAAACCTGTAGCCAGGAGCATGCGTGAAGATTTGATTTTGATTGCAGTAATATTGTCCTTTGCAGCTACGGCCTTTATCTTACCGCGCACGAGTACATTGTCGATGACGGTACCGTCAGCCTCCGGGTCCATTGTGTTCTTGATGCGGACTGGTATTCCTGCAAACTTGGCAGGCTGTACGCATGTTGGGTGAAGTATCTTTGCACCGAAGTAAGCCAACTCTGCAGCCTCCTCAAAGTTCAGCTGATGTACGGCATCAGTCTTTTCTACAACACGCGGGTCATTGTTGTGCATACCGTCGATGTCAGTCCAAATCTGAATCTCTTCTGCTGTCATGGCAGCACCTATCAGGGAAGCAGTATAGTCGGAGCCGCCACGCTGCAGGTTGTCCACTTCGTCGTATGCATTACGGCAAACGAACCCCTGAGTGATGTAAATCTGGTAGCCTTGGTTGCTGTCCATCACTTCCTTAAGGTGCTCCTTGATGTACGGCATGTCCGGCTCAGCGTTCTTGTCGGTACGCATGAAGTCCAATGCGTCAAGAAGGACGGTTTTGACGCCCTGTTCCTTCAGGTAGTTCACTACCATATTGGTGGAGAGCACCTCACCCTGTGCAACAACAATCTTCTCTTCGAAGGAGGTAAAAGTATCCTTTGTGAAAGAACGGAGGTAGTCGAACTTCTCACGGAGGAACTCTGCAGTAGTCTTCTTCATCTCGTCGGAAGAATACAGTTCTTCGACGTGTCCCATGTACTTCTGCTCAAGCTTGTTGATGACTTCCTGAGCTCCATCGGGATTCTTCTTGTACAGATAGTCAGAGATTTCAACAAGTGAATTGGTCGTACCAGACATTGCAGAGAGTACCACGAAGGTCGGTTCGCCAGACTTGGTTACGAGCTGCGATACTTCCTTCATTCTCTGAGGAGTGCCGACGGACGTACCGCCGAATTTCATTACTTTCATCTATGTATTGTTTTAATTTTTTATTGTTAATCTATTCTTCACTATATGTCTATTAAGACCTAACCTTTAGATGTCCGTCCTCACACTCGTACACAATGCCAGGATAGCGGTCCATGAGTTGCATGTTGTGGGTAGTAATCACTACGGCAGACCCCGTACTGGCAATGTCGCGGAAGAGTCCTACTATATTTTCTGCCGTTTCGGGGTCAAGGTTTCCCGTTGGCTCGTCAGCCAGTATCACCTTGGGTCGATTCAGTAGTGAACGTGCAATGGCTATGCGTTGCTGTTCGCCTCCGGACAGTTCATAGGGGTACTTATTCTCTGTACCTTCCATCGATACGGCCCTTAGCACCTCCTCTATTCGTTGGCGACGCTGTTCCTTGCCCTTCAACCCTGTTGCTTCGAGCACGAACGACAGGTTTCCGTATACGGTATGGTCGTGAAGGAGTTTGAAGTCCTGAAAGATAATGCCAATCTCGCGGCGTAGTGCTTGTATCTCACTTCGCTTGACACGCATCATGTCGCGTCCCAATACAGTCGCTTCGTTTGCTCCTTTGACAGAAAGTTCTCCATATAAGGAGCGGAGGAGTGAACTCTTGCCAGAGCCGACCTTGCCAATGACATAGATAAATTCCCCGTCGTTTACGTGGAATTCCACTTCGGAAAGAGCAATCTCACCGTCATTGTGGCGTACATCCACCTTGTTATAATTGATTAGCATGGTATCTTTTCAAAATTCATAATCGTTTACAAATAGCTGGGGAGCTGGGAAACTCCAGTTTAGACTAATGCTTCTTCCAGCCTGGGTTGTGACGCTCCTGCAACTCAGCTGCCATCTGCTCAATACGGAGGCCTTTGGAGGTAAGC
>CAVCKM010000120.1:0-5576 GCA_963602765.1 Alistipes putredinis | reverse complement strand
GGTGTCCTTGACGATGAAGTAAGTCTCGTACATGTGCTTGTTTTTCTCAAACTCTTCGTTTGCTTCAAGCTCGCACTTACATCTCTGTAGACGGTGCATGAAATCATTGACAATCTTATTCTTGCGTGTTGGGTCAAAATATATATGATAGTATGTACGGCCATATTCCGACATCTTGTATATTGTCTTTCCGTATATTATAGAGCCATCTTCAAGCTCTATTACATTCCTCGGTGACAACATTGTAGCCTTGTTCTCGGATATCATATCCTTTTGCCAGCTTACAGACGAAGGAACCGGCACGGTGAACTTGTGGCCGCGCTTCGTTATCATCTGCAGGTTGTCTGCACTGTAGAACCCTCTGTCACCATAGAAAGTGAACTTGCTGATGCCCAGCTTGTCCAACATCTTCAAAACGTACTTCAACACCACAACATCTGACATGCTTCCCGGGGTGATGCAGTACCACATGGGCAACCCCGTGATTACGGATGTCAGTAACGACATGTTTATCTGCTCGAGGTTCTCATGGTCACGGTTGTACCCGCGCTCTGCATAGAGGTTGCCCTTCCCGTATGTGCTGATGCTTGTTATGTCAAAGAGCATACTGTCACCTTTGGTCTGCTGTCCAATCCATGCCTTGAAGAATGTATTGACCTTGTCATCGGTAAGTTGTGCGAGCAATACGGAGATGCTCTGCGATGTGAGTCCCAGGTCTGCATAGCCGCGTTCTACAAGCCAGTCTGCCGAACGGCTGAACGCCTTGCCCTGGCAGACCGTATAGTATGCAAGTGCAAGTATGGAGTCTGCCTCTTCCTGTGTGAATGCTGAGGAAAGCGCCTTGCGCAATTTGGTTGTCTCACAGGCTTTGTCCAACACCATCTTTTGACCCAAAAGCACGGTAGTCGACACAACCGGACTGTCCTCGGCATTATCTTCATGGACGGTTGGCTTCTGTTCCTTTACGACGGTGGAGATGCCTGTCTTGGCTTTGACGGTAGGGTTTATCCGCCTTTCCTCTACGTTTTCTCCTCGTGCCTTTGCTGCCAGCTTCTCAAGATAGTAACTGTTGTATATGCGGTTGCCGTTTTCGTCTATCTTGCCGATGGACTTTCGCTTGTGTGTAGAGTATCCCTTTTCACTATTCCAATATGAATAATCTTCATAAAGATAGGTAACTCCAGTCTTGGACTGGGTGATTTCGATTATGTTGTAGCCCGTTTTTGCCATATCTATAATGTATTACATTGCAAATGTAACCATTTTATTTGATATGAGCAAACATTTTACCACTTATTATCAGACTATTGTTGTGTTTTAACCATATTTATATGGCTACGTTTGGGATTTACGGTTATGAATGGAGTACTTACAGGTATGGTACTGCGATCTATTCCATGACCAAGTACAACGAAACTGACAACAAGAAAACTCTCGAAGCTGAGGACGACGCAGCAACACGGAACTGGGGTAATGGTTGCCGCATACCTACCAGAGACGAGTGTGAGAAACTCTATACTACTGCCGGTTTCACTTGGACTAAGGTCGCAGACAGCGGCTCCCTCAAAGGTTACAGGATTACCGGTCCAACAACTGGCAATACCAATTCGATATTTCTTCCCGCTACGGGCTACCACAGCGAAGATAAAGCCTACAAACAGTTGGAGGTCGGCTACTATTGGTCCAGTTCGCGCGACCCGGACAGCTCCAGCTACGGCTACGCCCTCTTCTTTAGCAACGGCAGCAAGAACAACGACTACAACTTCGAGTACATCTTCACCAACTACCGTTGCTCCGGCATAACTGTCCGCCCCGTCGCAGAAAAATAGGCGGGGCACTCTTGCCAATGGCTGAGTACTTGCGGATAAAATCACATTTCAGCAGATGCCCCCAACACCTCTGTCAACTTTTGCGCCTTCCTTCGCAGTTCGTGATGCCATGGAGACTACTTGTCCCTACTTCAGTATGGCGGCTAGCTTGGTGTAAAACTCCGGCATTTCGCCTACGCAGCTGTAGACCACTTTGCCTTTAGGGTCAACGATAATCTTCGTGGGCAGACCGCTGACGTTGAAGGCTTTCATTATCTGCATATTGCCGTTGTAGTTGACGTGCTTCCATGGGAGGGCGGCAGCCTTGACAGCCTTTTTCCAGTCGGCTACGTTGTCGTCGCAGTTTACGCCGAGAAACTCCACTTTGCCCTTGTACTTGGCGTAGCTCTTCTTCATCTCCGGCATTCCGCTCATGCAAGGGCCGCACCATGAGGCCCAGAAGTCGAGCACTACGTATTTTCCCCGCAGGGAGGAGAGCTTCAGCGTGGTGCCGCTTTGTGTGGGCAATGCCAGTTCGGGCACGGTAGTGCCGGTCTTGGGTTGTGCTACGGCGGTAACCATTGCCGTTACCAGTATGACGAGGGAGAGAAGAAGTCTTTTTTGCATAGTCAAAAGGGATGTGGATAATGTATGTTATAATAGGATGTATCAGGGCGTTACTGGCATGCGGCATTCTGCACTTGCGCCATCACTCTCAGCCAGTTTCCGCCCCATATCTTGCTGATGTCCTCCTCGGAGTATCTGCGTCGGAGCAGTTGCTTGGTGAAATTGATTATCTCCGCCGCATTTGCCATGCCTGGCACACCGCCGTCGCCGTCGAAGTCGGTGCCGATGCCCACGTGGTCTATGCCCATGATGCTGATGGCGTGCTCCAAGTGTGCCACGGCATCGAGGATGTCCGCTTCCGTCGTCTTGTTTAAGGAAGTGGGGAGCACGGTGCCTGACTGTTTCAGGAAACCGGGATAGAACGTGGTATGCGCCACGCCGCCTGCCTTTGCCAGGGCACGCAGCTGGTCGTCGGTGAGGTTGCGGGGATGGTCGCAGAGTGCGCGGCAGTTGGAGTGCGAGCAGACTATCGGGGTGCGGCTCATCTGCAGGGCATCGTAAAAACTGCTCTCGGCGGCGTGGCTGAGGTCTACCATGATGCCCAGGCGGTTCATCTCGCCTATTACCTTTTCGCCGAACTCCGACACTCCTCCGTGCGTCTGAGAGCCGCGTGCGGAGTCGCAGATGTCGTTGTCGCCGTTGTGGCAGAGCGTTATGTATGTCACTCCGCGCCGGGCGAAGTGGGCTATGTTCTTTGTGTCGTGGTTGAGAGCAAGACCGTTTTCTATGCCCAGCACGATGCTCTTCCTGCCTGCCCGTTTGTTGGCAAGCATCTCGTCGGGCGTGCGTGCGAAGGCAAGGTAGTCCGGCACGCGACGGACAATCTCCCCTATTTTGTCGAAGATGAAGTCGGCGTAGCCCATGGGCGACTGCACATCGAAATGTACGAGGTCGGCAAAGCTCTTGTCTTCTTTCGGTTGTGGCAGGTAGCACACCATGAATGTGGCGTCCTGCCGTCCCTCCGTCATCTTGTGCAGGTCCACGAGGATACGTGGGTCGCGCTGCGTGAAGTCCACGCCCTGATGGAAGAACATGGGTGTGTCGCAGTGGGTGTCCAGTATGAGGTGGCGGTCGTGTATGCGGCACGCCTTGCGGTATTCAGCCGCCTGTGCCACTATCCATTGGAAGAGCGGCAGTCCGTCCTCTTCGAGCCATTCGGGATGCCACTGTACGCCCATTATGGCTTTGTGCTCTGTACTTTCGATGGCTTCTATCATGCCGTCCGTGGAGAACGCCGTGGCGCGGAAGTGCTTGCCGGGTTCGTCCACCACCTGATGGTGGAAGGAGTTGACGGCTATCTTCTCCTTATTATATATAGTATATATCGTGGAGTCTGATGCGAGCATCACCGTGTGGGTGGGTTCCTCGCGGTCGGCGTCCTGCGAGTGTTTCACCGTGGCGCGGTGGCTGTTGTCCTGTTCGACGTGTCCGCCGAGTGCCATTGCCAGGGTCTGTATGCCGCGGCAGATGCCGAGCATGGGTATCTGGCGGTTGTATGCCAGGCGCGTGGTGAGGAGTTCGGCCCGGTCGCGGACGGCGTTGATGTTGTGCAGCTTTGGCGACGGTTCCTCGCCGCACCAGAGGGGGTTGTAGTCTCCTCCTCCGGAAAGAACAATGCCATCGAGACGGTCGAGGGTATTGATGATAACCTCTGCGTCGTCGATGGCTGGTATGATGAGTGGTGTGCCGCCTGCCGCCACTATCTGTCGGCAGTATGCCTCGCGCAGTGTGGCGTCGATGCCTTCGTGGTTGGCGGTGATGCCGATGACGGGTCTCTCCTGCGCCTCGGGGAAACGGGCGTAGGCAGCGGCGGTCAGTGATGCTATGTCGAAGTTTCTCATGGGGAGGGTAAGTGGGGTGTGTACGTCGAAGTTATTCTTCGTCGATGTGTACGGGCACCTCGCGCATTATGCTTTGGTCGAGCGAGATGAGTGTCTCGGTGGAGACGACGCCGTCGATTTCCTGCAGCGTACCGTTGAGCAGTTCCATTAGCTGGTCGTTGTCCTTCACGTAGAGTTTGATAAGCATGGTGTACGGTCCGGTGGTGAAGTGGCACTCGACGATTTCGGGTATCTTCTCCAGCTTCTTCACCACGTCGCGGTACATGGAGCCGCGCTCCAGTCTGACACCCACGTAGGTGCAGTTGCCGTAGCCTACGGCTTTCGGGTTGACGGAGAATCCGCTACCCGTGATGATGCCCTCTTCCTTCAGTCGCTCAACACGCTGATGGACAGCGGCACGCGAGACGCCGCAGAGGTCTGCCACGTCCTTGAACGCCATACGCGCGTTGGTGGAGAGTACGGCAAGAATCTTCTTGTCTAATTTATCAACTTGTCTCATTCTTTTACTTGTTTGTTTGGCAGCAAAGCTGTCCATTTGACATTTTGCAAGCAAAAGTACGGAGTTTTTGTGACTTGTGCAACAAAAGCGTGTGAATTTTATATATTTTTCATTCTTTCGCCGCCATTTGCTGACGCAAGGCCAGAGCCTTGTTTTCTGCCGCTTCCATTATTTCGCGCTCGCCGGGTCCCTTGTCGTTGATGCCGCAGAGGTGCAGTATGCCGTGTATGATGACGCGGTACAGCTCCTCTTCGTACGTCTTTCCGAACTGTTCGGCGTTGGTCCTCACGGTGTCGAGCGAGATGACGAGGTCGCCGCTGATGATGTCGTCCTCGTCGTAGTCGAAGGTGATGATGTCCGTGTAGTAGTCGTGCTGCAGGTACTCGCGGTTCACCTCGAGTATCTTCTCGTCGTCGCAGAAGAGGTAACCTATCTCCCCCACCCTGCGTCCGTATGTAGCAGCCACTGCTTTTATCCACGCCGAAGTGTCGCGTCGGCGCAGTTTTGGCATTTTCACGCCGTCTGCATTGTATGTTATCATTGTATTGCTTAAAAATTTTCTTGTATATAGTTTATTAATTGTTCATTCTTATACATCGGTCTCTGTAAGGAGCGACCTCCCTTGAAACCGTGTTGCCTCAGCTGTTCTTCCCCCAAAAAACTACCCTGATTTTCGTTTATCAATCTCAAGCGAGAAGTTGAATCTTTTGGAGCTTTTTCCATCCAAAACTCTGCGTCTTCCCTTGGAGTATTCGTAGATTCCACGACAGTCTTGAAACGGATATTTCTGCTGTCAGACAT
>CAVCKM010000119.1:0-26026 GCA_963602765.1 Alistipes putredinis | reverse complement strand
AAGCGCACACTCTCCCCGAGTACCTATCTCTTCATCATTCGACTGACCTTCTTCTAACTTTCCAGTGTATCTGCCAAAAAAACATAATTTATAGCCGTTTCGCTTGCTTATTACATTAAGAAATACTACTTTTGTCCAATCGATTGGATAAAACGTAGGATGAATCATCCAGTTTGTTGGATGAAGATGATATTTCCTGTGTAGGTAAAGTATAAAAATGACAGAAGATGGATAAATTATTGCTTGAGCAAACTATGCTCGAAAACCAAAGGGAGGTGGAGGAGCATGATTTCTGACTCAGGCATCGAGGTGCTCCCCGTGTGGAAATGGTTGCTGGGATAATTTGTTTCTGAAAAGGCTGCAAAGCTAATGAAAATATTTTTCCTTTTTTCGAAAAAAGTCTCAATGTATCATCTTGAATTTATGAGGGCGGGGGTAACATCTTGACTGGTTGCTATTTAAACAAGATGATACTTCTCGGTTTGAGACCGAAAAGTATCATAAAAGTATCATAAAAGTATCATAAAAGTATCATAAAAGTATCATAAAAGTATCATAAAAGTATCATAAAAGTATCATAAAAGTATCATCAAAGTGGCATCAAAGTGGCATTGTTGTTAGGGGTGACATTGTTGGCTCAAATACACGTGGAAGTGCCCGCGGCTTGGGCATCCGATGCCCGCGGCTTGAGAAGGCGATGCCCACGGCTTGGGGAGTCGATGCCCGCGGCTTGGGGAGAACCCTGTAACGTTGACACTCTATCTGCTTTGTTAACAGTACTTTACGCTTTGTGGACGTATTCCGCAAAGTGTAAGGCAACTTGAACATTTTCATTAGCTTTGTAGCCTTTTTAGACACAAATTATCCCTGCAACCATTTCCACACGGGTATCACCTCGATGCCTGAGTCTGAAAGTTGCCATTCGTCCGTCTCGTCGTAGGTGATGATGTAACGCTCCTTGCAGGGCAACACTTTCGGCAAGGCTTCCAAAGCCTTTACCTCTCTCCGCCGGGTGTCCTCGTCACGGATGGAGAAGGATACTTGGATGGCTGTCTCCGTCTCTGGGATGTAGAAGTCGACTTCCACACCTTGATTGTAGAAAAATACAGCATCTTCTCTACCGTATTTCCTTATCAGGTTGATAGCGACGAGATTTTCCAAGAGGGCTGTGTCAGCATCCATCAAGAACAGGTCGAGAATACCATTGTCGGAAAAATAGTATTTGGCGTTGCTCTCCTTGTCCGCCAGTTTGGAGGCAATGTTGGTAACCTTGCTGATGAGCCATGAGGCTTCCATGAACTCCATATACTTGATGGCAGACGTAGTGCTCAGCTTGGTGCCTGTGGTAGAAATGATATTGGCAATGCGGCTGAACGAGATGGGTTGTCTGATGCTCTCCGCTATTTTCTTGATCATCACTTTCAGACCAAAGACATTGGAAACGCCATTTCTGGCAACTATGTCGCCCAGGTATATCTTCTGATAGACGCTAAGCAGATAGTCCCTCTTGGTCTTCATCAACGCCCCCTCGGGAAAGCCGCCATGATGGAAATAGTCTTTCAGACGGTTCATCACCATCGCCTTTCCCTCAGTAGTCAGCAGCGACAGCTTGTCGTGCTGTACGCCATGTACATCCAGAAACTCCCCGAAACTGTAGGGATAGACCTGTATAGGAAGGTATCTGCCGCCCAAGGTGGTCTGAATGTCGGAGCTGAGCATCTTGGCATTACTTCCCGTGATGATGACCTTATACTTGCTGTCCGCCAAGCGACGTGCGAACTTCTCCCATCCGGCGATGTTCTGTATCTCGTCGAGGAAGAGCATGGGGCGTTTGCCGTAAATCTCGAAATGTGCTTCAAGAATCAGGTTGAAGTCCATGGCAGTAAAGCCCTCCAGACGCTCGTCCTCAAAGTTGAGGTAGAGCATTTCGCTCCAGTCGTGTCCTTCGGACAGGAGCTTTTGCATCTGCTGGTAGAGCAAGTAAGACTTACCTGCCCTTCTGATACCCACCAGTACATATCTGTCGAACCCTTCGAACGAGACGTTTCGGGGCACGACTTCATGCTCTTCCACCTCCCTTTGGTTTTCGAGCATGATTCGCTCAAGCAACAATTTATCCATCTTTTGTCATTTTTATACTTTACCTACACTGGAAATACCACCTTCATCCAACGAACTGGATGATTTACCTCACGTTTTATCCATTCAATTGGATAAAATTACACAGAATTCATCCAATCGATTGGACAAAAGTAGTATTTCTTATTGGAATAAGCAAGCGAAACGGCTATAAATTATGTTTTTTTGGCATATAAGCCAAGAATCCTGGATGTGACGGATAAGAAAAGTGTTTCTTTTCGGCTCAGAGGAGATAATCCGTGGATATTTTTTCTTTGTCCCCTTTGTTTTTCATGTATTTTGTTTTACCTTTGCATTCAAAATACTCGCTCAAAACTACAAAGGGGCAGAGTACGCAACAAACAAAATGGAGATTATGACAGACGCAAACGACAGAGCACTACCTGTAGGCATTCAGTCTTTCTATGAAATTAGAGAGAAAGGGTTTCTATATGTGGACAAGACGGACTTGATATGGGAACTTACCCATAGAGGCAAGAAGAAATACCATTACCTGAGTCGCCCTCGCCGCTTCGGTAAGTCGGTGCTGGTAGATACGCTGCAAGCCTATTTCGAGGGAGAGAAACGCCTCTTTGAAGGACTCAAGATAACGGAGCTGGAAAAAGAATGGGTGCATTATCCAGTCATTCGACTTGACATGAGCCGAGGGGGAGCTACTGCAAATAGCGTACGGTCATATTTGAACAACTGTTTCCGGGACTATGAGAAAAAATACGATGTGGAAACACATCCCGACGACTCCTTGGCAGACCGCTTCAACGCCATCATCAGAAAGGCCTACGAAGTGACAGGACTGCAAGTTGTCATTCTTGTCGACGAATACGACTCCCCCCTGCAACACTCTTGGAAGACAGCGGAGCACAGTGGCTGCACGGAGATATATCGCAGCGTTTTTGCAATACTTAAAGCAGACGATGTGTATGAGCGTTTTGTGTTTATCACAGGTATCACGAAGTTCACACAAATCTCGCTCTTCTCTGTACTGAATAACCTCAGCAACATCAGCTTCGAACCTCAGTTTGCTGCCATTTGCGGCATTACCAAACAGGAGATTCTTGACAATTTCATGCCTGAGATAAAGCAAATGGGCTGTGAGAACGGATGGAATACGGAGGAAACCATTGCGCAGCTAAAAGCATATTATGACGGCTACCACTTCAGCCGCAGAAACATGGTGGTTGTATTCAATCCATTCAGTCTCATCAATTCCCTGAGCGATATGGACTTGAAGAACTACTGGGCAGCATCCGGTGCAACGTCGCTCTTGCCTAAGTTCGTCGGGGACATGGAATTGCGACTGGACTATTTCGACCACTGCTACATCGACAGAGACACATTGGAGACGTCCGATGTCTCAGACGGGGGAGCTGAGCTGTTCCTGTATCAGTCTGGCTACCTGACCATCAAGGACTATGAGGAAGGGGTTTACACCTTGAAATTCCCTAATTACGAGGTTCGTAAAGCCCTTTACAAGATTGTGATTCCAGCCTTGACAATGAAGAGCACGGCGGAAGTTGTCAGCTCGCAAAGTCTGTTGTTGAAGATGATGCAGGACGGAAAGGTCGTAGAAGAAAGTTGAGCACGGATTATTCATAATGTAAGGCATATTTATATTTGAGAACATCTTGTGCAGGCGATTGCTTATTCCAATAAGAAATACTACTTTTATCCAATCGCCAGTTGCTTTACACCTTGTGGAACACGTCCGCAAAGGCGAACATTGCTTTGTCGCCGTTGCTGTCGCCGTAGGCGGTGAGGTGATAGTCGTTGCGGTTGGGCTCTACCTCCTTGAGACGGTTTACCTTCTCCTTGCCGTAGCAGTTGGGGGAGGCGTAACGGCCGGTCAGTTTGCCGTCTGACACTTCCAGTCGCGTGCCCATGACCTTGGCGATTCCGTTCGGCATCGTTTCGCTCTTCATGCCGAACTGCTCGCAGACGGGGCGCACCCATTCCTCTGCCGATGCGCTTATTATATATAAGGTGTCGCCGGCTTCGATGTGACGCTGCAGTAAGGCGACGGTGTCGCGGCGAAGAAGACTGTCTGCCTGCGCAGCGAAGCGCATGCCCAGTTCCTCAAACTCGCTGTACGGCATTCCGCGGAAAAACCAGCTCAGTACGTGCTCCTTGCAACGGCTGTTGTCGTACAGGTGCAGCTTCATCAAGGCTATGAGATGAGCGTAGCGCAGGAAGCCGCATAGCATCCGGCGAGTGCCGTAGGTGAAGCGTATAAATTCCACGAGAGTGTCTTTCGTTGTCAGTGTGCCGTCGAAGTCAAAAACAGCAATATGTCGCTTTTTCATGTGATAATGTGATTTATGTCAATGCAAAGGTACATAATATTATCGAAAATTCACTTTTTTTGACTTGTCAATCAACCTTTTAAATATTTTTTACTAACTTTGCAGCCATATTTTTATTTCCAAACTATCAAGCGCAGCATAGAACTGTGTGCGCACAAACTAAAAAGATACAATGACTATTAAGAACATTGCAAAAGGACTTATGGCCGTAGCGATGCTGGCTGCAACGTCCACAGTAGATGCAAAGATTATCGAACACAGCGGAGACCGCTACATCATCAACGTTGATGAGATGGAACTGAATGGCGAGGAAACAGTACTCGACGTACTCATGATGTGCCCGGAGATTATGTCTCAGAACGGACGCACCACCTCAAGCCCCACCTATATGGGATTCTATACCGTGCGTATCAACAACATCGACATTCAGATGAACGAAGAGATGTTCCTGAAGAATACCAAGGCTAAGGAGATCAAGAAGATTAAGGTCTGCATCAACCCTGGCGTGATGAAGGGCTCTGGCAATATGAAGAAGGTTATCGACCTCTACTTCCGTAAGGACGAAAAGGGCACTCACGGCAAGGTGGCCGTTGAGGCTGACTACCAGGCTTCCGGCGAAATTTTCGGTCGCATCATCAACCAGAGCGACAAGGCATGGATTCAGGGTATGGTTGCAGGTGAAATGGCTTATAAATATGCAGACGGAACATCTCTGAAGGGACGTGAAGCCCGTGAGGATGCCAACGTCAATGTAGACTGGGACATCACTTCCAAGGACAACCTCCTGCTTCAGGCTACACAGACGTATGGTCGTGAGCGTGGAAACGGTGAGCCGTTTGCTCGCTACGAACGTGTCGTTTCTGCAACAGCCTGCTACACCCGCTCACTGGCTGACAACGGTGCATACGCTATGGTACAGGCAGCTGCCGACTACACCACTAAAGACGAAGGAACAGCCTGCAGCCGCTCAACAGCTCCTTACGGACTTGTAGAGTTCGGCTTCCCGTTCATCCACAAGAATATCTACGTGACAGCCGGTATTGAGGCTGGTTACAGTGCCGGCACGAACGTGCCAGCCGACTATACCGACCGCGACTCGTACGAGGACGTTTATGCACAGGTAGACTGGACCTGCGGCAAGTGGGGCGTGATGGTAGGCGACCGTTTCCGTACCAACCACTTCTGGATGAGCCAACTGACTAAGTATAACGACCTTGCACCTTGGGAGCATACCACGTCAAACAACTACTTTACTGCTTCTGTATGGTGCAACGTCGACGATCACAACACCATTCAGGGTACTTTTGCACGCCGTTTCTACGGTGTGTCAGGCAGTGACTACTGTTTTAGAACTATTGGCAGTAAGCGCGAATTCATCTACGAAGCATATCAGTGCCCGATCTACGTTTCAGAGGTTCGCTACACATACCAGCAGCACAACTTCAACCTCATGAGCTTCGTCAAGAACGAGCACAAGAAGATTTCTGGCGGAACGTCCAATGCCGGTAACGACAATATCCTCACCACTGGTGTGTCTGCATTCGTACACGCAGGCGTACTCCGCCTCACCGCAGGTGTAGACTACAACTGGGAACGTACCAACTTATATGGTGTAGGTGCTGAGTACAGCAACTGGGTAAGCTGCCACCTCGCTCCGCAGGTAAGCCTCAACAAGGGTTGGCGCTTTACGGCAAACGCTATCTACAATAGCCGCCGTATGTCCGAATACACAAACTACACCAGTTTCTACGCACGTCCAAACTTCTACCTTGACGTTGCTGCAAGCAAGGAAATCAACAAGCACTGGCTCGTAGAGGCCAAGTGGCACGACATCGTTGACACCCGCGTAGGCAACCGCGCCGTTTCTGTCGGCGGTACATACTCATTCTAATTAATTCATAATTCATAATGCATTATGCATTCTGCATTGTGCATTATGAATTATTAATTTTATCATACCATGGCTTCACCCCGTCATCCGCATCCCCTCGTGGCGCTTCTGCCGCTACTGTTCCTAATCGCTCTCATTGCCAGTGCGCTCATCCTCTTTCCTGACGATGCCCTCTCGGGTGCTTCGCAGGTAGCCATGATGATGGCCACCGCAGTATGTGTCGCCCTTTCCATGGGCATATACGGCACGAAATGGGAGGTGTTCGAGGAGCGCATCAAGACCACCGTTGGCGATGCCGGCGTATCTATACTCCTGCTGCTGCTCATCGGCATGATGTCAGCCACATGGATGATTAGCGGCGTAGTGCCCACGCTGATTTACTACGGCGTACAGATAATGTCGCCGATGTTCTTTCTGCCCTGCGCCTGCATCATCTCCGCCATCATCTCCGTGATGACCGGCACATCGTGGACTACCATTGCCACCATCGGTATAGCCCTTATGGGTATCGGTACGGCACTCGGCATACCTGAACCGTACACTGCTGGTGCCATCATCTCCGGAGCATACTTTGGTGACAAGATGTCCCCCATGAGCGACACTACGGTGCTGGCAGCCACCATGGCAGGTGCCGACCTCTTCAAGCACATCCGCTTCATGATGTTCACGACAGTGCCCAGCCTGGTTATCTCCCTCGTGCTCTATACCGTACTCGGTATCTGCTACAGCGGCGACACCATGGAGGTGACCATGTACACCGCGGGACTGGACCACGGCTTCAACATCACCGTTTGGACTATGCTCGTGCCCGCCTTCACGGGTTGGCTTATATATAAGAAGGTGCCATCGCTCATCACGCTGCTCCTCTCCGCCCTTGCAGCCTGCCTCTGCGCAGTAGTACTGCAGCCGGACGTGCTCAGCAGCATCTCGGGTGAGGCAGAACTGTCGGCAAAGTCCATCTTCATGGGTCTGATGAAGACGTGCTACACGTCCACCAACGTCGACACGGGTTATGAAGCCATCAACGACCTCGTTGCCACACGCGGTATGGCAGGTATGCTCAACACCATTTGGCTCATCCTGTGCGCCATGTCCTTCGGGTCATGTATGGTGGCGAGCGGCATGCTGAAGAGCCTGACAGGAATGTTGCTGCGTTCCATCCGCAATACGGCGTCGCTCGTTTGCTCCAGCGTAATAAGCGGTTGTCTGCTCAACCTCATCATGGGCGACCAGTTCCTCTCCATCATCATGAACTGCTCCATCTACGAGGAGGAATATCGTGAGCGCGGCTACGTGCCGGAGTTGCTCAGCCGTTCTACGGAAGACTCCGCTACGGTGACGTCAGTGCTCGTCCCCTGGACAGCCTGCGGCATGACCCAGAGCACCGTGCTCGGCATCCCGACAATAGTCTATCTGCCGTTCTGCTTCTTCTGCATTATCAGCCCGATAATGAGTTGCATCGTCGGCATACTGGGCTATAAGATTCCAAAGCCACAGCCAGCTGTGAAGGCAGTAGTTGAATAGTATAAGTATACAGATAAAAATTTCCCTGCACGGCAGAAATTGTCGCGCAGGGAACAAGTAGTTAAATAGAACCACCCCAAAGGTATTAGTAAAAAAAGAAAATTATCGTGATTCAGGCAATGATTATTACAGCCTTTGTGCTGTACCTTGTAGCGATGCTCTACATCGGCTATTACTATAGCCGTCAGCGCACATCCTCGTCAGAAGAGTTCTACTTAGGCGGTCGTCAGTTGGGTCCGCTCGTGGCTGCCATGAGTGCCGAGGCTTCCGACATGAGTTCTTGGTTGCTGATGGGCATCCCCGGACTGGCATTCATCACTGGTTTGGCCAGCCCGCTGTGGACTGTGCTCGGACTGGGCATTGGCACGTACCTCAACTGGTATTTCACCACAAAGCGCCTTCGCCGTTACACCATCAAGCTGGGCGCTGTGACCGTGCCTGAATTCCTCTCAAAGCGTTATCACGACAAACGCAATATCCTGATGGCCATTGCCGCCATCGTCATATTGATATTTTTCATCCCCTATACCTCGGCAGGTTTCAAGGCCGTCGGCGTACTTCTCGACAGCCTGTTCGGCATAGGCTACCATGAGGCCATGATAGTAGGTGCCTTCGTCGTAATAGCCTACACCATCATGGGCGGCTTTATGGCCGTGTCCACCACCGACCTCGTGCAGAGCATCGTCATGACCCTCGCACTTATCATCATCGTAGTCTTCGCCCTCGACCAGGCAGGCGGCATACAGGGCGTCATGGACAACGCCAAGTCGCTGCCAGGATATCTCTCTGCTTTCAATGTCCACAACAACGAGACTGGTCAGGAAGAGCCTTACGGTTTCCTCTCCATCATATCTACAATGGCATGGGGACTGGGCTATTTCGGTATGCCCCACATCCTGCTGCGCTTCATGGCAATCAAGCGTGAGGAGGACATCCAGCTCTCACGCCGCATCGCCACCATTTGGGTATTCATCTCCATGTTCGTGGCTATAGGTATCGGTGTAGTAGGCTATACTGTAGCCAAGAACGGCATACTGCCAATGTACACCACCACGGCAGCAGCTGAGAGCACCCTGATAGACCTCTCGCACACACTTGCCACCTACGGCCCTCTTGCAGCGTTCATCGCAGGCATCGTGCTTGCCGGCATCCTCGCCAGCACCATGTCCACTGCCGACTCGCAGTTGCTCACCGCCGCTTCGTCATTCTCTGAGAACCTTCTCCGCGACGTATGCCGCGTCAAGGTGTCAGCCTCTACGTCAATGCACGTGGCACGTGCCACCATCATTGTAATCTCCGTCATTGCCCTCTTCCTTGCGTGGGATCCCGAGAGCAGCATCTTCACCATCGTGTCGTTCGCATGGGCAGGATTCGGTGCTACGTTCGGTCCCGTGATGCTTGCCTCCCTCTTCTGGAAGCGCACCACGTTGGCAGGAGCTATCAGCGGTATGGTAGTGGGCGGCATAATGATATTTGTGTGGAAATACCTCGTGGCTCCCATGGGAGGCGTATGGGGCATCTACGAACTCCTCCCGGCATTCATCTGCGCCGGACTGGCAATAATAATAGTATCTCTCTGCGGCAAGAAACCGTCTGACGAGATTATCAACGAATACGAATCTATTAAGTAACAATTATCAATAAAAAAGTCAAAGACACGAACTAATGAAAAAGTTTTTCCTCGTTCCCCTTATGGCCATGTTCGCCGTTGTGGCAATGGCACAGGTAGATTTCCAGTTGCACTACGACCTCGGTCGTGCCATCAACTCTGAGTCTGAGTCAAACCGTCCCAAGCTGACATCTACCATAGAGATGTTCCACCCGGACGCTACCGGCTCCACCTATTTCTTCGTGGATATGGACTACTTCTCTGACGGCGTAGGCGCAGCATACTGGGAGGTTTCGCGTGAGTTCACCTTCGCCAACCTCAAGAGCAGCGGTTTCGCAGCACACATCGAGTATGACGGCGGTCTCTCCGTTAACAAGTACACCCCGATGTACGCCAGCCGCTACCAGCAGTGCATCCTCGTTGGTCCTGCCTACAACTGGCACAACGCCAACTTCGCCAAGACATTCTCCGTACAGGCTATGTACAAGCAGTACTTCTCCAACAGCACTTGCAAAGCTATCGCCAGCTTCCAGCTGACCGGCGTATGGAGCACCACCTTCGCAAAGGGTCTCTGCACATTCTCAGGTTTCGCTGACCTCTGGTACGGTTACACCCCACGCTACGGCGAGAACGGTCAGAAGAAGGGTCTCGTGTTCATCACCGAGCCACAGTTCTGGTTCAACATCATCAACAAGGACAAGCAGCACGGCAAGTTCAGCGTAGGTACCGAGTGGGAGCTGTCTAACGACTTCATCTATCCTACCAACAGCAGCAAGACGTTCTTCTTCAACCCGACCATCGCTGTTAAGTACCAGTTCTAAATAATTCATTCCTGTTTCCTATGCTTACAAAACTATTCGGCTTCGACCCCGCCAAGATGACCGTACGCAAAGAGGTGGTGGCAGGTATCACTACCTTCCTTACCATGGCGTACATCCTTGCAGTGAACCCCTCCATCCTCTCCGCTACCGGAATGGACAAGGGCGCCATCTTTACTACCACCGTCATTGCTTCCGCTCTGGCCACTCTCGTGATGGCATTCTATGCCAAACTACCGTTCGGTCTGGCTCCGGCAATGGGACTCAATGCCTTCTTCGCTTACACCGTGTGCCTCACCATGGGCTATACATGGCAGTTTGCGCTGACGGCAGTATTCATCGAGGGTATCCTCTTCATCATCCTCACCCTAACCGGTCTGCGTAACCTCATCGTCGATGCCATGCCGCGAACGCTGCGCACTGCTATCGCGCCAGGTATCGGACTGTTCATCGCATTCATCGGTCTGAAGAACTCCGGCATCATTGTAAGCAACGAGGCTACCTACGTGGCACTCGGCAACCTGCACTCACCTGCCGTGTTGCTCGCCATCTTCGGTATCCTCCTTACCTCCGCTCTGCTCGTGAAGAACGTGATGGGTGCGCTCCTCATCGGTATCATCGTGAC
Source organism: Alistipes putredinis (assembly GCA_963602765.1). GTDB lineage: Bacteria > Bacteroidota > Bacteroidia > Bacteroidales > Bacteroidaceae > Prevotella. The sequence goes on along the minus strand of CAVCKM010000119.1, from coordinate 15,120 downwards.
AACAGTCATCGGCATACCCCTCGGAGTGACACACTTCAGCGGCATCTTCGACATGCCGCCAAGCATCGCGCCCATAGTATGGCAGATGGACTGGAGCAACGTCTTCTCCTTCGACATGGCAGTGTGCGTCTTCACCTTCCTCTTCGTGGATATGTTCGACACCATCGGCACCCTCGTAGGTGTCAGCAGCCGTGCCGGCATGATGGACGAGAACGGTAAGATACACAACCTCTCCAAGGCATTCATGGCAGACGCCATCGGTACTGCTGCCGGCGCTGCTCTGGGTACGTCCACCGTCACCACTTTCGTGGAGAGTGCTTCCGGCGTTAACGCTGGTGGCCGCAGCGGTCTGACAGCCTTCGTCGTTGCCGTCTGCTTCATCCTGTCCCTCTTCTTTGCTCCGCTCTTCCTCGCCATCCCTTCTGAGGCAACGGCATCAGCCCTCTTCCTCGTAGGCGTAATGATGGTGACGGACATGAGCAAGATTGACTTTACAAAGTATGCTGATGCCATACCGTGCTTCATCACCATCATCTTCATGCCATTGGCATACAGCATCTCCGACGGCATACTGCTCGGTGTCATCTCGTACGTCATCCTTTACATCTTCTCAGGCAAGGTACGCGAACTGAGCATCGGCACCATTGTGCTTGCACTGCTGTTCATAGCACGTTACGCCGTGCTGTAAGAAATAGATAAATGAGCAAACTTACTAATATTAAAGAAAATGCCTATGTGCGTCTGCACATAGGCATTCTTTTGGCCGGTGCTACGGGAGTCTTCGGCCGTCTTATCACGCTGACGGAGGTGCCTCTCGTGTGGTACCGTATGATAATAGCCTCCCTCGTATTGTGGCCACTGTTGCGTTATACCAGTTTGGGCAGCAAGACCTACGTCCCTTGGAAGGGACACTACGTGAAGTTCATCCTTTGCGGAGCTACGCTTGCCATACACTGGGTGTTCTTCTATGCCAGCATCAAGGCGTCCAACGTCTCCGTTGCCGTAGTGTGCATAGCCCTCGACGGCTTCAGTACGTCAATAATAGAGGCTATCTTCGAACGCCGTTGGCCGCGAGTGCAGGAGATAGCGCTGAGCATCTTCTCCGTTGTGGGCATACTGCTCATCTTCGGCTTCGACCCACGCTATCGTCTGGGCATCCTCTTCGGACTTGGTTGCACGGTAGTGTACGCCCTCTCGTCGGTACTTGGCAAACAGGTGCAGCACGAGACAGGCATCAAGAGCAGCGACCTCCTGCTGCGCGAGCTTCTGGTGGGCGTAGTCATGCTGACGCTCTTCATGCCCCTTTACCTGCACCTCAATCCGTCAGCATCCATTGCCATCACCGGCAACGACCTGATGTATATGCCCATCTTCGCTACGGTATTCACCTTGATACCCTTCCTCTTCCAACTGCAGGCCATGCGCACCATCTCTGCCTTCACGGTAAACCTGTCGTACAATATGGAGCCTGTCTACAGCATCATCTTCGCCATGATAATCTTCAACGAGGGTAGGGAAGTGGGACGCTCCTTCTGGTGTGGCGTTCTCCTCATCATCGTCTCCGTAGTGCTGCAGACTATAGACAGCAAACGCCGCCAGCGGCTGCATTGATAAACCAGTGCAGTCGTTACTACGAAAAGAGGAGTGTCTTGTTTTTGTTATAGTAAAATTAGGCATTCCCAATTATTTTGTTTAACTTTGCCGTCGGAAAGAAATGTGGGAGCTTTTCCCATGTTGACATAAATGTTGTAAGACTATGGCAGGCATCAAGAGAAGAAAGTTACCGGCAGGCATACAGTCGTTCCATGTGATAAGAAAGCAGGATTACTTGTATGTGGACAAGACTGACATCATTTGGGAATTGGCGAATAACGGCGACAAGTTTAATTATATGAGTCGCCCTCGCCGATTCGGCAAGTCGTTGCTTGTCGATACCCTACAGGCATACTTCGAAGGAAAGAAAGAACTCTTCCAAGGATTGAAAATCATGGACTTGGAGGAAGAATGGAAGTCATATCCCGTAGTCCGTCTTGACATGAGCATGGCGGGTGCCACTCCGGAAGGTATCCAATCATACTTTAACGAAGTCTTCACCGCCTATGAAGCGAAGTATGAGATTAAGCCGTTGTCTTTGACTGACTATTCCAGCAGATTCAAAAATATCATCGTTAAGGCGTACGAGCAGACTGGCTTGCCTGCTGTCGTACTTATAGACGAGTATGATGCGCCGTTGCAGCACTCGTGGAAGACTCCTTGTCACGGTGGGTGTACAGAAGTGTACCGTACCGTGTTTGCTGTGCTTAAGAATGCGGACGAATACGAAAAGTTTGTCTTCATCACTGGCATAACGAAGTTTACGCAGATTTCACTGTTCTCGGTATTGAACAATCTGACCAACATCAGTTTCTTGCCGCAGTATGCCGCCCTCTGTGGTATTACGGAAGAGGAGATAGGAGAGAACTTCCAACCGGAGTTGGAGGAAATGGCTAAAGTCAATGGCTGGTCTGCGCAGGAGACACATGACAGGTTGAAGGATTACTATGACGGTTATCATTTCAGCCGGCGCAATATGGTAGACATATATAATCCATATAGTCTGGTCAACGCACTCAATACCCAAGAACTGGGGAACTTTTGGGCTTCGTCCGGGGCTACCTCGCTTATACCGAAGTTTGTTGCTGATGCCGAACTTCGCATGGGCGATTTCGAGAATTGCCCCATCTTGCGCAACATATTGGAGTCATCCGATGTGACAGGCGGTGGTGCAGCCTTGTTCCTCTATCAGTCTGGTTACCTCACAATCAAAGAGAGCGATGAGTTTGGCTATATCTTGGGATTCCCCAACGAAGAAGTAAAACAGGCACTCTACGAAATGGTTCTCCCTGCCTTGACAATGAGAGCAGAAAGTGAAATTCAAGCTGTTCAATCCAGACTATACCGTCAACTGGGTTGTGGCCAGATTGAGGATGCCATGAAGTCGCTAAAAGCCCTCATTGCCGACGTGCCTTACAGCAACAAGAAGTTGGCTTCGATGGATATGGAGGAACGCTATCGGCTTATCATCAGCACCATTCTCAACGCCATCGGCTTGAAAGTAGAAGTGGAGAAGATGATTTCCACAGGCAGAATCGACCTGGTAGCGAAGACATCCCGGTACGTCTACGTGATAGAGCTGAAACTGAAGAACAATGGTGGTAAGGAGGCAGCGGTACAGCAGATTCTCGCCAACCAATACATGACCCCCTTCAAGGCAGACAAGCGAGAGGTCATCGGTCTCGGCATCGAACTGGATGACGAGGGGAAAGGCTTGCTCGACTGGAAGAAAGCGGAATAAATAAATGCCCCATTATTTAGACCATAGCATAGTCTGGATAATGGGGCATTGTTGTATTATTGTACAGGTACGAACTCTTGGTACTTGTAGCTTTTGAAGATGGCGGTGCCTGAGTCGGGGGCTCCTTCGGCAGTCATGCCGAGTGTTACGCCCGTAAAGCCTCCTGCCACTTCTGTGCTCAGAAGTGAGCAGTTGAGACTGCAGAGGTCGTGGTATTCCGAACCGTTGGTGGAATACATGAAGTGGTACATCGTGCCGTCGCTGGTGATGCGCAGTACTACGTCTTTAGATGTCGGCACGCTGACGCTGGCGGCGGTGTATTCGATGCTCTTCAGTTTGCATCGTACCTCGATGCCCTTGGCAGTGGCGACGATGTCGAAGTGACCGTCGTTGATTTGGTAGACGGAGAGTCCGGCGCTGAAGTTTGCTGGGCGCTGGAGGCGGACTGTCGTCTCAAGAGCGAAGTTTGCTTTCTCCTGCCTGCGACCGACGAAGGTGGGCTGGTTGTTCTCGGTCAGTGTGCCGTGAGGGCGCAGGGTGAGGGCGTTGTCAGTCCAGGTGTAGTTGGCGGCGATGGGGTTCTGCTGGTATATCCATTCGGGACTGGACGTGTCGAACGCCTTGGTGGAGAATCCTACAGCCTTCAGTTTGTTGGCCTCTGACTCCAGTCTTGCCTGTTCAAGCGGAGTGCGTGAGTTTTGCGGCTCATATTGTGCAGGAGCAGACTTGTATCTGTCGTCGCTGACGGTGACGATGGTGTCCAGTGCCTCACCGTTGTTGACGACGGGCCATTCGCCCTCGCGCCATTCTACGGGAGCAAGGTACGTCTCACGTCCCATGTGGTGGTACGACCCGCCGAAGTTGCGGTAGGCAAGCAGAACCATCCACCAGTTGCCGTCGGGCGACTGCACGAAGTCGCCGTGCCCCGTACCCTGTATCTGCTTGGTCTGTCCCTTGCGGCTGCAGTTGGTCAGGATGGGGTTGGCAGGGTTGCTCTCGTACGGCCCGTAGATGTTGCGGGCGCGTGCTATGGTGAGGCTGTGTGCCAGTTCGGTGCCGCCTTCGGAGATGAGAAGGTAGTAGTAGCCGTCCTTTTTATATATATGTGGCCCCTCGGGATAGCGTCCGCCGTCGCCCGTCCATAGCTGCTTGCTCTCGGTGAGCTGTTCGCCAGTCTTCGGGTTAATCTCGCAGAGCCAGATAGCGTCGCCCGGATTGCTTACCATGTAGCACTTGCCGTCCTCGAAGAATAGCGACGGGTCGATGCCCTGTTGCTTCAGCCAGATGGGTTCGCTCCATGGTCCGCGCGGGTCGCTGGCTGTCACCATGAAGTTGCCGCCGCCTCCCACGTTGGTCGTTATCATGTAGTACGTCCCCTCATGATAGCGTATGGTAGGGGCGTAGATGCCGAGCCACGACGTGGCACCCTTTAGCGGCAGTTGGCTGTCGCGAGTAAGCACGTTGCCTATCTGCTCCCAGTTTACGAGGTCTTTGCTCTGGAAAATGGGCACGCCGGGGAAATACTGGAACGAGGAGTTCACGAGGTAGTACGTGTCGCCCACGCGGCATACGGACGGGTCGGGGTGGTAGCCGGGGATGACGGGGTTGCGGTATTCTCCGGCAGATGCCGTGAGGGACTGCAGCGCAACGACGGTGCAGAGCAGAATGTGGGATAGTTTCTTCATTGTTTTCAGGTTAGTTCAAGGCGTATCTGACGATTGTACGCTACATTATAAGAATAACTGCTGGCAAAGTTACGGATAAAATCTCAAAAAGTTGTAACTTTGCACCGGATTTTGGATAACATCAACAATAAACATCAAGTAGCAATGAAAATCATACCATTTCTGAAGCGGTGGTCGCTGGCGTTGGCCATACTGTTCGGCACGTCGGTCTACCTGCTCTTCTCGCGTACTCCCGCACTGGTGCCGATAGGCGATGCCGTAGGTCCGCAACTGATGAACTTCATCCCTTACGTGCTGTTCGTCCTGCTCTATGTGACGTTCTGCAAGATAGACATCAGCGAGATGCGTCCGCAGGTATGGCATTTCATCATTCAGCTGATACGTGCCACGCTGTCAGCCATTTTCGTGTTCTTTATAACGCTGACTGACGACCCGACGACGAAACTGGTACTTGAGGGCGTGTTCATCTGCGTCATTTGTCCTACTGCCGCAGCCGTGGTGGTGGTGACAGAGAAACTTGGCGGCAGCATCGGCTCGCTGACCACGTTTACCATCATAGCCAATGTATGCACCATGTTCATCATCCCGTTCTTCTTCCCGATGGTGGAGCGAGGGGCTGACATCACGTTTATGACGGCAGCGGCAATGGTGTTCCGCAATGTGACGGTGGTGCTCGTGGTGCCCTTGCTGGCAGCCCTGCTGAGCAGAAAGTTCCTGCCGAGGTTCGTGAATTGGCTCAAGCAGTTCAACAATCTGGGCTTCTACCTCTGGTGCTTCAACCTCTCCATTGTCTCCGGCGAGACCGTGCGTAACATACTTACCTCCACCGTGTCAGGCACGACGATGGCACTGCTGCTCATACTGCCGCTCTTCGTGGCGTTGGCGCAGTTCAGTATAGGCAAGTGGGTGGGCCACTTCTTCGGCATGAGCATCAGCGCAGGGCAGGCGTTGGGACAGAAGAACACCATCGTGGGCATCTGGCTCACCATCACCTTCCTCAACCCTCTGGCAGCCGTTGCACCGGGGGCGTATGTGCTGTGGCAGAACATGATAAACGCATGGCAGATATGGTACAAGGAGAAGTACGGACGACTGAAGTGGTAGTAATGTGATGATTTCCAAAGAAAAATTTGTTGGTTCCACAAATTATTACTATCTTTGCACCCGATTAGAAAAATCGTAACTACAAATGGCAAATAACAGCATTATCATTAGCAACCTTATTATTATTGACCTTCTTCTACAAAACAGAGGAAGTGATGAGGTGTGCAAGTAATCGTGATGCTATAATGATATACATAAGCCTTTTTCACTTCCTCACAAGGGAGCGAAAAAGGCTTTTGCTTTTTAATGCCAATGCCCCGGTGGGGTTGTACCGACAGAATAAAGACAGAACAAGAAAATATAAACACAAATTATGGCAGACAGATTATTTATCTTCGACACCACTCTGAGAGATGGTGAGCAGGTACCAGGATGCCAGTTGAACACCGTGGAAAAGATTCAGGTGGCAAAGCAACTGGAGCAGCTGGGCGTGGACGTCATTGAGGCTGGTTTCCCAATCTCCAGCCCGGGCGACTTCAATTCGGTTATTGAGATTTCAAAGGCCGTCACATGGCCTACCATCTGCGCCCTCACACGCGCCGTGGAGAAGGATATCGACTGTGCAGCAGAGGCACTGCAGTATGCACGCCACAAGCGCATTCATACCGGTATCGGCACTTCCCCCTCGCATATCAAGTATAAGTTCAACTCCACACCGGACGAGATTATAGAACGTGCCGTGGCTGCCGTAAAGTATGCCAAGAAGTACGTGGAGGACGTGGAGTTCTACGCTGAAGACGCCGGACGTACGGACAACGAGTACCTCGCACGCGTCATCGATGCTGTGACGAAGGCTGGTGCTACCGTATGTAACATCCCCGACACGACGGGCTTCCGCATCCCGGGTGAGTACGAGGAAAAGATAAAGTACCTCTACGAGCACGTGGACGCTTTCGCAGCAGGCAAGTCTATCCTCTCCACACACTGCCACAACGACCTCGGCATGGCAACTGCCAACACCGTAGCAGGTGTGCTCGGTGGCGCACGCCAGGTGGAGGTGACCATCAACGGTATCGGCGAGCGTGCCGGCAACACCTCCCTTGAGGAGATTGCCATGATATTCAAGACGCATCCCGACCTCGGCATTGAGACCAACATCAACACGCAGAAGATATGGCCTACCAGCCGCATGGTGTCAACCCTGATGAACATGCCCGTGCAGCCCAACAAGGCCATCGTCGGCAAGAATGCCTTCGCACACTCCAGTGGCATACACCAGGACGGCGTGCTCAAGAATGCAAGCACATACGAGATTATGGACCCGAAGGAGGTGGGCATCGACGAGAACGCTATCGTACTGACAGCACGCTCGGGACGTGCAGCACTGAAGCACCGTCTGCACATCCTCGGCATCGACCTCAATCAGGAGCAGCTTGACACTATGTACAAGAAGTTCCTCGAGATGGCGGACAAGAAGAAGCAGCTCGGCGACGAGGACCTCCTCGTGCTGGCAGGCGTCTCTTCCGACTCAAGCGAGAATCTCGTGAAGCTGGAAGCCCTGCAGGTGACCTGCGGTAAGGGCGTGAAGCCAATGGCGGCCATCACGCTGCGCGTGGCAAACGAACTGTTCGACGCAGCCGCTACGGGTAACGGTCCTGTGGACGCTGCCGTCAACGCTCTGAAGAAGATTATCCACCGCAACATGGAGCTGAAGGAGATGACCATACAGGCCATCAACAAGGGCAGCGACGACATGTGTAAGGTGCACGTACAGGTGGAGCACGAGGGCGTGGTCTACTACGGATTCGGCACAAACACCGACATCGTGGACGCTACCATCGAGGCATACATCGAGGCCATCAACAAGTTTAAGGTTGCAAAACTGTAATCTAATTCATAATTCATAATGCAGAATTCATAATTTAGAATTCCTAATAAAAGACGAAACAACAATATTATGAACACATTATTCGACAAAATCTGGGACAAGCACGTAGTGCAGACCGTCGAGGACGGTCCTACACAATTATACATCGACCGCCTCTACTGCCATGAGGTGACAACACCGCAGGCCTTCGACACTCTGCGCGACAAGGGCATCAAGGTGTTCCGTCCGGACCACGTATACGCCATGCCTGACCACAACACTCCTTCCGACCAGCAGGAGGTTATCAACGACCCTATCGGACGCAAGCAGGTGGAGACACTGAAGGCTAACTGCGAGGAGTTCGGCATCACACACTTCACCATGGGCACGAAGGACAACGGCATCATCCACGTCGTTGGTCCAGAGAAGGGACTCTCTCTGCCTGGCATGACCATCGTCTGCGGCGACTCGCACACCTCTACCCACGGTGCTGTCGGTGCACTGGCTATGGGTATCGGTACCTCCGAGGTGGCACAGGTGCTCGCCTCCGAGACCATCCTGCAGTCAAAGCCGAAGTCAATGCGCATCAACGTGGAGGGCGAACTGCAGCCAGGCGTTACCGCCAAGGATGTGGCACTCTACATCATGGCACAGATGACGACATCGGGTGCTACGGGCTACGTTGTTGAATACGCTGGTTCTACCATCAAGAATATGTCCATGGAAGGTCGTCTGACCCTCTCCAACCTCTCCATCGAGATGGGATCACGCGCTGGTATCATCGCGCCGGACGAGACCACATTCGCTTACCTCAAGGGACGTGAGTACGCTCCGAAGGGCGAGGCTTGGGACAAGGCCGTAGAGTACTGGAAGACCCTCAAGAGCGAGGACGACGCCGTCTTCGACAAGGAGGTGACTTACCGTGCCGAGGATATCGCCCCACGCATCACCTACGGCACAAACCCGGGTGCCGGCATCGCCATCGACGGCAACGTGCCTACGCTGGAGTCTGTTCCTGCAGAGGAGAAGGCACAGCTCGAAGCCCAGCTCAGCTATATGCAGTTCCAGCCGGGAGAGAAGCTGGAAGGTCACCCCGTAGACTACGTCTTCCTCGGTGCCTGCACCAACGGACGTATCGAGGACTTCCGCGCCTTCGCTTCTATCGTAAAGGGTAAGAAGAAGGCCGAGAACGTAGTGGCATGGCTCGTGCCTGGCTCATGGCTCGTGCGCCAGCAGATCATCGACGAGGGCATCGACAAAGTGCTCGAGGAGGCTGGCTTCGAACTCCGTCTGCCTTCATGCTCGTCATGTCTGGCAATGAACCCGGACAAGGTGCCGGCAGGCAAGCTCTCCATCTCTACCTCTAACCGTAACTTCGTGGGCCGTCAGGGACCTGGCGCACGCACTGTGCTCGCTTCGCCGCTCACCGTGGCAGCTTCTGCCATCACGGGCGTTATCACTGACCCACGTACCTTCCTGAAGTAAGACTTACCGGTTAAGTAGGAATAAAGAAATACCAACCATAAACATTCTGAAACAATGGCAAAACAGAAATTCAACATAATAAAGTCCACTTGCCTGCCCATAGCAATAGACAACTGTAACACCGACCTCATCATCCCGGCTCGTTACCTCGCTTCCACCACACGCGACCCGAAGTTCTTCGGCGATGCCTTCATGCACGACCTGCGCTACGACGCTGACGGAAAGGCCGTAGCCGACTTCGTCCTCAACAAGCCCGAATTCTCCGAGGCTCCGCACGAGGGCGTACACGAAATCATCGTAGGCGGCAAAAACTGGGGCTCAGGCTCTTCCCGTGAACACGCCGCATGGGCAATCGCAGGCTATGGCGTGCGCGTCGTCATCTCGTCCTCTTTCGCTGACATCCACCGCAACAACCTGCTCAACTGCTTCGTACTCCCCGTCATCGTGACACCGGAGTTCCAGGCAGAGCTGTTCGAGTGCATCGCGAAGAACCCTGACACCGTTGTTACCGTCGACGTGCCTAACCAGACCGTGACAAACGAGGCTACTGGCAACTCGCAGAAGTTCGAGATAAACGGCTACAAGAAGTACTGTCTCGAAAACGCCTTCGACGACATCGACTTCCTGCTGAACAACAAGGACAAGATAGTAGACTGGGAAGGCAAGAACTAAAGACCCTCATACCTATGAGAATCGAAATAATGGACTCCACGCTCCGTGACGGCGAACAGACCAACGGCGTGTCCTTTTTACCACACGAGAAACTTAGCATCGCGCGCATGTTGCTGCGCGATGTTAAGGTTGACCGTATAGAGGTAGCCTCGGCAAGAGTGTCGGAGGGCGAGAAGGATGCCGTGAAGATGATTTGCCGCTATGCCAAGCAACTGGGCAATCTGCAGGCGGTGGAGGTCCTCGGATTTGTGGACAACGGAAAGTCCATCGACTGGATAGCCGAATGCGGAGGCACCGTAATCAATATGCTCTCGAAAGGCTCGGAGAAGCACTGCATACATCAGTTGCACAAGACACCGCAGGAGCACATTGACGACATCAAGGCCAATGTGAAGATGGCACACGAGAAGGGACTCGCCGTAAACCTCTACCTCGAGGACTGGAGCAACGGCATGAAGGACTCACCGGAATACGTCTTCAATATGGTTGAAGCTCTCATGGACTGCGGCATCAAGCGTTTCATGCTGCCAGACACTCTCGGCGTGCTGACACCAAAGGAGACGGCACTCTTCTTCAAGGACATGACGACGCATTTCCCCGACCTGCATTTCGATTTCCACGCCCACAACGACTATGACCTCGCCGTCGGCAACAGCATCTCTGCCGTGACATACGGTGCAGCGGGACTGCACGTCACCGTCAACGGACTCGGCGAACGCTGTGGCAACGCACCGATGGCATCGGTGCAGGCGGTGCTCAAGGACAAGTGCGGAATGGAAACGGGCATACAGGAGGACGAGCTGAACGAAGTGTCGCGCATCGTAGAGGGATACTCCGGCATCGCCATAGCACCAAACCAGCCCATCGTGGGCGAGAACGTGTTCACGCAGGTGGCCGGCGTGCATGCCGACGGTGACAACAAGCACAACCTCTACTGCAACGACCTCGTGCCCGAACGTTTCGGACGCAAGCGTGAGTATGCGCTCGGAAAGAACTCCGGAAAGGCCAACATCGAGAAGAACCTGCAGGAGCTCGGACTGGAACTTACACCCGAGCAGACACGCAAGGTGACGCAGCGCATCACCGAACTGGGCGACCGCAAGTCGCTCGTCACGCAGGACGACCTGCCGTTCATCGTTGCCGACGTGCTCAAACACTCTGCCCCCGAAGAACGCGTGCGCCTGAAGGGCTATATGGTCAGCCTGTCATACGGACTGAAGCCACATGCCGGCATCAAGATTGACATCGACGGCAAACGCTACGAGGCTGATGCCTCGGGCGACGGACAGTACGATGCCTTCGTGAAAGCACTGCGACACATATATAAAGAGGTATTGGGACGCACGTTCCCCATGCTCGAGAACTACACCGTCACCATCCCGCCAGGCGGCCGCACAGACGCACTCGTCCAGACGCAGATAACGTGGCGGATGCACGACGGCAGACAGCTCAGAACACGTGCTCTGGATGCCGACCAGACAGAGGCGGCCATCAAGGCGACGTTCAAGATGCTCAACCAAATAGAGGAAGAGTTCCCACCCGTAGTGAAAGATTAGGGTGGGGGACTCTCCCTTCACTTTTCATCATAAAAACTACGCGAAAAATGTTACTCGGAGAAACAGCATTGGTATTGGAAGGCGGCGGCATGCGCGGTGTATTCACCTCGGGAGTGCTCGATGCCTTCATGAAGTACGACGTACACTTCCCCTACTGCGTGGCAGTAAGCGCTGGAGCCTGCAACGGACTCTCGTACGCCTCGTGGCAGCCACGCCGTGCCCACTATACCAATGTGGACATGCTCGAGGAGTACAGGTACATAGGCATAAAGCACCTCATAAAGCAGCACAGCATCTTCGACCCCGACCTGCTCTACGACAAGGCTCCCAACGAGATAAAGCCCTACGACTACGACGCATACTTCAACAGCGGTATGCTCTTCGAACAGGTAGTGACAAACTGCCAGACGGGACTCGCTGAATATCTCTCCGAGACAAACGGCGACCGCAAACGCCTCATCGACATCTGCCACGCCAGCAGTTCGCTGCCCTTCGTCAGTCCCATCTTGACAGTGGACGGAAAGAAGTACCTTGACGGTGGCATCGTGGACAGTATACCCCTGCAGAGAGCGTACGACTCGGGTTACGACAAGGCGATAGTCGTCCTAACGCGTAACCGCGGCTACCGCAAGACCGGCAGGGACATCAAGATGCCGCATTTCGTATACAAGAAATATCCACGCCTCAAAGTGGCACTCAGCCACCGCCTTCGAGTGTACAACGAACAGCTCTCCATGGTGGAACGGCTTGAAGACGAAGGACGCATACAGGTGATACGTCCCGAGAAGCCCCTTGAGGTAGACCGCCTTGAAAAGAACGTACAGAAACTGGAGGCACTATATCAAGAGGGACTGCGCATAGGCGAACAGTTCTGCCTGACGTTAGTACGGTAGACCTCATAGTTTGAAATAAAACAACTTCATGTCTATAAACTTAAACTGTAATTCGTATGTATAAAAGAATCTGGTTTCTTCTAATATCCCTGTATGTCTTAACTCCTATTTTTGCACAACCACTTAGTAGTTCATTGCCTATGAAAACTTTTCCTGAATCTGAACTCATCATCAATGCCGACGGCAGCGCATTCCACCTGCACCTGAAACCCGAACACCTGGCGGACAAAGTCATCCTCGTCGGCGACCCGGGTAGGGTAGGGACAGTAGCCGCTTTCTTCGACTCTATTGAGAACGAAGTGCAGTCGCGCGAGTTCCACACCATCACCGGCACTTACAAGGGCAAGCGCATCACCGTGCAGAGCACCGGCATCGGTTGCGACAACATCGACATCGTCATGACCGAACTGGACGCCCTTGCCAACATCAACTTCGCCACGCGTACCGAGAACCCCACCTTCCGCCAGCTTACCATCGTACGCATAGGCACCTGCGGCGGTCTGCAACCCGAGACACCGCTCGGCTCATACGTCGCATCGGTAAAGTCCATCGGTTTCGACGGACTCCTCAACTACTATGACGGGCGCAACAACGTGTGCGACCTCCAGCTGGAAGAGGCTTTCACACGACACATGCAATGGTCGCCACTTAAAGGTGCACCATACGTAGCCAATGCAGATGCCGAACTGGTCAACCAGATAGCAGGCAAAGAGATGGTGCGCGGCATCACCATAGCATGCGGCGGATTCTACGGTCCGCAGGGCAGACAGATACGCATACCCATCGCCGACCCCACGCAGAACGAGAAGGTTGAGGCTTTCCGCTATACCGTGCCCGAGACGACTGCCGCCGTCAGCGCAGGTACGCAACTGAAGGTCTGCAACTTCGAGATGGAGTCCTCCGCCGTGGCAGGACTCGCCGCCCTCCTCGGCCACCGCGCCATGACGTGCTGCATGGTCATAGCCAACCGCTACGCCAAGAAAATGAACACCGAATACAAGTCAAGCATAGAAGACCTCATAACCCTCGTGCTCGACAGAATATAACCCCATGACAACAATCTGCGCACCTGCCACAGCCCCGGGCGGAGCCATCTCCGTCCTGCGCGTCTCTGGCCCAGACACCCTCGACATCGTTTCCCGAATCTTCACGAAAGACCTTCGTGAAGCCAAGGGATATACCATACACTATGGACAAATAAAGGCAACGGCCGCCCCACAACAGGCAGCCGTTGCCTCTTCGTCTAACTTCGCCGCCCAGCAGCCGTCGTCGCCAGTTGTCATTGACGAGGTGCTGGTCAGCGTCTTCCGTGCCCCACATTCGTACACGGGTGAAGACTCCGTTGAGATATCGTGCCACGCCTCGGCATACATAGTGCGCGAGATTCTCAACGCCCTCATAGCGCAAGGCGCAGAGGCGGCAGCACCGGGCGAGTTCACCAAGCGCGCCTTCATGCACGGCAAGATGGACCTCTCGCAGGCGGAAGCCGTGGCAGACCTCATCGCCTCCTCAAACCGCGCCTCGCACGACATTGCCCTCAACCAGCTCAAGGGCGGCTTCTCCTCCGAACTGACGCAACTGCGCCAGCAACTCCTCAAACTCACCTCCCTCCTCGAACTCGAACTCGACTTCTCCGACCACGAAGACCTCGAGTTTGCCGACCGCAGCGAACTGAAGCAACTCGCCCGTACCATCGCCGACCGCCTGCAAAGCCTCGCCCAGTCGTTCGAAGCCGGCAAGGCAATAAAAGAGGGCATCCCCGTGGCCATCGTCGGTAAGACCAACGTCGGCAAGAGCACCCTGCTCAACCGTCTCCTCCACGAAGACCGCGCCATCGTCAGCAACGTGCACGGCACCACCCGCGACGTCATCGAGGACACCACCGTCATCAACGGCTACACCTTCCGCTTCATCGACACCGCCGGCATACGCCATACCGACGACACCGTGGAGCGTCTCGGCATAGAGCGTACCTACGAAAAGCTCCGCCAAGCGCGCATCGTCCTGTGGGTCATAGACCAAGCCCCATCGGCGGAGGAAGCAGTAGAGATGCAAAACCTCGCCGAGGGCAAGCAACTCATAGTAGTCCGCAACAAGTGTGACCAGTCCACCTCCTCAGCCGTTTTCGACACCCCAGCCCACCTCTCCCCTTTGCAAGTTTCCGCAAAGGAGAATATCGGCATCCAAGCCCTGGAGCAGTCAATATACGAGGCAGCGGACATTCCCGAGATATCCCAAGGCGACATCATCGTCACCAACGCCCGCCATTACGACCTCCTCTGCAAGGCCCACATGGAGACAACCGCCGTCATAGCCTCCCTGGACATGGACCTCAGCGGCGACCTGGTAGCCGAAGACCTCCGTCAGGTTCTCCACACCCTCGCCTCCATCACTGGCGGCGAGATAAACACCGCCGAGACCCTGGCAAACATCTTCAGCCACTTTTGTGTGGGAAAATGACATTCTGCATCGGAAAATAATCGCTTGCAAACAAACCCCCATCATCTACAAATAAAACGCAGAAAACTCTTGATACTCAAAGAAATCCGCAAAATTTTAATTGCAGATTTTCTTTGAGTAAGTT
>CAVCKM010000118.1:0-2527 GCA_963602765.1 Alistipes putredinis | reverse complement strand
GCGTGAAGACCCGGCCATCGAGATTATCAACATTCATGGCAAGGGCTACAAGCTCATCATTCCTAACAGTCAGGAAGAAACAGAAGCAAAGTAAATGCAAGCAATGGTATTAGCAGCAGGCAAGGGCACTCGACTCAAGCCTCTCACAGACATTATTCCTAAAGCACTTGTACCAGTGGCCGACAAGCCACTGATACAAATCGTTTTAGACCGTCTGACAGAAGCGGGAGTCAATAGTGTTGTCGTTAACGTACACCACCACGCTGCACAAATAAGGAACTTCGTACGACTTGCTTCCCACTCATACAATTTCCCGATTTGTATTTCTGACGAGACACAAGAGCTACTTGAAACTGGAGGGGCAATAAAGAAGGCACGGCAGCTGTTCGATTTGAGAGAGCCTATATTAATACACAACGTAGACATACTATCAAACGTTGACCTCTCTGATTTCTACAGGCAAAGCCTAACGAACGATGCGACTCTGCTAGTGTCACCCCGAAAGACAAAACGCTACTTGCTTTTCAACCAGGACATGCAACTTGTCGGATGGACAAACATTGAGACTGGAGAAGTAAAGAGCCCCTACCCCAACGTACAAGAACTTGCAAAATACCAGTACGCATTCTCAGGAATACACAGTTTCTCGCCTAACCTGTTTCCACTAATGGATCAATGGCCAGACAGGTTTTCGATTATCGACTTCTATCTCCAAGCATGCGCTAAAGCGAAGATAAAGGGCGTACTAAAAGAAAACCTTAAGTTACTTGATGTCGGGAAACTGGACACACTACAACATCTACAAACAACAGTCAAAGACGATCTTTCTAATTGGATAAATTTCAACTGATTAAAAAGAATATATGCAGAAAATTATAATCCTCGACTTTGGTTCACAGACCACACAGCTCATCGGTCGACGTGTCCGTGAGCTGGACACCTTCTGCGAAATCATGCCGTACAACAAGTTCCCTAAGGATGACCCGTCTGTCATAGGTGTTATCCTCAGCGGTTCGCCTTATTCCGTGCATGACCCAGAAGCATTCAAAGTAGACCTGGAACAATTCATCGGCAAGATTCCCGTGCTCGGCATCTGCTATGGTGCTCAATTCATCTCGCATACCCTCGGCGGATGCGTTGAGAAGGCAGACACGCGTGAATACGGACGAGCCAATCTTGCGTTCATCGACAAGCAGAACAAGCTCTTCAAAGGTTTCCAAGACAACTCACAGGTATGGATGAGTCACGGTGACACCATTACCGCTATCCCTGAAGGCTTTTCTGTCATTGCTTCTACAGAAAACGTAAAGTACGCAGGATACGCCTCGGACACACAGCCTGTATGGGCGGTTCAATTCCATCCAGAAGTATTCCATAGCCTACAAGGTACACAACTGCTGAAGAACTTCGTAGTTGACATCTGCGGTTCAAAGCAAGACTGGAGTGCAGACTCTTTCGTAGAAACAACGGTAGCCGAACTGAAGGCTCAACTTGGAGACGACAAAGTCATCTTAGGTCTCTCAGGCGGTGTCGATTCAAGCGTGGCAGCAGTATTGCTTAACAAAGCTATCGGCAGCAACTTAACATGTATCTTTGTTGACCATGGTATGCTCCGTAAGAATGAGTTCCGCGATGTCATGGAGGACTACAAGTGCCTAGGACTAAACGTCATCGGCGTTGACGCATCGGCTAAGTTCTTCGCAGACCTTGCCGGAGTTAGCGACCCGGAGCAGAAGCGTAAGATTATCGGTCGCGATTTCGTTGAAGTTTTCAATGAGGAAGCAAAGAAACAGACTGGGGCAAAGTGGTTGGCACAAGGCACTATCTACCCTGACCGTATTGAATCATTAAATATCACGGGTAAAGTCATCAAGTCACACCACAACGTAGGTGGACTTCCAGAAGAGATGCACCTGCAACTCTGCGAGCCTCTGAAGTGGCTCTTTAAGGATGAGGTTCGTCGTGTCGGACGTTCGATGGGAATGCCGGAACATTTGATAACTCGTCATCCTTTCCCTGGTCCCGGACTTGCAGTACGCATCCTCGGTGACATTACACCTGAGAAGGTACGTATCCTTCAGGATGCAGACGACATCTACATCCGCGGTCTGCGTGACTACAAGGTAAAGCTTTCCGGTGAGGAAGCACGTCGCGTACTTGCAGCAGGTGTACCTGCCGACATGCAGAACGGCGAGATAGAAGTATCTCTTTACGACCAAATCTGGCAGGCTGGCACAATCCTGCTTTCTACAGTACGTAGCGTTGGCGTTATGGGCGACGAGCGTACTTACGAGCACCCTGTAGCACTACGTGCCGTAACGTCTACCGATGCCATGACAGCTGACTGGGCACACCTGCCTTATGACTTCATGGCACGCGTCTCCAACGAGATTATCAACAAAGTAAAGGGAGTAAACCGCGTATGCTACGACATCTCCTCAAAGCCACCATCAACAATTGAGTGGGAATAATACACTCCACGTACTATTCTGACATACAATAAAATAAGCATTCGATAATATTACAT
>CAVCKM010000117.1:0-7814 GCA_963602765.1 Alistipes putredinis | reverse complement strand
TCCCTTCCCCCCCCCCCCCCGAAATTTTTGTTGTTTTTATTTGGAGGTTTATTATAAAAATGTTAACTTTGCTTCCGTTTTTGTAACATTTTGTGAAAAGACACTTGCTAAAACCACTTAAAGTGCTGGGGGTATTTACCCTGCTCCTGGTAAACATATCAAGCTCGTTCGCACAACGTTTTGACCAAAAACAACGTGTTGATACGCTGACTTTCGCACAGAGACTGTCCTTCTCGACAAACGCCGTGGACTGGGCACTACTCATACCGAATGTCGGCGTCGAGTTCGACGTGCAGAACACCAACTGGAGCCGATGGGCAGTAGGGCTCAACCTGCGCGGACGGTTCAGCACCACACATACCTTCCTTCCCAAAACGGAGTACGGTCTCACTGGCGCGCGGATATATGTACGCAACTACTACCGCCCGCGACTGCGGCGAGAGGAGGCGATGCCTGACTCCACACTCGGGTTCTTCGGAAAACTGGGACGCAAATACAAACGTATCGCTGGGGCTTACCGCAAACGCATCAAACACCCCAAACGGACTTACTACCGCGGACTATACGCCGACTACTCTGACTTCTCCTTCCTCTTCGGAGGCAGCAACGGAAAACAGGGCACGGCACTCACCGTCGGACTGACATACGGTTGGCTGACACCGCTCATCACCTTCCGCAACGGCACCACGATGGACCTCGACCTCGGCATCAGCCTCGGCGCCTGCATGGCAAACGCGGAGACGTTCAAGCTCGACAGTGAACAGAACTGTTACATCAAGACGGGCGAGAAGGAGAGTAAGATTCTCCCCATGCTGACGGAACTGAAGCTCGGCTTCGTGTACCGCCCCAACACGTACCCCATCACGAAACGCTACCGCTGGCGCTACGACGTGGACTCACGATACAGTGACCGCCTCGACAGCATCAGTGCCGAAAAGGAACGTGCCTTCGTCAACGAGCGTAACGCCCAGACGACATACCGCCGCCTCAAAACGGAGTACGACGCCCTCTACGCCAAGTACCTCAAGGAGGTTCAGCAAAACAAGGCCCTGCAACCCGTCACCAAGACACCAAAGAACTCGTCCAAGAACTCTAAAAAGGACGCTCCTAAGGACGACAAGGACTCTAAGAAGAAGTCGAAGAAAAAGGACAAGAAGGCCCCTGCTCCCGGCGAAGTTTAAAGACTTTAATAGCCATTAATTGACCATTAATTTTATCCATTAATAATATTTTTCCTCCCGGAAGAAGAAAGATTAATGAGATTAATAGTCAATGAATTAAAAAAACATTAATGGCTAAAATTAATGGTCAATTAACGGTCATTAAAGTCCTAAAACCCCTCACAGTCAATTCAAGTCCTAAAAACCCTCACAGTCAATTCAAGTCCTAAAAACCCTCACAGTCAATTCAAGTCCACCACATGACTAAACGTAACATCATAATGGCTCTCACGGCACTGCTGCTCTTCACAGCATGCGCCGAGGTAAAGCTCTGCGATACCACGGAGGAGGAACACCCTCACGTCACGTGGCTCTCGCTCGGCTACAACCTCGCCAATATGAACGACGGTGCCACCCTCGACCGCGTCGACTCCATGGTGGTCATCGCTTACCGCGTCGTGGGACAGTGGAGGACGCTGCTCAAGACCAATATTGAGGGACGGGGAAACTTCATCTCAGCCACCAGCCTCACGACAACAACGGATACCGACTCCAATACTACAACAGACCAAGAGGCTGTCAAAACCCTGACTGACGACAACACTGGTGGCTCGGGGACTGACGACAACTCGGACAACAAAGACAACACTGGTGACTCGGGGACTGACGACAACACGGACAACTCGGACAACACTACTGACTCGGGGACGGACAACTCTACGGAGATTGCTGTTGCTAAGCCGCAGCCGGGCGTACCTACTGCCAACGACACCACGGCGTTTTGTATTAAGCCCGGCGACTACCGCTTCTATAGCATCTCTTACGACACCACCGAGGTGGACTACCGCAACTTCTTCGAGTATATGGTCAACGTCGGGGAGGCGGCGCATACCAGACCGGCGGACCTCTATGCCGTCTATAAACAGCACGTCCCTACGTCACCGCTGCTGCACGAGAAACTCATTGACTGGGACGACTATAACCCCTACGCCAACTACATACAGCCCGACATCGCACCCGTGTACTTCGGTAAGACGGAGGTCATGACGATGGAGAAGGACGCCAAGAACCCTATCAAGGTCGACATCACCCCCGCCAACGAACTGCAGCAGGTCGACGTCAACTTCACCATCGCAAAGGACATCGCCGCGACATTCTTCGTCGTCGACTCGGTATGGATAGACATCAGCGGCATACCATACCGCATCAGCATCGAGACGGGACACCTCGACATCACCTACACCTCGAAGGCGATGAAGAAGATGACGCTCACCAACTCCTCGGGCACCGAGGGCGACAAGATGGACAACATGACTCTCTCATGCAAGGCGACGCTATATACCAACGGCATCGTACGCCCCTACGACTCGGAAGAAGGGAAGGGCGACGCCAGACAGCGCGTCTTCGGACCGGGACTGCTGCAGGCCATCATCTTCACGCACTCCAACGAACAGATAGGTACGACGGGAAAGTTGAAGGGTAAGCGGTTCCAGTGTATGGTGAACCTATACGACGCTCTCACGGCATCGCCGTCCATCATCTCCTCCGACGACGGCACGTACTACTCGCACTACTCCAAGCACTGTATCATCAACATCGACAAGGCCATAGGCATCGACGGTAAGCACATCACCTCCTCGGCCGACAACGAGGGCGGCGTCGTCAACTGGCAGGAGTGGCAACGCACTTCCGAAAGTGACTTGATCATCGAGATATAGTCAATGGACTTTTGCCCTTACAGGGCGCGTGGACAATCACGCACTATACCCAGGGCGTTGCCCTGGGCTATGGAGGGGAGGGCTTTCAGCCCAACAAATCATTAGCCAATGGTCGGCTTTCAGCCCAACAAACCGTCACCAGCGTGATGGGCTTTCAGCCCGACAAACCTAAAATATTGTCCCCTGGTCCGACACCAACGATAAAGGTCATGTTGTCCCCCGGGCTGAAAGCCCACAACTACATAGCCCAGGGCAACGCCCTGGGTACACCGGGCCACCAACCACCGCCCTGTAAGGGCAAAAGTACATAAACCCGAGAAACGGAAATGAATAAACTGTACACATATTCCTATTGTGTTATAGCCACGGCGGCTATGGCTCTCCTGCTCGCTGCATGCAGCACGGAGACATACCCCGCCTATAGCTATAATCCCGGCGATGACAACATCATCCTGCCGACAAACAAGGAGTATGTGACGCTCGAAAAGACGCCCATCAAGATACGAGGCACGGCACAGGCGTTCATCAGACTGGACCAGTCGTCCACCGGCAACACGCGTGGCACGGGTCCGATGGAGAACCTGACGAAGGACGAAGAGGGGTATCTCAATACCACGTTCTACGGACTCGCATTCAAATGCGGTGCGACGGACTTCTCCAAGACAGCATACTCCCCCGACCACACCACGGCAAACGACCGGCAGCACACCACGTGTCTCCTTGACGGATACGACATCAACAGGGGCATGCCCATGAAGTTCAGCGACTACCTCGACGGGTCGTTCAAAATACTCACGGAGGGTACGGACACTGCATACTATAGTGCCATGTACCCCACGCAGGGCTACAACTTCTTCGTCTACCGCATCGACGACTGGGACCCCACAGGAAAGACGACGCGCAACCAGAATGGCGTGTACTACAACATCGACCTCGACGGAAAACGCGACATCATAATGGGTTCGGCGAAGCCCTTCACGCAGGAACTGGTGAACAGCGACTACAGCTGGCTCAACGACAACGCGGTGATGCGCGACAGCTGTCTCGCCGCCGACGGTGGCTACTCCACCTTCTCGGGAAGACTGGGCGTCCAGCCGCACGTCCTGCTGAGCCACAAATTAGCGAGGCTGCAGTTTGAGGGTTACCCTCAGGAGGAGGGGGCCTCCAACCTGGTCATCTCGAAGATAAGTATCGTGGCACCGAAGCAGGCGACGATGCGTGTCGCTGGTCCTACGCCGGACGACTGCGGCATAGAGTTCACCGAGACGTCCTCGGCGGAGACGTTCCTCAGCGACCGCGACGAGGACGGCAACTACCTACAGACGGACGAGCTGAAGGGCTACACGTGCGTATGGAACGAGGAGGAGGCGAGTCTCGACGCGACGAAGCGGACGAAGACCATCATCGGCGACGCCACGACGGGTGAGTACCTGGCGCTGATGGTACCCCCGGCGAAGCAGTACCGTATGTATATATATTATAAGGTGAAGAACCCCGACGCGGAGTCCATCTCGGGCGAACAGCGCATGACGGCGGTGCTGAGCCTCGGCGACGACGAGGAGTTCCAGCCCGGCACGGTGTACACCGTCCGCTTCCTCGTCTGGGGTCCCCAGCGCATCGACATAGGAGCCAGCATCCAGGGTGGCGAGTCGAAGGGCTACAACAAGGGTGAGACCATCAACTGGGACACCGAGGACTGGGCTAACAAATAACGAAAAACTATTTATAATTAACCCACATAATTAACAACTTAAAAAACAAAGCGAACATGAAAAAGCAATTTCTTTATCTCATGGCTGCTGCTGCCTCTCTGACAGCGTGTTCTACAAATGACGTCATCGGCGATGCCGACGGCACCGTCGATGCACAGTATGATGGCTCCATAAACATCGGCGCTACCATCAACGCCCTGTCTATCACTACCAAGGCCAGTGGCACACGTGCCACAGTAGGTGGTATGGATCAAGCCACTGATAACGTATGGTCAGGAAAAGAACCGTTGTATTTCTTCATGATGGAGAAGGGCACTATCAAGCCTGCAACGGAGCTGAAATCTAATTCTACTTCAGAATATCAAAATATCTACTGGAACGAACTGGCTTATGCTAAAACAGGAGAAGACGCCGGGAAGGCTACTGTGGTGGTAACCCGCAAAGACAACGCAATCAAGTACTATCCAATCTCCGATGCATGGGATAACGGCACATACGGCTTCGACTTCTACGGCTATCACGGCGGTACTGCTACTACTACTACTACTGATGGCACAGCCAACGAACCGGCGTACTATAGCGCGACTACAGGAGAAGACGGTACAATAACAGCAGCAACATCTACTGTAACAGACGGCAACATCGTCGGCGTAGCATTCGAGATCGACGGCTCTCAGGACATTATGAGCGGTAAGGCTGTGGTTACAGATGCCCAGAAAGCAAAACTTGCTGATGCAGATGTGGATCGTGCGTTCTCTGCATACACCGCACGCCGTGGCGTTCAGCCATCCATCGACTTCAACCACCGCCTCACACGTCTGGTGTTCAAGGTAATGCCAGGCGAGGAAAGCACTGCCGGTTACGCTGCTACAGATAACTCTACAACGAGTCTTACTGCCAACGACACTGTAGAGGCAATGAAGGTTGTTGGCATCAAGGTAGTAGGTAAGTACAAGAACAAGGGACTTATCGTTGCTGCTTCGACAGATGACGCTTACAAAAATAAGCTCATCTGGACTGCGCCCGGTGAGAATGAAACAAATACCTTCGAGCTGAGAGATGATTCTGATAAAGTCATTAGTAAAGATAACAATAATGGGAAATCTCTGACAGGTACATTTGAAAATGAGAAATTCTCTGGAACGGAGACTGAAATCGGCGACGCCCTCATGCTCGAGCCTGGCTACGACTCTTATGCTGTTGTTCTGACTCTGGAGCAGAAGGTATGTGAGGATATAACAAAGAAGAAGAACAATGGAAGTGGTAACACCGACCAGGGTTGGACTACAAAGTACCAAGAAGTAACTGGTACCATCAAGGCTCCTACTGGTACCGGCGATGGTCAAGGCACATTCACAGAAGGCTATTCTTACGAAGTGAAAATCACCGTTCATGGTTTCCAGCCTATCGACGTCACTGCTAATCTCATCGGTTGGAAGAATGGTGGTAACACCGATGCCGATACCGATAACATGAAGCCATACAAGGAAGAAACTAAGACTGAAAAATAAAGGAGTATTATAATAAATCATCACAGCGCAGCGGCACTGCCGCTGCGCTTTAACCTCACAACACTATAATAATGAAACACAACGGGATTATTATAGCATTGGCTGCTGGAATGCTCACCGCCTGCTCAGCAGGGGACGACATCACGGGCGGTAACAACACCGCCGACAACAGCAACACCATCGACGGATACGACAAGGCGGACCTGACTCCCATCTCTCTCGGCATCTCGTCGCCCATCTCAACGACGACACGTAGCACGGGTACGGTGGGCGGTACAACGACCGAGACCAACAAATGGAACGGCCAGACCCTCTGGCTCTTCATGACATACAAGCAGGGACAGGACGAGACAAAGTACGGCAAGGGCGTCATGCCCGCCGTGTTCTACGATGCAGACGGCAATGCCAGCAAAGACATCGAGCTTTTCAACAACCGCAAGATGACGGCACCGGCATCCGATGCAGAGACGGTGGTGTCCCTCGCCAACGGCAAAGGCAAAGCCATCACCTGCGCAGACGGCAGCATCAACTACTACCCAATGACCGGAACGTTCAACTTCTTCGGGTATC
The DNA here is from genome assembly GCA_963602765.1 of Alistipes putredinis. Classification (GTDB taxonomy): domain Bacteria; phylum Bacteroidota; class Bacteroidia; order Bacteroidales; family Bacteroidaceae; genus Prevotella. The sequence goes on along the minus strand of CAVCKM010000117.1, from coordinate 1,143 downwards.
ATGTGGATGATGCACAGACGTTTGAAACAAGTCCAACAGTTAAGTACTACAAGTCTGCATCTGCCACGACACAGACTCCTGCCGAGGCAACCATCATCACCGTCCCCGTCACCATCGACGGCTCGCAGGACTTGATGGTAGGCACTACGACGGCAAACGACCCGGACACCTACACTGGCGGTACCTACTCGGAAAGCGTAAAGAGCAAGTTCTACTCTGCCTTCGCTGCCCGAAAGAACGTACACCCCATCCTGACCTTCAACCACGCCCTCTCACGCTTCACCTTCCAGGTGGTAGCCGGAGACCGCACCTCAGCCGGTCTGGCGGAGTATAAGGACAAGCAGACGGGTGCAACTGGAGGTTACGAAGAGCTGAAGACTACCCCAGCAAAGGTGACTGGCATCTACCTCAACAGCAACACCGAAAACGAACTCGTCATCGCTGACCCTCTTGACCAAGTCGACGACAATTTCCTCCCTACGTGGTCTACACCAAAAGACCTCGCACTGAAGGAGCTGACTAAGGATGGGACTGCAACTCAAACCCTCACCGCCACAAAACTGGAGTGGGACACAACGGTGAGTCCAGAGGCAGGCAAGGAAGTATCCCTCGGCGAAGCCCTGATGCTGGAGCCAGGAAAGAGCTCATACGAAGGCTACGTCAATGTTGAGCAGTGGGTGAAGACGAAAACGACAAGTACAGAATCTAAATTGCCTGATGGCGATGACCAAGTTACAGGTCAGAAATATGAAGGCTACTGGACCAAGGTAACCCACCGCTTCCCATTCACTGTAACAATCCCCGACGACGGTACATCACAGCCCGGCACGTCATACAACGTAAAGATTTGGGTTTACGGTCTCACCGAACTGAAGGTTTACGTCACTGCAGCTCCTGAGGCGTGGGACCAGAATGAACAAGACATCGAAGTAAACAAAGACGAGGATTAATCCTCAACGACAAGCGAACAAAGTAACGTGCAAAAAATAACTTGAGCAGTTTTGATATGATTGACAGATTTTGCCCTAATGGGCTGAAAGACTATAGACTGTTGCCCTAATGGGCTGAAAGACTATAGACTATTGCCCAAATGGGCTGAAAGCCCTATACTACATAGCCCAGGGCAACGCCCTGGGTACATCG
>CAVCKM010000116.1:0-18667 GCA_963602765.1 Alistipes putredinis | reverse complement strand
GGACAGTACAGAACTGCTGCGCAAGGTGCGCCGCATAGAAATAAAGACACGCGGACTCTCCACCAACGTCTTCGCCGGACAGTACCACTCCGCCTTCAAAGGGCGGGGCATGGCTTTCGCCGAAGTCAGGGAGTACCAGTACGGAGACGACGTGCGCGACATCGACTGGAACGTCACCGCACGCTTCCACCGCCCCTTCGTCAAGGTGTTCGAAGAGGAGCGCGAGCTGACCATGATGCTCCTCGTCGACGTCTCTGCATCCTTGGCCTTCGGCACACGCTCGGAGACGAAAAGCGAAATGGCAACGGAGATTGCCGCCACGCTCGCCTTCTCAGCCATACAGAACAACGACAAGGTGGGAGTCATCTTCTTCTCAGACCGCATAGAGAAATACATCCCACCGAAAAAGGGACGACGACACATACTGCGCATCATACGCGAGATGCTCGACTTCCACCCCCAGTCGAAACGCACAGACGTGGCCATGGCACTCGAATACCTCGGACGCATGCAGAAGCGACGCTGCACGGCATTCGTCGTCAGCGACTTCTACGACCCACACGACTTCTCCACTGCCCTGCAGGTGTGCCGAGCCAGACACACCATCTTCGCCGTCCAACTCTACGACCCCATACAGCGTGCCCTGCCTGACGTGGGGCTTATACGCATAAAGGACGCTGAAACGGGACGCGAGCAGTACCTCGACACCTCAAGCAAGGCCCTGCGTACGGCACACGGAAAGTACTGGGCTGAACGAAGCCACACGCTCCAGCATACGTTCCAAATGAACAGCGTAGACTACATCTCAGTAGCCACAGACGGCGACTTCGTCAAGGCACTCAGACAGATGTTCGCCGCCGTATAATGTGTGGGCATTAAACAATAATATAAATGTGTAGAAAAAACAATAAACTGCCACTCGTGGCACTCACCATAGCGATGCTCACGCTGCCCCTGCAAAACGCAAGAGCCGTGGCTACGGTAGAGGCGTCTGTTGACTCAACACAAATTCTCGTTGGTCAGCAGACGGCTTTCCACGTATCTGCCACGGTAAAGCCTGGGCAGAAGGTAGTCTTCCAACCGTGGAAACCACAGCAGCAGATAACGCCAGGAATAGAAGTCGTAGACCTCCCGCGCATCGACACCGTAGAGGCAGAGGACGGGTTCATCAAGGTGACGCAACACCTGCAGCTCACCTCCTTCCAGGATACACTCTACTACATCCCGGCGCAAAAGATAAAGATTGACGGACGCGTACAACAGACTAACACCATGGCACTTAAAGTGCTCACTGTCGATGTCGACACGCTCCACCCCAACCAGTTCTGCCCGCCAAAGGAGGTGCAGGACAACCCCTTCGACTGGGCTGACTGGTACGCCGTCATCTGGACGACGCTGGCTGCCGTGGCTTGTTTCCTTTTGACATGGTTCGCTTACCGCCGCCTAAAGAGCCGCAAGCCAATATCACTCAAAGTAAGAATAGTAAAACGAGTGCCGCCACACCGCAAGGCACTCGACGCCATCGAACAGATAAAGAACGAGGGCGGACTGGCAGACGAAAAGGCGTACTATACCCAACTCACCGACGCACTCAGGCAGTACATACAGGCACGATTCGGATTCAACGCCATGGAGATGACATCCACGGAGATAATCGAACGCCTGCAGGCCGAGGACGACCAGGAGAAACTCGCCGAACTCAAGATGCTCTTCCAGACGGCAGACCTCGTCAAGTTCGCAAAGCACACCGTCTCCATGAGCGAAAACGACCGCAACCTCGTACACGCCGTTGAGTTCATCAACACCACAAAGCTCGACAACCAGCCGACGGAAGAACGCATCGTCCCAACAGCCACAGAACAGGAACGCCAAACCATGCGCCTCAGACTCTCCCTAAAATGGGCCATCGCCATGCTCATTGCCCTTGGGACGGCTGCCGTTGTCTACCTCCTCTACCTGCTTTGGGACTTACTCTGGTAAATCTTTTTCATTATGCAATTCACCCAACCCGTATACTTCCTGCTACTACTGCTCCTTGTACCTTATATATTATGGTACACCCTGTGGCGCAACAAAGGAAAACGAAAGATGGAGGCCACGCTGACACTTAGCGACGCCACTCCATACGCTGCCATGAAACCCTCATGGCGCGTAAGGCTCATACACACGCCCATGCTCCTCAGGTGCATCGCCTTCGTGGCAGTAGTGCTCGCCTTGGCACGCCCACAGACGCACAACGCGTGGGACGAGCGTACCGTCGAGGGAATCGACATCATGCTAGCCATGGATGTCTCCACCAGTATGCTGGCTGAAGACCTCCGGCCAAACCGCATCGAGGCGGCTAAGGACGTGGCGGCATCATTCATCACAGACCGTCCCGACGACAACATCGGACTCACCATCTTCGCCGGGGAGGCATTCACACAATGCCCCATGACAACAGACCATGGCTCCCTGCTCAACCTCCTTAAAAACGTCAGGACAGACATCGCAGCACAGGGACTCATCAACGACGGCACGGCCATCGGTATGGGACTCGCAAACGCCGTCAGCCGACTCAAGGACTCAAAGGCAAAGAGCCGCGTCGTCATACTCCTCACGGACGGGTCGAACAATAGCGGAGACATCTCACCTCTTACTGCAGCACAAATAGCCAAAAGCCTTGGCATCAGAGTATATACTATCGGTGTCGGCACCAACAAAGTGGCCCCGTACCCCATGCCCGTGGCTGGAGGAGTGCAGTACGTAAACATGCCCGTAGAGATTGACACCAAGACCCTCCAGAACATAGCCTCCACCAGCGACGGAAACTTCTATCGCGCCACCAACAACAAGGAACTAAAGCAGATTTACGAAGACATCGACAAGCTCGAGAAGTCAAAGCTCAACGTCAAGAAGTTCTCCAAACGCTATGAGGCCTTCCAGCCCTTCGCCATCGTCGCACTCGTCCTGCTGATTGTAGAGGCTCTGCTGCGCCTTACCGTCTTCCGCAAAAATTCATAACTCAGACCACTATGCGTTTCGAAAGTTACATATACCTCTGGCTGCTCTGCATCATACCACTCATGACGCTCGTCATGGCATGGGGAGAATACAAACGACGGAAAGCCATGAAGAGACTCGGCGACCTGGCTCTCGTCAAAGCCCTAATGCCCGATGCCTCGGCAAAGAGACGTTGGACGAAGTTCGCCCTGCTGCAGGCGGCCGTCGCCGCGGTCATCATCATGGCGGCACGACCGCAGATGGGAACGAAAGTGAGCAACGAAAAGAGAAACGGAATAGAGACCATCATCTGTCTCGACATCTCAAACTCCATGCTCGCTGAGGACGTGCAGCCCTCAAGGCTCATGAAGAGCAAGATGCTCATCGAAAACCTCGTCGACCACTTCTCCCAGGACAAGGTAGGACTCATCGTCTTCGCAGGAGACGCCTTCGTGCAGCTACCCATAACGAGCGACTACGTTTCTGCAAAGATGTTCCTCCAAAACATCGAGCCGTCGCTCATACAAACGCAGGGAACGGACATCGCACGCGCCCTCTCCCTCGCCTCCAACAGCTTCACCAAACAGAAGAACATCGGAAAGGCCATCATCGTCATTACGGACGGAGAAGACCACGAGGGTGGAGCTATGGAAGCCGCAAAGGAAGCCGAGAAACAAGGATACAAAGTGTTCATCCTCGGCATCGGCAACACGTCAGGCGCTCCCATCCCATCAGGCGACGGAGGATACATGAAGGACAATACAGGAAACACCGTCATGACCGCACTCAACGAACAGATGTGCCGAGACATAGCTGCTGCCGGAAGTGGCACGTACATACACGTCGACAACACCTCAACCGCACAGGAACGACTCAACGACCAACTCGCCAAACTGCAGAAAGGCGAAATGAAAAGCGTCGTCTACGAAGAGTACGACGAGCAGTTCCAGGCATTCGGACTACTCGCACTTCTCCTGCTCATCATAGAAGCCCTGACGAGCGAGGCGGTTAACCCGTGGCTCAGAAAAGTCAAGATTTTCAAGCCCCGTGCCTACGTGCTTGTGCTCGCCATGCTCATGGCACTCCCGACCATTATGTCCAATGCCCAGGCTGCCCGACAGGACCGCACCTTCATACGCTCCGGCAACAGGGCCATGAGGGCAAACGCACCCGAATCGCCCTCAAAGGCGGAACTGCAATACCGCAAGGCGATGGCAGCAAACGCAGGAAATCCACAGGCCGTCTACAACCTCGGAGTAGCACTGCTCGCACAGCAGAAGGACTCCATGGCCATGGAGATGTTCCAACGCTCGGCACAGATGGAGAAGGACCCCACACAAAGGGCCATGTCCTATCACAACGCAGGAGTCATCATGCAGAAGCACCAGCAGTTTGCACAGGCCATAGAACTCTACAAGGCGGCACTCAGACTCACACCCGGAGACAACGAGACACGATACAACCTCGTACTCTGCCAACGGCAACTCAAAAACCAAAAGCAGAACCAGAACAACCAGGGCGGAGGAAAGGACAACAAAGACAAGAACAAGGATAAAAACAAGGATAAAGACAAAGATCAAAACAAGGACAAGCAGGACGACCAGAACAAGCAGGACAAACAGGACCGGCAAAACAAGCAGGACCAGCAAAAGCAGCCTCAGCAGCAGATGAGCAAGGAGAACGCCGAACAGCTTCTCAACGCCGCCATGCAGGACGAAAAGGCTACGCAGCAACGCCTGAAGAAGGCCATGAGCCAGCCAGGCAGACGAAACCTGCAGAAGAACTGGTAACAGACTCTACAAGAGAATAAAAAACGCAAAAGACTCAAGAAGAGAATAGACAATAATGTCGAGAAACAAATACATACTGATAATCTTGGCCATCGTGCTTACTTGGACGGCGCAATTCGTACAGGCCGCAAAGATTGCCGTGCAGGGACCCACGCGCGTGGCGGCTGGAGAACAGTTCCAAATCAGGTACGTCGTCAACGGTACGTCGGACGTGAAGAACTTCCGCATGGGCAACGTCCCCGATGCCATCGAGGTGCTCTACGGACCGAGCACCTCCACCCAGCAGAGCTTCTCCATCATCAACGGAAAGACGTCCTCGCAAAGCTCCGTCACATACACCTACGTACTCATGGCGCAGAAGACGGGCACATTCGTCATCCCGTCAGCACACGCCAACGTAGACGGCAATGCCGCCCTTTCCTCCGCACTCAAGATAAACGTCAGCGGAAGGGCACAGGCGCAGGCTAACGCCACGCAGGGGGCACAACAGCAATCCTCAGCAAGGGTGGGGCAGCGCATTGACCGGGCAGGGGCAAGAATATCCGGCAACGACCTCTTCATTAAGGTAACGGCAAACAAACACCGAGTTACGGAACAGGAGCCGGTACTCCTCACTTACAAGGTCTACACGCAAGTAGAACTGACCCAACTGGAGGGCAAGATGCCCGACCTTAACGGCTTCCATACGCAGGAGATCCCCCTGCCGCAGCAAAAGACATTCCACATCGAAACGGTCAACGGCAGGGCCTACCGTTGCGTCACGTGGAGCCAGTATGTCATGTACCCGCAGATGTCTGGCAAACTCGAGATTCCAAGTCTCACCTTCCGCGGCATCGTAATGCAGCAGGACCCCACCGTAGACCCCTTCGAAGCCTTCTTCAACGGTGGCTCGGGATACATAGAGGTGAAGAAAGAGATAAAGGCACCGAGCGTGCAGATACAGGTAGACCCCCTGCCCACGAGACCGGCAGGATTCTCAGGGGGCGTGGGACACTTCAACGTACAGGCATCCCTCGACAAGAATACCGTCAAGGCCGGCGACCCCGTCAACCTACGCATCGTCGTAAGCGGCACGGGCAACCTCAAGCTGCTCAAGGAACCCCTCGTCGAGGTGCCCTCTGACTTCGACAAGTACGATGCCAAGGTGACGGACAAGTCAAAGCTCCAAGCTACAGGACTCGCCGGAAGCATGGTCTACGACATTCTCATCGTGCCCCGCAACAAGGGACAGTACACCATCCCTGGCATTAAGTACATCTACTTCGATACCGACACCAAGGCGTACAAGACCATAGAAACGCAGCCAATGCCACTCACGGTAACACCTGGCACGGGCACAGGCGGAGGAGTGACGGACTACGCCCAGCGAAACGACAATGACATTCGCGACATCATGACCGACCGCAGCGTGCGCGAAAAACCCGCCGACGCCGTCTTCGGCACGACAGCATACGTCCTCGTCAACCTCCTCATAGTTGCAGTCTTCGTAGCACTCCTCATCGTCTTCCGCAAACGCGCCATGATGCTGGCAGACGTCACGGCAATGAAGGGCAAGAAGGCAAACAAGGTGGCGACGAAACGACTCAAGAAAGCCGCCAAGCTGCTTGCCGCAAAGAAGCAAAATGAGTTCTACGACGAGGTGCTGCGAGCACTCTGGGGATACGTGGGCGACAAGTTCGCCATGCCCGTAGAGCAACTCATGCGAGACAACATTACCGGGAAACTCTCCAGCCGGGACGTTGACCCCAACGTGACAACCAGTTTCATACAGGCACTCGACGAGTGTGAGTACGCACGCTTCGCGCCTGGCGACAGCGACGGAAATATGCAGAAGACCTATGACAAGGCCGCCGACGCCATAATGCAGATTGAAAACCACGTGAAGACAACCAAGAAGTCCAGCAACGCCAAGGCCCACATGGCAACGGCACTCATCGTTGCAACAGCCATGACGGCTCTCGCACAAGGCGCATACGCCCAGCAAAATGTTGCCGCAAACGCAGATGCCGCCTACCGCTCTGGCGACTACCAAAAAGCATTGTCGCTCTATCAGCACGACCTGCTACAAGGAGAGACAGCGGCAACGTACAACAACATGGGCAACGCCTACTTCCGCACGGGCAACATACCCATGGCCGTCTACTCCTACGAGAAGGCGCGCATCCTCGAGCCGATGAACGCCGACGTGGAGCACAACATCGAAATCGCACGGAAGAAAACCGTCGACCGACTGCAGCCCGAGACGGAGATAATCTTTGCCAAATGGTACAAGGCGGCGGTAATGACACACTCGATAGACACCTGGTGCTACACCTCCACCATCTCGCTCGTCGTAGCGTTGCTTCTCTTCCTCGTCTACCTCTTCGCCGGAAAGATGGCGGTAAAGCGCATCGCCTTCTATGCCTCCATGCTACTCGTTGCCATCTTCTTCGTCGCCAACGTCTGCGCATGGCAACGCAAGAGCATCCTCGAGGCACACGACACGGCCGTCGCCATGCAAAAGGAAATACACGTCAAGTCTTCGCCCACGGCCAAGTCGCCCGACGCTTGCCTCATACACGAGGGGACAAAGGTGCGCATCACAGACAAGGAGATGAAGGGATGGTACGCCATTCGACTTGCTGACGGAAGGGAAGGATGGCTCCAGGCTTCGTCCGTGAAACTGCTATAGAACCATACGACACATCCCAAAAAGAAGCAGCGTTACGAAGCCACACTAAAAAAGCGTTACAACGCCCCCCCTAAGCAGCATCCCAAAGCTAAGTTGCAACTGATAAAAAAAAACGTAGAAATGAATTTCATAGACCAAATAGGACTCAGCCTCTTCTTCGGAAGCCGGAGCTTCGTGCTCGACCATGCGGCGTTATTCTTTACGAACGCATGGTCGTGGCTACCGTTCTACACCATGTTGGTCTTGCTTGTCATAAAGAACAACGACAACGTACGGCAAATTATGACGTGCCTCGCATTCTGCCTGCTCGCCATGCTTCTTGCTACGGGGCTGACTACAGTCATCGTCAAGCCCCTCGTAGAGCGTGTCAGACCATGCAACGAACTCTCCGTCAGGTTTATGGCGCAGATAGCCGGAGACCTCCGCAACAAAGACTTCAGCTTCTTCTCCTCCCATGCCGCCACGACGATGGCACTCGCCACCTTCTTCACCCTCATGGTAAAATGCTGGCGTCTGAGTGTGGCACTCTACCTCTGGGCGTTGACAAATTGCTGGACACGCCTGTACCTCGGGCAGCATTACCTTACCGACGTAATAGTAGGCATCATCTGGGGAATAGCGACAGGCACAGCAGCATACGTCCTATACCGGAAAACGTCACGTCGCTTCTCTGACGGAGCAAAATTCATCTCATCGCAATACACACACACGGGATTCGCATGGGGAGACATCAACGCCACCATAACGGCACTACTCCTCACGTACCTCATCGTACTCATGCTGCCCTTCAATGTGTGACGCCACAACTAATGCTAAATAAATAGGATAATGACAACAGACCCAAGACAAATCGAAATACGCGACTACAACTACCCGTTGCCCGACGAGAGGATTGCAAAATTCCCCGTCCCGAAACGCGACGAGAGCAAACTCCTCATATACGACAAAGGACACATCAGCCACGACATCTTCAAGAACATCACGGCGTACTTAGAGCCCGGATCACTACTCGTTTACAACAACACGAAAGTGATTCAGGCTCGTCTGCATTTCAATAAAGACACCGGAGCACTCATCGAAGTCTTCCTACTCGAACCACAGTCGCCCTGCGACTACGAGCAAATTTTCCAAACCCACGGACGGTGCGCATGGATCTGCATGATAGGCAACCTCAAGAAGTGGAAAGAAGGCAGCCTGCACCGCACCATTCGCGTCGGAGAGCAAGACGTGACGCTCTCCGTGGAGCGCGGCGAAGAGGTACACACGGGCCATAGCGTCACCTTCACATGGGACCACCCCGACGTCTCCTTCGCAGACATCCTCGAAGCCGTAGGCGAACTGCCCATACCGCCTTACCTCAACCGCAAGACAGAGGAAAGCGACAAGCAGACCTACCAGACCGTCTACTCAAAGATAAAGGGAAGCGTGGCGGCACCGACTGCCGGACTCCATTTCACCCCAGCCGTACTGGCAGACGTAGACAACCACGGCATAGAGCGCGAAGAGGTCACACTCCACGTCGGGGCAGGCACCTTCAAACCCGTAAAGGCAGAGCACATCGAAGGCCACGAGATGCACCGGGAATACATCTCCGTCAAACGCCACACCATTGAACGACTACTCGCACACGGCGCACACGCAACGGCAGTAGGAACAACAAGCGTCAGAACCCTTGAGAGCCTCTACTACATCGGTTGCCGTCTCATCAAGAACCCCAACCTCGCCGAGGCAGAACTGACCGTAGACCAATGGGAACCGTACGCCATCGCTCCCGACGGCACGAAACTCCCTGACACCCCCGACGAACCGACGGGCACGGAGAGCCTCCAGGCCATCATAAGATGGATGGACGACAACAACGTCAACGTTCTGCATACCGCCACCCGCATCATCATAGCCCCGGGATACCGCTACCACATCGTCAACCGGCTCATCACAAACTTCCACCAGCCCCAGTCCACGCTACTCCTCTTGGTCAGCGCACTCATCGGCAACGACTGGCACCGCGTCTACGACTACGCACTCGCAAACGACTTCCGATTCCTGAGCTACGGAGACTCCTCACTCCTCATACCAAACTCTTAAACTGACTATATTTTTATGAACTACGGATACATCAAAGTGGCTGCGGCCATACCAAGCGTAAAGGTAGGCGACTGCCAGCACAACCTCCAGGAGATGGAACAGGCCATCGTCCTGGCAGAAGGACAAGGCGTAGAAGTCATCGTCTTCCCCGAACTCTCCACAACCGGCTACACCTGCCAGGACCTCTTCCGCCAGCAGCTACTCATCGAAGCCTCAGAGCAGTCCGTCCTCATGCTCCTCGACTTCACACGCCAGCTCGACATCATCTGCATCGTAGGAGCACCCGTGCAGGCTGGCACCATACTCCTCAACTGCGCCGTCGTAATACAGAAGGGAGAAGTCCTCGCCATCATTCCGAAGACTTACCTCCCCAACTATAGCGAGTTCTACGAAAAACGATGGTTCGCCTCCGCGCAAGACCTCCATCCCACGGAAGTCATCTACGCAGGAAGCAAAGTCCTCGTCACGCCTCAGCCGACCATCTTCCGTACATACACCGGAGCTTCCTTCGGCGTGGAGCTCTGCGAAGACGTATGGGCACCCGAACCGCCATCAACAAAGCTGACACTCGCCGGAGCCGACATCATCTTCAACCTCTCAGCCTCCGACGAACTCATCGGCAAGCACACATACCTCCAGCAGCTACTCTCGCAGCAGAGCGCACGAACCATGGCAGGATACGTCTACGCAGGCAGCGGCTTCGGCGAGAGCACACAGGACGTCGTCTACGGAGGCAACGCCCTTATCTACGAGAACGGTGTCTGCATAGGACGCAGCAAACGCTTCTCCTTCGAACCGCAGATGATAGTCCAGCAAATTGACTACGAGAAACTGCGGGCCGAGCGACGCAACAACACCACCTTCGTCAACGCACAACGCACCGGCTACACCAACGGCGACGTGCGCTTCATCGACTGCCACGCCACCTCAAAAATCGATGCCGACTTCGTACTCATGCGCGACGTCAACCCGACGCCGTTCATTCCGAAGAGTATAGACATGGCGGACTCCTGCGAGGAAATCTTCAGCATACAGGTAGCAGGACTCGCCAAGCGGATCGTACACACCAATTGCAAAAACGTCATTTGCGGCATCAGCGGCGGCCTGGACTCCACCCTCGCTCTCCTCGTATGCGTCAAGACCTTCGACAAGCTCAAACTCCCCCGCACGGGAATCATCGGAGTCACAATGCCAGGATTCGGAACGACAGACCGCACCTATACCAACGCCATCAACCTGATGAAGAGCCTCGGCATCACCATCAAGGAAATCTCCATCAAGGATGCCTGCATACAGCACTTCAAGGACATCGAACACGACATCAACGTCCACGACACCACATACGAAAATGGACAGGCACGAGAGCGCACCCAAATTCTCATGGACCTCTCCAACAAGTATGGCGGACTCGTCATCGGTACGGGCGACCTCTCCGAACTCGCGCTTGGGTGGGCCACGTACAACGGCGACCACATGTCCATGTACGGAGTCAACGTCTCCATCCCCAAGACGCTCATCAAGTACCTCGTCCAGTACGTCGCCGAGAGCGGAGTCGACTCCAGCTCCAAGGATACGCTCCTCGACATCATTGACACGCCCATCTCCCCGGAGCTCATACCTGCTGACGAGCAGGGCAATATAGCCCAAAAGACGGAAGACCTCGTAGGCCCATACATCCTCCACGACTTCTTCCTCTACTACGTCCTGCGTTGCGGCTTCCGCCCGTCAAAAATATTCATGCTCGCAAAGAAAGCCTTCGGCCCCGACTCCGCATACCCCTTCGACGAGGACATCATAAAGAAATGGTTGCAAACCTTCATGCGACGCTTCTTCGCCCAGCAGTTCAAACGCTCGTGCCTCCCCGACGGACCGAAGGTAGGCTCCGTCTCACTCTCGCCAAGAGGAGACTGGCGTATGCCGAGCGACGCCACAAGCGCACTATGGCTTAAGGACTGCCCCTCTTTATAATTGCCGAAAGTCTGCGTATCACCCCAAAGTCTTTATAATCAAAAAAGTCTTTAAAATCACCAATCAGCCAACAGCTACAGATGACCATCTATCCCATAGCAAAGATAAACCTCGGACTCAACGTCGTGGAACGACGCCCCGACGGCTACCATAACATTGAGACCGTCTTCCTCCCCATACTCATAAACGACGAACTGCGCGTGGAAACCATGCCGCACGCCATCACGCCATCGGACTCAACAAACGCCAACGGCACATGCCGGCTCTCCGTCTCCTTCGCACGTCCCGAAGACAAGTGGCAGGGTAGGGCAGAGGACAACCTCGTCGTCAAGGCATACGACCTGCTCGCAGCCCACTACGACCTGCCGCCACTCCACATACGCCTGCGAAAGCAGATACCCTCCCAGGCAGGCATGGGAGGAGGCTCGGCAGATGCCGCATACGCCATCAGACTCATCAACGACTACTGCCGTCTCGGACTCATACGCGAAGAGATGCACCACCTCGCAGCCGCTCTCGGAGCAGACTGCGCCTTCTTCATCAATCCGCGCCCCGCATACGCCACAGGGATTGGTGACAAACTAAACTGCATCGACAACCCGCAAGACAACCCGTACGCCTCGAACCCCCTCGGACAGCTACGCGGCAAGTACCTCGCCCTCGTCAAACCTGACGTCGCCGTCAGCACAAAAGAGGCTTACGCAGGCATCACCCCGCAACGTCCCACCGTCAATTGCCTGGATGCCCTGGCACAACCCATAGAGGAGTGGCGCCACACCCTCGTCAACGACTTCGAGGCAAGCATCTTCCCAAAGCTCCCCGTACTCGCACAAGTAAAGCAGTCACTCTACGACGACGGAGCCGTCTACGCCGCCATGTCCGGTAGCGGAAGCACCATATTCGCCATCTTCAACCAACGTCCAAACCTCTCGAAATATGCCCGGCACTACAACAAAGTCATCGCGCTCTAAACGACAGAACACCATACAGATAGACCCCTCGCTGGGCCACATGCCCCCGCAGTCCCTCAGCGCAGAGCAGACCGTACTCGGTGCCTTGCTCATCGATGCAGACGCCTTCACCCTCGTCAGCGAGCTGCTCCAGGCAGAGATGTTCTACGAGCCGAAGCACCAGAAGATTTATAGCGCCATCCTGACGCTAAACATGCTCGAACGCCCCGTAGACCTCGTTACCGTCAGCGACCAGCTCAAGAAGGACTCAACATTCGAGGAAGTGGGAGGGGCAACATACCTTGTCGACCTCAGCAACTGCGTAGCCTCCGCCGCCCACGTCGAGGAGCACGCACGCATCGTGGCACAGAAGTACGTGGCACGACAGCTCATTTCCTACGCAGCCGACGTAGAGAACAAAGCCTTCGACGAGAGCCAGGACATCGACGCACTCATGCAGGAGGCCGAAGGCTCGCTCTTCGAACTCTCACAAAAGAACATGCGCCAGGACTACACCCAGATTGACCCCGTCATCATGCAGGCGCGCGCCATCATCGAGAAGGCGAGCAACAATACGGGGGGCATCACGGGAGTCTCAACGGGCTACACTGACCTCGACAAAGTCACCTCCGGATGGCAGGAGTCTGACCTCATCATCATCGCCGGACGACCGGCCATGGGCAAGACATCCTTCGCACTCTCCCTGGCAAAGAACATCGCCATCGACAACCACGACCCCGTAGCCTTCTTCTCCTTGGAGATGAACAACGTGCAGCTCATCAACCGTATCATCTCAAACGTCTGCTCCATACAGGGCAGCAAAATCCTCAACGGACAACTCTCGCAGGACGAGTGGGCACGTTTCGACAACAACATAGGCAAGATGATGGGCGCACCACTCTACGTCGACGACACCCCGGCACTCTCCGTCTTCGAACTGCGCACAAAGGCACGCAGACTAGTAAAGGAGAAGGGCGTAAAACTCATCATGATTGACTACCTGCAGCTCATGAACGCCAGCGGAATGAAGTTCAACAGCCGACAGGAAGAAGTCTCCACCATCTCGCGTTCGCTCAAAGGCCTTGCAAAGGAACTCAACATCCCCATCATAGCCCTCTCCCAGCTCTCGCGTGCCGTAGAGCAACGACCGGGAGAGGACGGAAAACGACCGCAGCTGAGCGACCTCCGCGAGTCGGGTGCCATAGAGCAGGATGCCGACATGGTCATCTTCGTACACCGCCCCGAGTACTACCACATCCTCCAGGATGCCAACGGCAACAGCCTGGAAGGCGTGGCCCTCATCTGCATAGCAAAGCACCGTAAAGGCGCCACGACGGACGTCACCCTACAGTTCAAGGGAGAATACACCCGCTTCGCCAACCGCGAAGAGTTCGACCCCTACGCCAACAACAGCGCAGGAGGCACGTTCCGAGAGTCGGCACTCACCAGCAACGCACTCTCCGACAGCGACAACCCTCTCGGAGGAGGAACCCTCTCAAACTACTCACAAGAGTCCGACGTACCCTTCTGATGAAAATGAAACACAATGACAAAACAGATATACAGCAAATACGATAAAACGAAAATCGGCAACCTGCCACGCATTCTCTTCCCTGGACGAATCATCGTCATCCTTACCGCCGATGAAGCACAGAAAGCCGTCGACTACCTCATGACACAACCCATTCTCGGATTCGACACCGAGACACGCCCCATATTCGTCAAGGGACGACACAACAAGGTGGCACTCCTGCAGGTCAGCACCTACGACACCTGTTTCCTCTTCCGCCTGAACCGCTTCGGACTCACCCCCGCCGTAAAGCGGCTCCTCGAGACCGACCAGATGCCCAAGATCGGACTCTCGTGGCACGACGACATCATGTCACTCCACAAACGCGGAGAATTCCAGCCACGAGGATTCCTCGACCTCCAGGACCACATGAAGGAACTCGGAATACAGGACATGAGCCTCGCCAAACTATACGCCAACCTCTTCGGACAACGCATCTCAAAACGAGAGCAGCTAAGCAACTGGGAAGCAGACGTGCTCACCGACAAACAGCAACTCTACGCCGCCACCGATGCATGGGCGTGCATACAACTCTACGAAGAATACCTCCGTCTGAAACTCACCGGCGACTACCAACTCATTAAGGTAGAAGACGAGCCGCCTCTCTACGAACAACCCCTCAACAACCAAACCAATTAAACGTTACAACGCAAAAGCTATAAAAACATGAACATATACCTTAAACGCGGAAAAGAAGAAAGCATGAAACGCTTTCACCCATGGGTCTTCTCGGGAGCTATCAGACAGATGGACCAGGGCATCAAAGAAGGCGACGTCGTCGACGTCATCAGCTTCGACGGACAATACATCGGACGCGGACACTACCAGATTGGCTCCATCGCCGTCCGCATACTCACCTTCCAGGACGAACCCATCGACGACAACTTCTGGCAAGACCGCCTCGCCAAGGCACTCGCCATGCGCATAAGCGTAGGAATTGCCGACAACCCCACAAACAACACCTACCGACTCGTACACGGAGAGGGAGACCACCTCCCCGGTCTCGTCATAGACTGCTACGGCACCACAGCCGTCATGCAGGCACATAGCGTAGGAATGCACGAAGCACGCCAGGCCATCACACGAGCACTCGTCAGCGTCATGCACGACCGCATACAAAACGTCTACTACAAAAGCGAGACGACCCTGCCCTACAAAGCCGAACTGGGGCAGGAAAACGGATTCATACACGGATACACGGAAGAAAACGTAGCCATGGAGAACGGACTCAAGTTCCACGTCGACTGGCTGCGCGGACAGAAGACAGGCTTCTTCGTCGACCAACGCGAAAACCGCTCACTCCTCGAACACTTCGCACGGGGAAAGAAAGTCCTCAACATGTTCTGCTACACAGGAGGATTCTCATTCTACGCCATGCGGGGAGGAGCCACACAAGTACACTCCGTGGACAGCTCTGCCAAGGCAATAGAACTCACCACCGAGAACGTCAACCTCAACTTCCCCGGAGACCCGCGCCACCAAGCCTTCTGCGAGGACGCTTTCAAATACCTCGACGAAGCAGGCTCAAACTACGACCTCATCATCCTCGACCCACCTGCCTTCGCAAAGCATCGCGGCGCACTTCACAACGCCCTCAAGGGATACACACGCCTCAACGTCAAGGCGATGGAGAAAATAAAGCCCGGAGGCATCATCTTCACCTTCTCCTGCTCCCAGGTAGTCACAAAAGACAACTTCAGAAACGCCGTCTTCACAGCCGCCGCACTTGCAAAACGCAAAGTGCGCATCCTACACCAGCTACACCAGCCGGCTGACCACCCCATCAACATCTACCACCCCGAAGGAGAATACCTGAAGGGACTCGTACTATACGTTGAATAATCAGAGACCTACGTTTTAAAGCAACATAATAGTTGGCTAATGGGCTGAAAGCCCTATACTACATAGCCCAGGGCAACGCCCTGGGTATATATGGACAGTCAACCGTCGCCCTGTAAGGGCAAAAGTATATTATACCAGTCAGTCTGCGATGCTAAAAACCATCAGGAAATACATCTCCCGACACAAACTGCTCTCGCCCCATGCCACACAACTCGTGGCACTGTCGGGCGGAGCAGACTCCGTGTGCCTACTCCTCGCCCTCAAACAACTCGGCTACGACGTACACGCCGTGCATTGCAACTTCCGCCTCAGAGGCGACGAAAGCCAGCGCGACGAGGACTTCTGCGTCGCACTATGCAACGGACAGAACATACCCCTCCACCGCACACACTTCGACACACGTGCCTACGCCGAACTCCACCACGTCAGCATCGAAATGGCGGCACGCAACCTGCGCTACGACTACTTCGAACAACTGCGCCAGGCCATCGGAGCCGAGAACATCGTCGTGGCACACCATCGCGACGACAACGTCGAAACCGTACTACTCAACCTCCTGCGCGGTACAGGGATAACAGGACTGTGCGGCATGCGCCCGCGAAACTCCAACATCGTCAGACCGCTACTCTGCGTCACACGACGCCAGATAGAGCAATGGCTCGCACAGCAAGGACAACCCTACATCACAGACTCCACAAACCTCGTCCCCGACGTAAAACGCAATCGCCTCCGTCTGCAGGTAATACCGCTCCTCAAGCAGATAAACCCTGCCCTTGACGACAGCATCCAGCAAACCATCGACAACCTCACCGAAGCAGAAACCGTACTTGACGATGCCATACAAAAGAGCATCGGACAGGTAACGGCAAAACCCACAGATACTCCGCAGGCAACTACCCAAAATCACACGGGTACTACTCCACAGCCCGTTACACAAGACCTCACAATCATCTCCATCTCCGAGCTGAAAAAACAAGTCTCGCCCGAACAGGTACTCTATGCGATACTTGCCAATAAAGGCTTCAACGGCAAGCAGATACGCGAAATAAGTAATGCCGTGGATGCACCCGTAGGAAAGATGTGGCAGTCTGCTACACACACTCTCGCGAAAGACCGCGGGACTCTCCTCTTAGGGTTGACACCTCCACAGCACTCCGACAATCCCATAGTGCTCACAGTCCCCATGGCCCCTATAGTAATCACAGGAAACAACCGGAAGATAACCATAGAAACGTGCCCTGCGGACAAGCTGGACCTCAGACACTCCCCCGTAAGCATCACCGTGCAGGCAGATGCACTCCGCTTCCCCATCACGCTACGCTACGCCCAGCCTGGAGATGCCTTCAGACCCTATGGTATGAAAGGAAGAAAACTAGTCTCCGACTACCTCACCGACCGCAAGCGTAACTATTTCCAACGCGCTGCCCAACTGGTCCTCGTCGACGCCAACGGCAACATCATCTGGCTCGTGGGAGAGCGAATAGCCGACCAAGTGGCAGTAAAAGACCATAACGCCACAATGTACACAATAAAACTGGAAGGAAAATAATAACAAAACAATGCCCCGAACCCTACGCAACATACACGCCGCCATCGTCGTACTCTCCATAGCCGCAGCAGCTGCCTCATGCAGCGACAACGACTCGTTCACCACCTCGCCAACGGCACAGCTCACCCTCTCGGCAGACACCGTGCGCTTCGACACCGTATTCTCAAACGTCCCCACGTCATACCGCCTGTTCTGGGTCAGAAACAACAACGCCGACGGACTACGCATCTCCAACGTGCGCCTCCTCTCGGGCAACCAAAGCGGCTTCCGAGTCAACGTCAACGGTACCGCCCTCAGCCAACTGCAAGGCTACCAGGCCAACAACTTCGAACTGCGCGGCGGAGACAGCCTCCGCGTCTTCGTGGAACTCACGGCGCACACAAACAACGCTCCCGACGGTACGCCCCAAAAAGTGGCAGACGACCTTCTCTTCACCCTCGAAAGCGGACGGCAGCAACGCGTCAACCTCAACGCTTACTCGTGGGACGCAACCCTGCTCAACCGCCATACAGTAACTTCCGACACCACCCTCGCCACGCAAAACGCACGCCCCGTAGTCATCTACGACACCCTCCGCGTGGCAAAAGGAGTCACCCTGACCATCGCCCCGGGAACCACGCTCTATATGCACCCGAACGCCGCCATATACGTCAGCGGCACACTCAAATGCCTCGGCAACGCAGGCAACGAAGTGACACTCCGCTCAGACCGCCTCGACCGCCTCTTCACGTACCTCCCGTACGACAACACCCCCGGACGTTGGCAGGGCATTACTCTCGACAGCCTCTCGCACGACAATCTCATACAATACACGGACATACATAGCGCTACCTCAGCAATAAAGCTCAACAAGACCCGTCTCACGCTCACGCACTCCACCGTCCACAACATACAGGGCAACGGCGTAACGTCAAGAGGCTCAGTACTCAGCATCAAAAACTCCCAAATCAGCAACTGCCTCGGACATTGCCTCAGCCTCCAGGGCGACAGCACCACCGTCAACCAGTCCACCCTGGCGCAGTTCTACCCCTTCAGCTCCGCGCGGGGCAACGCCCTCAACGTTGTCTTGGACACCACAAAGTATGCAAACTACGGTCTGCTGAAGGTACAAAACTCAATCCTTACCGGCTATGCCGACGACGAATTCTCGCTCCAAATACCTACGGATGCCGACCCTGCAGCCCTCAATGTCGCCATAGACCACTCGCTTCTGCGCACCCCACAGCTGGATTCCCAGTCCCCATACGCCCGTTTCTACGG
>CAVCKM010000115.1:0-6762 GCA_963602765.1 Alistipes putredinis | reverse complement strand
CACGGGCTTCTCGTTGAGCACGCTGGCATCTTCGCCGTTCTTGAAACCTTCGTAACGAAGGGTGAACACGGGGTTGGCCTTGCCCGGCTCGCGTACGGCATCCTCTGCTATCACCTCGAGCGGTGCGGGCTTGATGACCAGGTATCCGTCCTCAAACTCTACATCTTCCGAGGCAATGGTGCCACGGCTTATCGTAATTTTGTAACGGCCCACTCCCGAGAGCTGGGTAGCCTCGCACGCCAGTTCGGGTGTTCCTTCCACCTTGTCGCCGCTGATGGTGAAGGCGAGTGTAGGATTCTCGTCGCCATACAGGCGGGAGAGGTTGCGCACCTTCACGGTGGTACCGAACTCCACGATGTTCTTGAAGTCCTTCCACTGTGCCAGCGAACTGAAGCGTGTCTTGCTGCCGGCACGTACCGTCAGGTTGCCCGACTCGGTATTGGCACCTGAGAAGACGTTGGCACCAGTGAGCTGGGGCACGTCCTTGGAGTGTACCTTCAGTTCCTCGAGCGACCAGCAGTAGCCGAAAGCCTCCTTGCCGATGCTCTTCACGTCTGCACCCAGCGACACCTTGCGCACCAAGCTGCAGCCGGCAAAGGCATAGTCTGCGACGCTTGTCACGCCGTGTGGAACTTCTATGTTGGAGCGGGTAAGCGGCACTACAGCCAGGAGGCGTGTCTTGTCGCTGCTGTACACGAGGTTGTCCTCTACGGCAAAGGTGGCGTCGGCAGCGGCTGTCAACTTCACGGTAGTCAGTTTGTTGCTGTATGCCCATACGCCTGTACCGAAGCTGTGGATGCCTGCCGCGGGGAAGTCTATCTCCTCCAGGTTGGTGTTGCTGAAGAGCTTGTCGGGCAGTGTGTTGTCTGCCGCAATGACCAGCTTGCTGCCCTTGTCCAGAGCGTAGTAGTCATCGCCGGCTACGATGGTGGCCTCGTTCAGGTCGGCTACGCGCAGATGACCGTGTGTACGGTTGCCGTTCTCGTCTACGCCCGACATCTCGCGCAGGGTGCGTATGTCTACAGCGTTGATGTTGCCGTTCACTTTCAGCACGTCGTAGTTGTAGAACGACACGGCATCGACGAGCGAACGCAGTGTGCCGGGCTGCTCCACGGTCACGGTGTCGCTCTTGGTCTCTACTGCCGACTCGGGAAGGATGTCGATGATGCACTCCTGCAGTTCGGTAAACTCATAGCCAGTGGGGTTGAGCAGGGCGATGTCGAAATAGCCGTTCTCGCCTCCTTCCCATCCCCAGTTGATGTGTACCAAACCTTCTGCGTCGTATCCGTCGAGTACGAAGGAGTGTCCTTCGCGGCTCTTGGTGAAACCACCGTACACGATGGGCTGCTTCTTGTTGATCTGGTCGTAGATGATGTTCATCCAGTCCGTTTCCGTATAGTCGGAACGCAGCAGGTACTTTGCGTCGGTCAGTCCGAAGTAGCGCTGCAGTCCCTGTGCCAGGTCCTTGTGCAGGGCACCGCTTCCGCCCTGTGCGTCCGATCCGTACTCCATGTCGGCTGCCACACCGCAGTCTCTCATCAGCAGAGCCACGGCATCGCCTTCCTCCGAAGAATAGCTGCCTTTGGAGTAGACATCTATCATGCCGTTCCAGTTGTACACGTCTTTCTCGAAGTTTACACTGATGGCCACACCCGTATAGTCGTTCTGCGGATAGTAGATGGTGCGCTCCCCCATGCCGTGCTTGGGCCCCTTGTGGTAGTAGAGCACCTGTGCGGTAGAGGTGGCGGCACATCCCGTAAGGCATCGGCCGGTACCGTCGGTGGCGATGGGGCACATGTTGTTATAGGGTTCGTCCTGTCCCCACGTCGTGGTGCAGAGGGCATCTACAGCCTCGGCATACTTGCTGGTGTCGGGCTTGGTGGCACGCACCACGGGTGTTCCCTCCTTGGCCCTGAGCTGCACCATCTGGTTTACGGCGTCGAGCCACGACTTGAAGTTGGGGTTTGTCACGTTGGCATTGTATGCCGTATGCGAGTAGCCCAACAGGGCTGGCACCACATCATCGTTGGCAATGACGGCAAAGCCGCCGTTGTTGCCGTAGATGGTGTAGCCGTCGGCAGCCACCAGTTGTTTTACATCCGTGCCGTATGCCTTTACCTTTCCGATCGTCTGCGACGTGGCGGAAAGGGCCTGGGCGGCAGCGTTCATCATTTGCTGCTGACTGCGCTGTTTGGCAAAAAGTGTGTTTGGCAGCACTGCCGCCAAACACACCCATGCGCAAGTCATTCTTATTCTATTCTTCAGAATATTCATGTCTTTTTCTTGTTCTGTTTTGTTCTGGACATCACGTTACTCTATCACTACCTTCTTGCCGTTTACGAGGTACACACCCGGCTTCAGCAAGCCAAGGCTCTTCACATTCTTGGCCACGCAGATGCCTTCCAGCGTATATACGTCGAAGGTCTTGCCTGTTGCCACGATGTTCTCGATGCCTGTCGGCGTGATGGGCTGTGCGAGCGTTGCCTCCGACTCGGCGTCGGCGAAGGCGGCCGTCACACCATACTGGTAGGTGTTGCTGTCGGTAGACTTGATCTCTTCGTCCACGAAGCTGGTGGCGGTAGCATCTACGGTGCCCACCTTCTTGCCGTCGCGGTAGATGTTGTAGCTCTTTACCTCACCGATACCATAGCTGTAGGTCACGTCGTCTACCATGAACACGAAGGCGTTCTCGCCAGAAGTGTTCTGGTTGATGGCGAAGTACTTGGTGCCGGCAGGCAACTCTACGGTAATCTGCTTCCACTTGCCGTCTGCCACGATGTAGGTGTCACCGAGCTTGGTGAAGGCGTATGAATACGGATCGCTGGTAGAATAGAGCACGTCGAAGGTCTCAGGATAAGAGGTGTCGCCGTCGTTGACGTTCTTCACCCAGAAGCTTACCTGCTGCTTGTCGCCGGAAAGCTCGGGACTGATGAGCCAGTTGTCCTGGTTCACTGCTGTGCTCTCGTCGTTGACGCGGTAGAGCGATGCGAGGTATTTGCTGCCTGAATGGGCTGTAAACTCAGGAAGCTGTGCCAGCTGGTCCTCTTCAAGCCACTCGTTCAGCGGGTCGAAGAGCATAAAGGCGTAGTTGGAACCCTGGTTCGGGAACTTGTAGCTGTCAAGTACACCGCCGGTGGTACCGTCGTTGTTGGCAGATGCCGTAAAGTTGCCGAAGGTGTTCTGGCTCCATGAGGTGTAGTTTTCGAAACTGTCGGTGGTAGTCTCTGAGGTTGATGTTACCGGTGTCCATGTCAGTTTCACGCCATCAGTGGTAGCCTCGGCATCCACGTGGTCGGGCTTTGGCTTGTTGCTGACGGTAAACTTCACGTTGGCTGAAACGGTGTTGTCATCCTCGTTGAGGTCGTAAGAGTAGTCTACCACGGCCTTCAGGTCTACCGACTCGTCCTGGGTGAGCACGTTGCTCTGATAGTCGAAGGCAATGTCCGTGAAGTCGTATGCCTTCAGCGTCTCTGTCACCTTCTTGGTCTCCACGAGCTGGTCGTTGGCATAGAGGCTCACGCTGAACTTCTTGGCATCGTTGCTGCCGAAGTTGTTCACCCTTACGTTCACCTTGGCACTTTCGCCCTTTGTCATGCTCTCCGGTGCCTCTATCTCTGCGTTGAGGTCATCGTCGTTGGTGTCGCGCACAAAGAGACGGTCGATGTAGATGTCTTCGTAGGTAGATCCCTGCACGGCAAAGTCGAAGGTGATGAACTTCTCGTTGGCCCACTTGCTGAGGTCTACAGCCGATGCGCTCCATTCGCCGCCCTTCAGCTTGGCGTAGTCTACCACACCAGCCACCTCGCTCTTTCCGTCGGGTGTCTCCACCTCTACGGTAATCTTGGCTGTGCTGCCTTCAGCTGCCTTGTGGTGGAACATGAGCTTGGGAGCCGTTGCCCCGCCCAGGTTGATCTTGCCCGAACCGAGATAAGCGATGTCCTCGGTGTTGTATGGCATGACGTGGAAGCTACCGCCGTCGTTGTCGCACGACTCGGTGGAGAGGTCGAAGTCTGATGTTCCTGTACCCCATGATGTCCAAAGGATGCCATAGAACTTGTAGTCCTTCACACTGGCGGAGAACGGAATGTCGTAAGGCTTGCCTATCACGAACGAAGGCAGTGCGATGTATGAGCTTTCGCCATACTTGTTGGCTGCATTCACGTAGAAGGTCTTGACGGTCTGCTCGCTGCCCTCCAGGGTGTTGACCTTGTAGTCGTAGTAGTTCTGGCCTACCGATGTACCCACTGCGTCGTAGGTGGGGTAGTAGTCGGAACCGCCCTTGGTGGCGATGGTGTATGTGAGGTTCTTGGGGTTGACGTATCCGTCGTGTGTACCCGTCTCTGGCGCGCTCCAGTTGAGGCGGACGGAGGTGAACTTGTCCTCAGTGCTGCCCTTGACGGGGGCATTGGGTGCATCCTCGCCTATGTACACAGGTACGGGGGTGCAGTAGAATCCGGCACCCTTGTCGTTGTATGCCGTCACGCTGTAGATGTTGATGCCGTTGGTGGCGGTGTTGTCGGTATAGGTAACCTCTGCACCCGGTGTAGCTGCAGGAATCTCTGCCACTATCTTGCCCGTGCGGCGCAACTGGAACTTGGTGATGCTGCTGAGCGCATCGCCGTTGAGCTGGGTGGAAGGAGCCTTAAAACTGATCTTGGCCTGGAGAGCACCGTTCTCGCCTGCCTCTACCTTGAGACTTGATATCGTGTCTGGTGCCTCGAGGTCAACGCCTGCGCTCACGCTCACGTCGTCTATCTTGATGCCCATGGCCTCGCTCTTCTCCGTAAGACCGTGGAAACCTAAGTAGACTACCTGGTCCTTTGTGGGTGTCAGCGTGAAGGTGCGTGTATTGAAGTCGCTCTGTTTGAGGGATGTCGCCTCCATCAGTGTCTCGGTCATGCCGTCTACGGTAGGAGTCGTTCCGTATTTCACCTCAAACTTCTCCTCATAATACTTATAGAGTCCGGAGAGGCGGAACGAGATTTTGTACTGGTGGTTGGCCTTCAGACTGAGGGCTGGAGTAATCATCCAGTCGTCGAAGTCTGTTTTGTCGTCGCGTGTCAGGAGGGCATAGCCGTCATAGTCGTTCGACATGCTGGGTTCTACGCGTGTCCACTTGTTGCCGTCGTTGTTGTTGTCGATGACGGTGAAGTATGCCATCTCCGAGTCGTCTTCGAAACTATTGATAAACGGAGGCGTGATGGGGTCTCCGTATGCTACAAAGTTACTTACTGTCTCTGCGCTCTTCACACCGTGGTTGTTGGCTGTTACGCCGTAGCCGTAGGTCTGGGTCTCGCCTTTCTCTAAGGTCTCGGTGAATGAAGTCTCCGTGCAACCTGTCTTGACGGTCTTTCCGTCAGGGTAGCGCACGATGTCGTAGGTCAGACCTCCCACGTAGCCGTCGTTCTCGCCAGCCGTAGGTGCTTCCCATGTCACGGTGGCCTGTCCTGTAGAGGCATCTATGGTGGTCGTTACTCCGCCTATCGTCTTGGGCTTGTCGTAGCCGGCATAGTATCGGGCTGTTGTCTTGGGACTCTTGCCCTCGCTGTTGGATATGGTGACGGTGATGTTGCTGTAGCCCGACTTGAGGGTTATCTCGTGTGCTACCTGTGCGCCCGGTGTGGTCGTTCCGTTAGCCACCTCCTGCTTGTCTACCAGGATGGAGTAGCTCAGTTGGGTGCCTGCCTCCATGGTGCCTCCTGCAAAGGTCTTGGATGGTGCCGTAAAGCATACGTTACCCGTAAGGCTGCCCTCCTTGAAGTCGAAGCTGAGGCTGGCAGGTGCGGCAGGTGCATCGTCGGCTGCCTTTGCCTTGGGGATGCTCAGCAAGCTGATGATGTTGTTGTTGACAAACTCGCCTATCTCTGTCAGTTGGGCGGTAGCGAGGTCTACGGTGTAGAGGGTCGATTTCTGGTGTACATCCACGCAGTCCCAGTAGAAGGTGTTGGTGGCTTGGTCTATCTCACCGCTCTGGTAGAAGAAACTGCCGTCTTTCTTTGCCACCTGTACGCCAGTGGAACCGACGAGGGTCTCCTCGGCTGTCTTGGTGTCTATCTTGTACAGGTTGCCGTCGGTGCCGATACCGTAGAGCACATTGTCGCTGGTGATACCCATGGCTACATAGGCACGTTTCAGTCGGCCTATCGTGGTGCGTGTGCCGTTCTCATAGTCGGCAATACCCAGTTCGTTGTAGTTGCCGTCGGCATCGAGGAAGTCGCCGTATACGGTTCCGTCCGCTGCCACGGCTGTCTCGTTGGCTACCATGGTGAAGTCTTCGAGGCGTTTCTCTACTTCCTGTGTCCATGTGTCGGTGTTGTATTTGTAAAGGTACACCATGTCGACACCCCAGAAACTCTGGTACATCACGTAGTACAGGGCATCTTCGAGCCATGCTCCGGCACCAGTGGCACGGAAGAAGTCATCGCCAAACTGTTTGGAGACGCTGATGGGTGCTTTTGTCTCAAACTTGTACATACCGTAGGCGGTGGTGTAGTCGTCCCAGCTGTTGTCGTAGAGCACATTGCCCCAGAGGGTCTTCACAGCCTCGTTGTTCGACTTCAGGATAAGGCCCGGTGTCTGCTGCATCTTGACACCCGGCGCAATGCTGTGGTTGAGGCGTACAATACTGTCGCGCTTGGCGAAGGAAGGCATGATGCGCTGGTGCAACAGCGGATGTTTGGCCTTCGACTCTGCCAGACGAGCCTTCAGCTCTGCAGGTGTTACCTTACCTGGCTTAAGGGAAATAGGGGGGGCGACTTTCTG
>CAVCKM010000114.1:0-10208 GCA_963602765.1 Alistipes putredinis | reverse complement strand
AGCCTGTAGTGGACGAGGCCGTTGCCCTGTTCAAAGAAATCCTGAGTATCCCGGCGGGGTACTCGGTAGTATTCCTCGGCGGTGGTGCCTCGTTGGAATTCTGTATGATTCCATATAACTTCCTTGAGCACAAGGCTGCTTACCTCAATACCGGCGTATGGGCTAAGAAGGCCATGAAGGAAGCTAAACTCTTCGGAGAAGTGGTGGAGGTCGCTTCTTCAGCAGAGGCTACATACACCTATATTCCTAAGGACTTCGTCATACCTGCTGATGCCGACTACTTCCACATCACAAGCAACAACACCATCTACGGTACCGAAATCCGAAAGGACCTCGACTCACCTGTTCCGGTCATCGCAGACATGTCCTCAGACATCTTCTCACGTCCGATTGACGTAAGCAAGTACGGCATGATCTATGGCGGTGCGCAGAAGAACCTCGCCATGGCTGGCGTTACCTTCGTCATCGTAAAGGACGACCTACTCGGAAAGGTGTCACGACAAATCCCTACTATGCTCGACTACCGCACACACATCGAGAAGGGCTCCATGTTCAACACCCCACCGGTAGTGCCCCTTTATTCGGCTCTCGAGACACTACGCTGGCTCAAGCGTAATGGCGGCGTAGAGGCTATGGACAAGCGTGCTAAGGAACGTGCAGAACTCGTTTACGGCGAGATAGACCGCAACAAACTCTTCCGCGGTACGGCAAACGTAGAGGACCGCTCCGTCATGAACCTCTGCTTCGTCATGAACGAAGAGTACAAGGACCTCGAACAGGAGTTCCTCAACTTCGCCATGAAGGAGCGCGGAATGGTAGGCATCAAGGGTCACCGCTCTGTTGGAGGATTCCGAGCATCCTGCTACAATGCACAGACCATGGAGGGATGCCAGGCTCTCGTAGACTGCATGAAGGAATTCGAAGCAAAACACTAATCGGATTGACTCTAAAGTTTTTTTAGGACTTTAATAGCCATTAATTGACCATTAATTGGACCATTAATTAAACCTTTAATTGGACCATTAATTGTAATTGAGTTATTAATTGGACCATTAATTTATTCGTTAATCCTAAAGAATAAGATATTGTCTGAACGGAGAATATCTTATTAATGGATAAAATTAATGGATCACTCGGCCTTGCCGCTTGCCAGAGCAAGAATTAACGGTCATTAAAGTCCTGAAAAATACTGTCTTAGAGTCCCAAGAAATATTTTCCAGTTATGACTAAAGTACTCATCGCAACAGAGAAGCCTTTTGCAGCAGCTGCTGTTGAGGGCATAAAGGAAGTAATTGACGGAGCCGGCTTCGAACTCGCGCTCCTCGAGAAATACACAGAGAAGGCACAACTCCTCGCTGCCGTGGCTGACGTGGACGCCATCATCATACGTTCGGACAAAATTGACGCTGAGGTGCTCGACGCTGCAAAGAACCTCAAGATTGTGGTACGCGCAGGGGCTGGCTACGACAACGTTGACCTCCAGGCCGCTACTGCCCACAACGTAGTAGTAATGAACACACCCGGACAGAACGCCAACGCGGTAGCTGAACTCGTCCTCGGACTACTCGTCTATGCCGTCCGCAACTTCTACAACGGCAAGGCTGGCTCAGAGCTCATGGGCAAGACCCTCGGAATCCTCGCATTCGGCAATGTGGGTCGCAACGTGGCACGTGTAGCAAAGGGATTTGGAATGAACGTCATCGCATACGATGCCTTCTGCCCGGCAGAGGTTATCGAGCAGGCTGGCGTGAAGGCGGTAGCGTCACAGGCTGACCTCTTCAAGGAGGCTGACATCGTATCACTACACATCCCGGCAACACCCGAGACTAAGCAGAGCATCAACAAGGCTCTCTGCTCCACTATGAAGAAGAACGCCATACTCATCAATACCGCCCGTAAGGAGGTTATTGACGAGGCTGGACTCCTGGAACTCCTTGAAGAGCGTCAGGACCTGAAGTACATTACCGACATCAAGCCGGATGCCGATGCTGACTTCCAAAAGTTCGAAGGACGCTACTTCTCCACACCGAAGAAGATGGGTGCACAGACGGCAGAGGCAAACACCAACGCCGGTATTGCCGCAGCAAAGCAAATCGTCGGATTCATCCGCGAAGGCATTACCAAGTTCCAGGTAAACAAGTAAATAGTTAATTCATAATACACGATTCAAAATTCATAATTGCCGTACGCAATTGGTGCTGAAGTACTTCGCTCCCAGAGTCCGGTGATGAATTTTGAATTGTGTTTTATGATTTTTTTTATTAAGAATTATGGCAATAGTAAAACCATTTCGTGGCATCCGCCCACCAAAAGATTTGGTGGAGCAGGTGGAGTCACGTCCGTATGACGTGCTGGACTCGGAAGAGGCACGGCAGGAAGCTGCCGGCAACGAGAAGAGCCTATACCACATCATCAAGCCCGAGATAAACTTCGAACCAGGTACGTCCGAGTACGACCCGAAAGTATATACGGAAGCAGCAAGGCAATTCCAACTGTTCCAGGACAACGGTTGGCTTAAGCAGGACGCTAAGGAGCAATACTACATATACGCCCAAACTTCCGCTCTCCCAGCTAACGGAGGCAAGGAGAAGACACAGTACGGTCTCGTCGTATGCGCCTATTCGGGCGACTACGAGAAGGGCATCATAAAGAAGCACGAGCTCACACGCCGAGACAAGGAAGAGGACCGAATGAAGCACGTTCGAGTCAACAACGCAAACATCGAACCGGTATTCTTTGCTTATCCTGACAACCAGACGCTCGATACGCTCATAAAGAAGTACGCCGCAGGCCAACCGGAGTACGACTTCGTTGCTCCCATCGACGGATTCAGACATCAGGTGTGGGTAATCTCCGACGATGCGGACATCGAACTGGTGACGAAGGAGTTTGCCGCAATGCCTGCGCTCTACATAGCTGACGGACACCATCGTTCTGCAGCTGCCGCTTTGGTAGGCCAGGAGAGGGCTCAGCAAAACCCCAACCATCGTGGCGACGAGGAGTACAACTACTTCATGGCCGTATGCTTCCAGGCAAGCCAACTTACCGTCCTCGACTACAACCGCGTAGTAAAAGACCTCAACGGACTCTCTTCGGAGGAATTCATCAAGGCTCTTCAGAAGAACTTTACCGTAGAGAAGATTGCGGGTGTTACCGACGAAAACATAGAGACCGTTGCACGTCCAAAGCATGCCCATCAGTTCTCGCTCTATCTGGACTCAGAGTGGTACTCTCTCGATGCCAAGGACGGCACATACGACGAGACGGACCCCATCGGCGTGCTCGACGTGGACATCTCCTCTCGACTCATACTCGAAGAGATACTACAGCTGGGTGACCTACGCTCATCACAGCGCATCGACTTCGTTGGCGGGCTGCGTGGTCTCGCCGAGTTGAAGCGACGCGTAGACTCCGGGGAGATGCGTGCTGCACTGGCTCTCTTCCCCGTTAGCATGCAGCAGATTATGGACATCGCAGACTCAGGAAAGATAATGCCGCCCAAGGCTACGTGGTTCGAGCCTAAACTCCGCTCTGGTCTCATCATTCACAAACTGGACTGATTCATAAACTGGACTGATTCACAATTCATGATGTGAAATTCACAATGTTGAATTCATAATTCATAATAACAAATTGAGGGAAAACGCAAGTTATCGCCAATATAATTATGCCGTTTGCATTTGTTTTTGTAACTTTGCAAACGGCATATTGCATTTTTTTGCATAGACTGCCAACCATAACCATTAAACACATTTGTAAATACCTACCAAATTTTCGACAAAAGTAATGGAAAACAGAAAAGTAGCTCTCATCACAGGTGTAACAGGACAGGACGGTTCGTATCTGGCCGAATTGTTGTTGGAGAAAGGGTATGACGTGCACGGCACAATCCGCCGTTCGTCTACCGACTTCCGCGAGCGCATAGCTCATCTGGAAGGACAACCTCATTTTCACCTTCACTATGCAGACCTCGGCGACTCCATGAGCATTATGCAGGTAATAAACAAGGTGCAGCCAACTGAAGTTTATAACCTTGCCGCTCAAAGCCACGTGCAAGTCAGCTTCGACTCGCCTGAGTTTACCGCAGACGTGGACGCTACGGGCGTGCTCCGCATCCTGGAGGCCATCCGCCTGTGCGGACTCGAGAAGACGTGCCGCATGTACCAGGCTTCTACCTCCGAACTGTACGGAAAGGTGGAGGAAGTACCACAGAACGAGAATACCCCGTTCCACCCTTATTCTCCCTACGCCGTGGCAAAGCAGTACGGCTTCTGGATTGTGAAGGAGTATCGCGAGGCATACAATATGTTCTGCTGCTCGGGAATACTCTTCAACCACGAGTCTGAGCGTCGTGGCGAGACCTTCGTCACACGTAAGATAACCCTTGCTGCTGCACGCATTAAGCAGGGTAAGCAGGACAAGCTATATCTCGGTAACCTCGACTCTCTCCGAGACTGGGGATACGCCAAGGACTACGTCGAGTGCATGTGGCTCATCCTTCAGGCGGAAAAGCCCGAGGACTTCGTCATCGCTACCGGCAAGCAGCACTCCGTGCGTGAGTTTGCCCAGCTGGCCTTCCACTACGTAGGCATTGAATTGAAGTGGGAAGGTAAGGACGAGAACGAGAAGGGTATCTGCGTTGAGGGACCTGAGGAACTCGTCGGCAAGACCCTCGTTGAGGTGTCGCCGGACTTCTACCGCCCGACGGACGTGGTAAACCTTTGGGGCGACCCTACCAAGGCGAAGGCAAAGCTCAACTGGAACCCTAACACTACCTCCTTCGAGGAGCTTGTTCGCATCATGGTGGAGAGCGACATGGCAAAGGTGGCTGCTGACGACGCCAGCATGAAGGTGCGCACCAACTTGGCAGAGTATCTCGAGAAGGGCATCGTCAAGTAGTTGTTTCCTGAAAACGAATAAGATTCATCACAAGACAACGTTCTTGGATAAAGAATAACCATGTCACTAAGTAAAGATTCTAAGATATACATCGCAGGGCACCACGGACTCGTGGGCTCTGCCATTTGGAACAACCTTAAGGCGCGCGGCTACAACAATCTTGTGGGCCGTAGCCATAAGGAGCTGGACCTTACGGACCAGTACGCCGTGGAGAAGTTTTTTGACGAAGAGAAGCCCGATGCCGTCGTCCTGGCTGCCGCTTTCGTGGGAGGCATCATGGCCAACTCGCTCTATCGTGCCGACTTTATCATGCAGAACATGAAGATGCAATGCAACGTCATCTCCAACGCCTACTCGCATGGAGTGAAGAAGCTCCTCTTCCTCGGCAGCACATGCATCTACCCGAAGAACGCTCCACAGCCCATGAGCGAGGACGTGCTGTTGACGTCGCCACTCGAATATACTAACGAGGAGTATGCAATCGCTAAGATTGCCGGTCTCAAGATGTGCGAGAGCTACAACCTGCAGTACGGCACGAACTATATCGCCGTAATGCCGACAAACCTCTATGGCCCTAACGACAATTTCCACTTGGAGAACAGCCACGTAATGCCTGCCATGATGCGCAAGATTTATCTGGCAAAACTCATACACGAGGGAGACTGGCATTCCATCGAGGTGGACATGAACAAACGCCCCATCAATCCAACGGACAAGCTGCGCGCTATCATCGGGGAGGGTAACGTGGACGGAAGCAACTCTCACGAGCGCATACTGAAGGCTCTCGAGTTTTATGGTATCTACGACAACAAGGTGGTGCTTTGGGGTACGGGTACGCCTCTGAGAGAGTTCCTTTGGAGCGAGGACATGGCGGATGCCAGCGTGCATGTGCTCTTGAACGTTGACTTCAAGGACATCATCGGTATAGAGAAGTACTCTTCCGTATTCTATGGAGCGAAGGCAGACGGAGCCGTAGACCGCAACAACTCGGAGGGCCGTGGCGGCGCCATCCCTTCACTCGGCGAGATTCGCAATTGCCACATCAACGTGGGTACGGGCAAGGAGCTGACCATTCGTGAGCTTTCCGAACTGGTAGTTAAGGCCGTAGGTTTCGAGGGCGAGGTGGAGTTTGACTCCAGCAAGCCTGACGGTACGATGCGCAAGCTGATCTCCGTGGACAAGCTGCACAGCCTCGGCTGGACTCACAAGGTTGAGATAGAGGACGGTGTGCAGAAACTCTATGAGTGGTATCAGGAGAGCCTCCGCAGTTAGAACACGTCAATTGCCGCTAATTAACGATTAATTAGCGGCAATTAATGTCTTAAAAAATATTCTTTATGTGAGATCCACGTCTCAAAAAATATTCTTTACGTGGTGATTCTCGTTACAGTCCCAGGTCTTTTTTGATTTCCGCTACGCGTGCATCAGCCTTTGCCGTAGCAGCTTCGTAGTCGCCGTCGAACTGTCCCGGTACTGGTACTTCGCAGTAGAACTTGATTTTTGGTTCTGTGCCTGACGGGCGTACGCTGACCTTCAGTCCGTCCTCTGTGAACCATTGCAGTACGTTGCTTGTCGTAGGCATTTCGATGTCTGTCTGCGTGCCGTCTGCATTGGTCTGCTTGAGAGTCTTGTAGTCCTTTACGACGGCAACCTTTGAGCCGGCGATTACGGTTGGAGGTGTAGCGCGGAAGTCCTCCATCATTTTCTTTATCTCGTCAGCTCCGCTCTTTCCCGGCTTAACGACGTTGATGGTCGTTTCCTTCTGGAATCCGTACTCCTTGTAGATGTCGAGAAGTAGGTCGAAGAGCGTCTTGCCCTGATCCTTGGCCCATGCAGCAATCTCGCAGATGAGGCAGATGGAAGCCGGAGCGTCCTTGTCGCGCACCTTGTCGTAGGGGAGGTAGCCGAAGCTCTCCTCGCCGCCGCCGATGTACTTGCGCTTTCCTTCGTTTTCGCGTATGCGGTAAGCAATCCACTTGAAGCCCGTGTACTCGTCGAAGCACTCTACGCCGTTGGCGCGTGCAATCTTGGCGATAAGCTCGGAGGTAACTATAGTCTTCACCATGAAGTCGGAGGGCTGCAGCTGTCCGAGGGCCTTCTTGTTCTTGATGGTGTACCAGTAGAACATGCAGGCTGTCTGGTTGCCGTTGAGGATCTGCCAGTCGCCCTTTGCGTTGCGGCAAACGATGGCGAGTCGGTCGGCATCGGGGTCTGTTGCTACGACGAGGTCTGCTCCGAGCTTTGTGCCCAGCTTCATGCCGAGTGTCATGGCTTCTGCGTTCTCCGGGTTAGGCGAAACGACAGTAGGGAAGTTGCCGTCTACGACCATCTGCTCCGGCACGACGTTGATATTCTGGAAGCCCCATGAGCGTAGGCACATTGGCACGATGTGTCGTCCTGTTCCGTGCATTGCGGAGTAGACGATGTTGAGGTCTTTCTGTCGGAGTATTACGTCCTGGTCCACCATGCCTTCCTTTACGGCCTGCATGTAGTCGTAGTCCATTTCGCCTCCGATGATTTGGATGAGGTCCGGGTTGCCCTGGAATTTGACGTCCTCGATCTTCACCTTGTTTACTTCGTCGATGATGCCCTTGTCGTGTGGTGCGAGCACCTGTGCGCCGTCCTCCCAGTATGCTTTGTATCCGTTGTATTCCTTCGGGTTGTGTGAGGCTGTGACGTTGACGCCGGCCTGTGCTCCGAGCTGTCGGATGGCGAAGGATATTTCGGGTGTTGGTCTGAGGCTTTCGAAGAGGTAAGCCTTGATGCCGTTAGCGGAGAAGATGTCTGCTACTGTTTCGGCGTACATGCGTCCGTTGTTACGGCAGTCGTGTCCTACGACTACGGCACATTGTTTGCCTGGGAAAGCCTTGAGGATGTAGTTTGCGAAGCCTTGTGTGGCCATACCGACGATGTATTTGTTCATTCGGTTTGTGCCTGCTCCCATGATGCCGCGCAGACCTCCTGTGCCGAATTCGAGGCTCTGGTAGAAGGCGTCGACGAGTGCTGTCTTGTCTTCTGCGTCGAGCATGGCCTGTACTTCCTTGCGTGTTTCGGGGTCGAAAGCTGGTGAGAGCCACTCTTTGGCAGCGGCTTCACATTGTTGGATGAGCTGTGTGTTGTTTTCCATTGTTTGTATGGGGTTATTGTTTAGTTGTGATATTCTGCATTGCTGAATGCAAGGGCAAAGTTAGAAAATAAAATGTGAAATGGCAATTTTTCGTGCAAGTTTTTTCGTTATGTGTGTAAATTGTTTGTCAGAATGGTAAAAAAGGAGTATCTTTGTAGTATAAGTGTAAACGAAGATGTTGTATTTTTATATAATAATGTAGAGATGAAGACAGAACTTATTTTGATAGGCAAGACAACGGACAAGCATTTCCAGGCGGGCATTGACGACTATACGGGTCGTATCGGTCATTACATGCCGTTCGGTGTGAGGGTGATTCCTGAGTTGAAGAATACTAAGGCTTTGACTGAGGAGCAGCAGAAGGAGCGTGAGGGTGAGTTGATATTGAAGATGGTGCAGCCTGGCGACTGGGTTGTGCTGTTGGACGAGCATGGGGCGGAGATGACTTCTGTGGAGTATGCCCGCTGGCTTGGCAAGAAGCAGCAGGGAGTGGGGCGGCTGGTGTACGTCATCGGCGGTCCTTACGGGTTCAGCCGCAAGGTGTATGAGAGGGCTAACGAGAAGGTCAGTTTGTCGAAGATGACTTTTTCTCACCAGATGGTGCGGCTAATATTTGTGGAGCAGCTCTATCGGGCGTGTACAATACTTAAAGGTGAGCCTTATCATCACGAGTAGGCCTGCCGCTTGACTGGAGACTCTAATGATTTTTTTTTTAGGACTTTAATGCCCGTTAATGGACCATTAATTTTGTCCATTAATATTATTTTTGCAGTCTGGCCGGAATTAAAAAATTGAGGAGTGATCAATGGGCATTAAAGTGTTCAAAAAAGTCATTGGCGTATTGTACTGCTACAAAGAAAAGACGCTAAGCTTTAAGTATAGCTTAGCGTCTTTTCCTTGTACACCCTCAGGGATTCGAACCCTGGACCCACTGATTAAGAGTCAGTTGCTCTACCAACTGAGCTAAGGGTGCAACTATTGTTTTGTTGCGTTTTGCATGCTTGAGAATCTTTTGTACACCCTCAGGGATTCGAACCCTGGACCCACTGATTAAGAGTCAGTTGCTCTACCAACTGAGCTAAGGGTGCAACTATTGTTTTGTTGCGTTTTGCATGCTTGAGAATCTTTTGTACACCCTCAGGGATTCGAACCCTGGACCCACTGATTAAGAGTCAGTTGCTCTACCAACTGAGCTAAGGGTGCATCGTTGTTTCTCAAATGCGGTGCAAAGGTACGGACTTTTCTCGAAACTACCAAGCGTTTTCGCAACTTTTTTCAAAAATGTTGCATTTTTTGCCGTTTTTGCCTGTTTTTAGGGCATTTCTTCGGAGATTTGGTTGATGTCGAACGGCGTTTTTTGGTAGATGTAGTAGTTTATCCAATTATGGTAGAAGAGGTTTGCGTGCGCTCTCCAGGTCACCATAGGCCCTTTTTCGGGGTCGTCGTCGTGGTAGTAGTTCCTGGGCAGCTCCACGTCGTCGCGCACTCCGAGGTCGCGGCGGTATTCTGTGTCGAGCGTGTCGGGATTGTACTCCATGTGTCCTGTGACGAAGATTTCGCGTCCGTCGCGTGCCATGATGATTGATGGTCCTGAGACGGGGGACTTGGCGAGGACGGTAAGTGCGGGGTTTGCCTGTATCTCCTCGAGGTGGTTCTCGGTGTGTCGTGAGTGTGGCATGTTGAACTGCGTGTCGAATCCTCGGAAGAGCGGTATGTTTTCGCACTCGGGGTTGATGTGTTGTTCGAAGACACCGAACATTTTCTTCGGCAGCTGGTATTTGTTGATGCCGTAGTAGTGGTACATGGCGGCTTGTGCAGCCCAGCAGATGAAGAGTGTGGAGGTGACGTTGGCGCGTGCCCAGTCGAAGATTTCCATTATCTCGTCCCAGTAGGTGACGTCGTTGAAGTCGTAGTTTTCTACGGGTGCTCCTGTGACGATCATTCCGTCGAACTTGTGTTTGCGCAGTTCGTCGAAGGGTATGTAGAACTGCTTCATGTGTTCGATGGGGGTGTGCTTGGAGGTGTGTGACTTTAGTTTCATGAAGGTGACGTCGATCTGCAGGGGTGTATTTGAGAGCAGTCGTATTAGGTCTGTCTCTGTTGTCACCTTGATGGGCATGAGGTTGAGTACGACGAGGTGCAGTGGTCTGATGTCCTGTGAGTGTCCTCGTGTCTCGTCGAT
>CAVCKM010000113.1:0-9896 GCA_963602765.1 Alistipes putredinis | reverse complement strand
AGTAGTTCTGCATAGAGAACATACCCTTCTTCATCTCGCCGCCGTACCATGTGTTGATGATAACCTGCTCGCGTGTAGTGGTATTGAAAGCTACGCAAGTCTCAGAGTTGAGACCGAGCTCCTGATAGTTCTCCACCTTAGCCTTGGAAGCGTTGTAGATAACGAAGTTTGGCTCGAAGTTAGCCAGCTCTTCCTCTGTAGGCTTGATGAACATGTTAGTAACGAAGTGTGCCTGCCAAGCTACCTCAACGATGAAGCGAACGGCCAGACGTGTTGCCTTGTTGGCACCGCAGAAAGCGTCGACTACATAGAGGTTCTTGTTAGAGAGCTCGTTCTTTGCGATTTCCTTCACCTTGGCCCAAGTCTCTTCGCTCATTGGGTGGTTGTCGTTCTTGTACTCCTCAGAAGTCCACCATACGTTGTCGTGTGACTGTGCGTCGTCTACGATGTACTTATCCTTAGGAGAGCGACCGGTGAAGATACCTGTCATCACGTTGACAGCGCCGAGTTCTGTTACCTGACCAACCTCGAAACCTTCGAGACCTGCCTTTGTCTCTTCCTCGAAAAGCTTCTCGTAGGAAGGGTTGTGCGCAATCACTGTAGAACCAGTGATGCCGTACTGTGTCAAATCTAGTGTAGCCATTACTTTTTTGAAATGTGTAATTTGATGGTTTGAATAAACTTCGAATGCAAAAGTACGAAAAACTTTTTTCCCCGACAAATCTTTCCCCGTTTTTTAGGCAGAAAAGAGGTGATTGAAAATAGTTTTACATACTTTTGCAACATTCACTTTGCAAAAATTCTTCTGGCCTGCCGTGTGCGTTCCCACACGTGTCAGATGGCGGCGTCCGTCTGGCGAAGCTCGCCGATGCAGTGTGCGATGTCGCCCTTCATGGTGTGCACCTCTAGACGTGGGTTCATCTCCTTTAGCCGTCGTGCCGCTGCGTCTACCTTATATATATGTAGGTCGGCGTCTTCCCTGGAGAAGGGCACGGAGCGCGAGAGGTTGTGATTTTCTTTTTCTCTATCGTTTGAGTCGCTTATTTTGGGTAGACTGCAAACACAGGGTTATGCATTTGCCCCGAAAAGGCGTTCCAGGAAAGCCCGGCGGACTTGCCGTTCATGTCCTGATGTTTTTAATTACCGCTACTCGTTGACGAATTCTTCGGCAATGTAAGCATTGCTCATAAGGTATAGTCCTGTATTCTTGTCGTGCAGATTGGCGCAAGTCTTGCTGCGATAGAACATGTCGAATGCAAGCTCGGGAGAAATGCCCAGCATGCGTGACAGTTCGTAGGCTACGCCCCCAACCGTAAGACTTATGGACAAGTCTTGCAGCTGCGGTGAGCTCATATTCAATTGCTTATATTGAAATTGTTCTGTCATACGTCAAGTGTCTGTCCAGTATATCTTGATTGGCAATGCATATCTGATTGTTAGGCTTGTGGAACGCCAATTGCCGAAGTGCACTCTGCTCGTCCATGATACCTCCGATAAAGAATTTTATTGTGTCTATGACCCTATCGTCAGCAACGCCCCCTTCTATATAGTCATATTCAGCGGCAAGGTTGTGCCCTTCCCTGTTCCTTACGATGAAGCGTAGCCACTCCTTGTCGTATGCCGTGAAGATTTTGCATCTGGCTTCTGCCATGACAGCCTCGCGGTCAAGTCGGTAGACATTCAAGAGGGGCTTTTCTCCTCTTCTGAGTGCGACAGTCTCCGCCCACCTGACGGCCTGCTCCTTCATGTCTGTTACGTAAAATCCTTGTCCAAAGTCCAGATTGGGTCTTCCTAACTTGCATAAAGGATGTTCAACGATTTGCGTTGCTCCATGGTAAACGATAGTATTCATACAGTATTCCTTTCCCAGTTGGTTAGACATTCTATGACGT
The DNA here is from genome assembly GCA_963602765.1 of Alistipes putredinis. Lineage (GTDB taxonomy): Bacteria > Bacteroidota > Bacteroidia > Bacteroidales > Bacteroidaceae > Prevotella. The sequence continues at coordinate 8,004 of CAVCKM010000113.1, read as the reverse complement.
CTTCTATGAGATATTCGTTGCTTTCCGTATGCAGCATGTCGTAATGTGGGAGGATAAATTTATTTATCAAATCTACCTTCCTCATTCTGTTATATACCTCAATATACGGCACGCCAAGTTTCCTCGCTGCCCCTTCAACACATTGGGCAGCAAAGGCAAGCTTGACTTCCTCTAAAGGCGGTTGAATGAACCGGTTGCCTCCTTCTTGGCCATAGACTTGTGTCGTTTGCTGTTCCATGATTCAGTTGGCTGCTTATATATATAATAATGTGTGTGCAAAGTTAATCAAAAGAAATGACAATATCCAATCGCCGGCGGACAAAAAAGCCCTACGCTGGAGGGCTATTCCTGCGTAGGGTACACTAAGTTTTCGGGTTTTATGTCCTCGAGCACTTCTTCGAGGTATTTTCGCGCCTCGTACCTCGCCATGGGCAGGTCGTGGAGCAGGTAGTTGCCGCAGTCCTTTGCAGCCTGGCCGGGGATGTCACCCTCGTAGTCTGCGATGAAGCGGAAGGTGCGTGCCATCAAGTCCACGATGTCGCTGCTCTCGTAGTCGCCGCGTATGAGGAGGTAGTTGCCCGTGAGGCATCCCATGGGTCCCCAGTATACGATGCGGTCCTTCCACTCGGGGTCGTTGCGCAGGTATGTTGCGGCGAGGTGCTCTATGGTGTGTATGGCGCCGTTGTGGAGGCACGGCTCCTGGTTTGGCACCTTCATGCGTATGTCGAATGTGGTGACGATGTCGCCGCCTACGGCATCCTTGCGGCTGACGTAGATACCACGGAGGAGCTTGTCGTGGTTGATGGTGAAGCTTGGTATCTTGTTCATGGGGCTTTTCCTATATTATATATGTATGTAGTCCTGGCTGGTGTGTGTGACTATAGGTGTTCGAGAAATGCTCTGGTGACGTTGAACGACCCCTCGGCCATTTTCTCCCAGAAGTCGAAGTATTGCTGCGCCTTGTGGTCCTTCAGCGGCACGTCGCTGATGATGCGGAATGAGACGAACGGTATCTCGTCCAGATGGCACACCTGTGCTATGCTGCAGCTCTCCATGTCGACAGCCATGGCCTCGGGGAAGTGCTCGAGTATGCTGCGCATCTTCTCGCGGTTGTCCACGAACCATTCTCCGCTGACTATCTGTCCTGCGTGCACGGTGGGGTAGTCAGCGTCGGCGAGGCTGTTGATGGCGAGAGCCTTGTCGATGTATTCCTGTGGTGTCTTGAAGGTGACGGGCATGCCCATTATCTGTCCGTAGGCGCACTCCTCGCCGCAGTATGCGTCGTGGTAGGCGCACTCAGTGGAGACGACGACCTCCGTGACGTTTAGGCGTGTGTCTGCTCCGCCGGCCACTCCGGTGGAGATGATGAGGTCGGGGCGGTACGAGTCTATCAGCACTACGGCTCCGACGGCGCTGTTCACCTTGCCGATGCCGCACTTCTGCAGTATCACCTCGTTGTCTCCCATTCTTCCGCAGACGAACTCCCTTCGTCCCTGTCGCTCGACGGTGGGCTGGTCGAGCAGTGTCTTCAGTTGCGCGAACTCCTTGTCCATGGCAACGATAATTCCTATTTTCATCTTGTCGCTGGTTTGTTTTCTACGTGCAAAGATAGATAAAAAAAACGACATGGCGAAAAGTTCGGCGGACTTTAATTGCCACGCCAATGATTTTTTTTTAGGACTTTAATTGCCATTAAAGTTCTAAAAGTTTTCGCAGGCAATTACGGTCTTTTTAAAAAGTATTTTAGTAGACAACGAATTCGGCTGGTGAGTCCTTGAAGAGGTTACCGAAGAATCCGGCGTTCGCTATGCATACGTGCGAGCCGATGGTGTGGCGGTATAGGTACTCGTATAGCTCCTTGTACGTCTGCGTCGGTTTTTCCGACAGAGTGGTGACGATGTTGTTGGAGAAGCGGTCGCTCATCCAGATGTCCATCTCGGGGGAGTGGTAGTCGGCGAAGGAGTTCTCGTTGGCGTATGCGGAGGCAATGGCGAGCACGCCCGGCATGTGGTCCGCCGCCATCGCCATCACCTGCGAGTGGCATGGCTCCATGAGCATCAGTATCTTACGGTAGTGCTGGGCTTCATACATGCCCAAGAGGAGCTGGTTCAGTTCCGTGTCGGTGAAGAAGGTGGTCTTGTTGCGCCACGTGAAGCAGTTGGGCTTGTCGGCCGACTCTGCCAGTCCGTGTCCGCTCCAGAAGACGAGTACGTTGGACTGGTCTGTGGTGGCGTCGAGCACCGTGGGCAGGTGTGCGCTCTTGTTGCCGAGGAAAATGTTCTTCAGGTCTGCGGTGGTGAGCGTGTCAGTGCTGTAGTCTATCTGCGCCGTGCCGTAGAGGTCTGCGCCGCTTGTCATGGTGCGCACCTCTCCGGGGAATTTGTTTCTTGCGTTGCGTGCTATGTCGTCCGATACGATGAGGATGATGTGGTCGTCGGGCCATCCGTTGCGCTTGAGCATCTGGTAGACGTTGAGCACGTCGGCCTGGTGGCGGTAGTTCTCCCAGCCGGACGAGCCTTGCACGAGCACCGCCCATTTGTCCTTCATCGGCTTGAACTGCACGGGTGCGTCGGCGTCCTCCAGTTCGGGGATGTTCTGTGCCGTCCAGTTCCATGATGCCATGGCCTCTGTGGTGTCGCCGTCGCCGGAGATGGTGACGAAGTCGATGGGCTTGAAGGAGCCGTTGAATATATGCCAGTAAACGTACGTGCTCTCCACGATGCTGGTGTACGAATCCTTGTCGAAGCGCAGCAGTCCGCTGGCCCCCGTTATCTTGGCGTTTCCGCCGTTCTTGAGTGTCGTGAGCAGTTTGTACATTCCGTCCTCGTTCCATGCCGTGCATGGTGTGTCGCCGGTGGACGTTACCTGTCGTATTGTCTCGTTGATGCCGGTCTTGTTGTCCGTCGGGTAGTGTTTCTTCACGTATGCCGCCACGGCGGAGAGGAGCATGGCGTCGTAGACGTGCGACTCGAAGGCAGCGGGGTATCTGTTGAAGCGGTCGTAGTATTCGTCCTTGAAGCCTGTCGCGGGATTGGCGTAGTGTGCCACGCCCTCGACGCCTTCCTTTAGCTGGTCGTCCAGGCTGGCAAAGGATGCGCTGAGTGCCGCGTCGGTGAAGAGTATGCGTCTTACGGTTCCCGGCGTTTCCTTCCTTACCTCGAGTATGGTCTTCACCTCGTCGGGTGTCTCTGCGGCGCAGATGAGACAGTCTGCTCCGCTCTGCAGAGCCTGGCGCGTCTTTTCGACCAGGTTGTCCTTGGTGTACTGTATGTTATTGTCTGTCAGCAGCTGCACGCCCATGTTCCCTGCCATGTAGGGCACCCAGTCATAGAACGTCTTGCCGTAGGTGTCGTCCGGCGAGAGCAGGGCTATCGTCTTGTCGTTTGCCGTGTAGGCCTGTGATACGAGTACGTTGCTCAGTGCCACGTCGCTCTCGCAGAGTGACCACAGGAATGGTGTCGTCCCCCTGTCGCCGGTGAACTTGACGGCGTATCTGCGTATGACGTCCTCGCTGGATGCGCTGGGCACCACCAGTGGCTTCCCGTTGTTCTGGCACGCCTGTGCCATGGTGTTGACGTTGTCGTTGTTCTCCGGTCCGATGATGAGCATGATGTCCTGCCTCTGCGCCAGCTTGGCGGAGAGCTGCAGCATATTTTCCTTCTCCTCGTCGTACCATTCTATGTCGAATGCCACGGCGGCGGTGTCGCCTGCTGCCGCGAGTTTCTTCTGTGCGTTGGCGAGGTTTTCCTGCGCCCACGCGACGGTCTGCTCCACGCGCGTCTTGTACTGTTCGCTCTGGCTGAGGGGCAGCACGACGGCTATCTTGTACGTGGTGACATTGACGGTCTGTTCCGGTACGGTAGGTTCGGTGTCGTGGCTGCTGCATGATGCAGCCACGCAGGCAATGCAGAGGCACAGCAGTACCGTCCACATGAAGTGTCTGAAAGTAGTCTTCATCTGTCGTTTACTTTTTCTTAATGCGTACAAAGTTAATAACTTTTCTTGAAAAAGAGCATCAATCCTCCCACTATTTCAAAAAGTACGGGAACCAGCCTCCTCTGAGCGGATGCCGGTTCCCGTCGTTTTCTTTGTTGTATTTACTCCTTCCGTAATTGTCTTGGTTGTTTTTAGGCTCCCTTTCCACCGATACTTGCGCCTGTCTCTACCTGGATTCTTGGGATGCTGTTCCAGTCGGTTTTAGGGTTGAAGATCCATCTTGCATACGTTCCTTCGTAATACATCAAGAATGATTTGCCTGTTCCGACGTGCGTGTATGTAGCTTCATTTTCATACTGGATACCCTTGAACCATTGGCAATTAGCAAATCCCTTGTCTGCGCTTTCGAAGTTTACGTACTTCACCACTTCGTCTTTCGTTGAATGGAAGACTACCATCGGGTGTGCCGGATTCCAACCAGTGGTCAGGTTGTTCATCTCCAGAGCCTCCATGAGAGCCTTTCCCTTTGCATCGCCTTCTGCCGTTCTGCCTTCTTTGGAGTCATTGATGTAGGCGAGTATCTCCGGGCGAATCAGGTCTGTGGTTTTATAGTAGACAGCCTCATTTGCAGATATCTTCTCCCAGCTGTATTTGTTTTTGTTTTCTTTCGTATATGGACGGTAGTCCCATGTTCCTCCAAAGCCCAAGAATCCTCCCTCTTTGCCCATCAGGTATGCCGTGCAGCCTGTACCATTCATGGAAGCCTCCGCCAGCTTTTCCTGAATCTGGTCTGTATTCAATTGCTTGTCCTTAATCATGTCAATGATTCCTGTAGCCATAAACTTCTCCGAGAAGAAGTCTTTCGGCTGGTATCCTGCCTTGGTGATGATTGGGTTGGCATCGCACATACCCTTGATGATAAGGCCTACAGCCACGGGCATGAACACCTTGTTTTCCTTGATGTAGTCCTTCAGCGTAGCCACCGGGTCGTACGGACCGTCGCCGCAGATGGAACCCTTGAAGTTGAATGTACCGGCAAGGTTGTTCTGCTCGATGTAGCGGTGAACAGCCATTGAAACGGATCCGCCCTGCGAATAGCCTACGGACATCGTGCCCCATCCAGCACCCATCTTCATCTTGTTCTTCTCGAACCACTCCACAGCAGCTTTTGCACCGTCTACCACCTGGCGCGCCGTCACCTCTTGATAGAGGTAAGGATGTGCACGGTCTACCGTTTCGCCATAGCCCTCGTAGTCAGGCATCACGACGAGGTTGTTGTAGCATACGTCGTTCTTTTCGCTACTGGCATGCATCACCAACAAGCCGACATCCGAACCGATGGTTTCATAGTAGCTAGGACGTTGTTTGTCCTGTGTTATCGTGATATGGCAACCGATGACAAGGTTTTGTGGAGTCTGCGTAAAGAACAATCTTTCCGGATAGGCCAGAAGTGTAGAGAGCGTGATAGGGTTCTTGTCCTTGTCTAAAGACTGGTATTGTAAGCGTACCCATTTGTAATGGCTTAATGGTAACAAGCCTGTCGTGTTATGCTCTTTGCCATAGTCCATGCCGTTGGCACCTGCTTCCGCTTGGTCTATGGAGTCGGTCTTGTGCAGCCTCTGCTCGAGGAATGTCTTCATCTCGAGGTCAGCGGAATCCACCTCGTCAGCATTGGCACCGTCGATATCCGCTTGTACCGCTGCAAGCATCTTAGTGTAGTGTTCGTGCCATGTCACTATGCCTGAGTCGACCGCTACGACGTTTGTCTGTGGTGTCAATGCCTCGTCTGCGTAGCTTGTCGAGTCGTTGATTGCATCGTCGGAGCAAGAAGCGAAAGAAGCCATGCCTGCGAACAGCGCCAGGCCCAATACAGTTTTCTTGTAGTTCTTCATAATCTTTACGTTTTTAAAAGGGTTTGTGTTTGTTGTGAATTGTGCGTTGTGATCAGTTTGTTTGTTTTTTGTTGATGCAAAGGTAGGCAATCTATTTCATTTGTGCAAATTCTATATACATAAATTCATATATCACCTACCTTTTCATGCGATTTTAACACTTTACTTCTACTTTTTTTTACTCTTTTCCTTACCATCCCAGTTTTTTGCTGCCCTCCTCTACCTGCTCGGTAGGGATGCTGTTCCAGTCGGTGTTAGAGTTGAGGATCCATCTTGAGTAGCGTCCCTCGTATCTTGGTACTGGGAAGAAAGCAGTGCCTGTTCCTACGTGTGTGTACGTGCCACGGTTTTCATACTTGATGCCCTTGAACCATTGTGACGCATTGGCGAACTTGTCCCTTGCACTCTCGTAGTTGGCGAACTTTACCACTTCGTCCTTTGTAGAGTGGAAGACAACGATGGGGTGTGCCGGTACCCAGTTGGTGGTCAGGTTGTTCATCTCCAGTGCCTGCTCCAGTGCCTTGCCCCTTGCGTCGCCTTCGGCAGTACGGCCCTCGGTGTCGCCCTTCAGGTAAGCGAGCACCTCCGGGCGGATGAGGTCTGAGGTATTCCAGTAGACGGCCTCGTTAGCTTTCACCTTTCTCCACGTGTACTTCTTGTAGTTGGCTCTGGTGTAGTCGCGGTAATCGTATTTTCCGAATATCCAATAGCGCGTTCTGCCCAGAAGGTGTGCCGTGCAGTTTTTGCCGTTGAGTGAAGCCTCTGCCAGCTTCTCCTGAATCTGGTCGGTGTTCAGTGCCTTTGCGCTTATCATGTCTATGATTCCTGATTCGAGGAACTTCTGCGTGAAGAAGTCTTCAGCCTTGTATCCAGCCTTGGTGATGATGGGGTTGGCGTCGCACATACCCTTGATGATAAGTCCTAATGCCACAGGCATGAACACCTTGTTTGTCGCGATGTAGTCCTTCAGCGTAGCCACGGGGTCGTACGGACCGTCGCCGCAGATGGAGCCCTTGAAGTTGAACTCACTGAGGTTCTTCTGCTCTATGTATCGCTGTACTGCCATGGAGACGGAGCCGCCCTGTGAGTAGCCTACGGACATGGTGCCCCATCCGTCCTGCATCTTTGTCTCGTTCTCCTCGAACCACTTCAGGGCAGCCTTTGCACCGTCTACCACCTGGCGAGCTGTCAGCTCCTGGTAGAGGTAAGGGTGTGCGCGGTTGGCCGAGATGCCGTAGCCCTCATAGTCGGGCATGACGACGAGATTGCCGTAGCAGGCATCTGTCGACGAGTTGCTGGCGTGTGTCACTATCATGCCTACGTCCGAGAGCATGCCCTGGTGCGAGTAGTTGGTAGGACACTGTGCGTCCTGCGTTATTGTGATGTGGCAGCCTATGACGAGGTTGCGCGGGCTCACCGTCTTGCTCCAGTGTCGCGGATATGCCAGGAGGGTGGACAGCGTGATGGGGTTCTGGTTCTCGTCCACCGACTGGTATAGTATGCTCACCCATTTGTAGTTGTAGATAGACAATATTTTTGTCTTCTCCACCTTGTTGTATTCGCCGTTGGCGCCGGCCTCTGCTGCAGCGATGGAGTCGCTCTTCTCAAGTCCTTCCTTGGCGAATTCTTCCAGCGCGAGGGTCTGCGGGGCCACTTCTTCCTCTCCGTTGACAGCGTCCTTCTCACGCTGTATCTCTGCCAGCATACGGGAGTAGTGGTCGTGCCAGGAGACGATGCCCGAGTCGAGCACGACGATGTCTGACTGTTGTGTAGTTGCGGCGGATCGTGTTTCGGCACCCGTATTGTTGTCGTTCATTACGTCGTCGGAGCATGATGCGAAAGAGACAACGCCTGCGAGCAGTGCCAGACCGAAGAGGTTTTTCTTGTTGTTCATAATTGTATAAGTTTTGAAGGGTTTTACTTTCTAATTTTTATGACTTGTGTGTTCTGAATTGTTTTACTGCTGCAAAGTTAAAACGTAAAACCTACTTATACAAATAAATTATATACAAATTCACAAAAACAAGTCTACAAACTCTCGTTTTAACACTTCTTTCTCACTTTCAACAACCAATTAACTAATAAACAAGCAAATTCTCCTTCTTATTGCGTCCTCAATAATTATACTCCGATTTTTAAGTGTTTAGAAAGTAAGTTTCGAGGAACGTTAGGCTGC
>CAVCKM010000112.1:0-25835 GCA_963602765.1 Alistipes putredinis | reverse complement strand
AAGCGTAAGCTCATCGGCGACGACGAGCACGGATGGGACGACGAGGGCGTGTTCAACCTCGAGGGCGGCTGCTACGCCAAGGTTATCAACCTCGACAAGGAGTCTGAGCCAGACATCTACAACGCTATCAAGCGCAACGCTCTTCTGGAGAACGTTACTGTAGACGCTAACGGCAAGATTGACTTCGCCGACAAGTCTACAACTGAGAACACTCGTGTCTCTTACCCAATCAACCACATCACCAACATCCAGCCGGGTTCTTCTGCACCAGCTGCCAAGCAGGTTATCTTCCTCTCAGCTGACGCATTCGGTGTACTGCCTCCTGTATCTATCCTGTCTCCTGAGCAGACTCAGTACTACTTCCTCTCAGGCTTCACAGCTAAGCTGGCAGGTACAGAGCGCGGCATCACAGAGCCTACTCCAACATTCTCAGCTTGCTTCGGCCAGGCATTCCTCGAGCTGCACCCAACAAAGTACGCTCAGGAGCTGGTTAAGAAGATGAACATGAGCGGTGCAAAGGCTTACCTCGTAAACACTGGTTGGAACGGTACCGGCAAGCGTATCTCTATCAAGGATACACGCGGCATCATCGACGCTATCCTCTCCGGCGCTATCAACGAGGCTCCTACAAAGAAGATCCCAATGTTCGGCTTCGAAGTACCTACAGAGCTTCCTGGCGTAGACCCTGCTATCCTCGACCCACGCGACACTTACGCTGACGCTGCTCAGTGGGAAGAGAAGGCTAAGGACCTCGCTGCACGCTTCATCAAGAACTTCGGCAAGTACACCAACAACGAAGCCGGTAAGGCACTCGTTGCTGCTGGCCCACAGCTCTAATAGAGTCTCTTCATAATTATTGCATATAATATATATGTACGCCCTGCCCGTCACCCCAGACGAGCAGGGCTTTTCTGTCTTGGGACGTGAATGAACCATTGGCGTAGACTGCTACCTCGGCATTGCACATTGAGGACAAAATGGGCATTTCCGTTGACCCTGGTCAAGTAGCGCGCCCTATACCGAAGAAAAGCCCCGAAAAATTTGTGTGCGCACACAAAACGCAGTACCTTTGCAGTGTCAAAAGGAAAAAAGACAGATAACAGATACAGGAAAAGGAGAGCAAAGGATAACACAAAAGATTGGCTCTCAATAGGATAACAACACAATTTAAAAACAGAGAAAGGAACAAGTTATGTTTGAAAATGTAGCAATTATGCTCATGGTAGCTATGGTAGCTATCTCAGCAGTATGCGGTGGTTCATCACTCATGAACAAGCACCTCGGCTAACACACCGAGTGAAGCCCAAACCGCTTTACAAAGTCAAAAACCCACTTAAAAATAGAGTGCCCTGACGGTCAGCGATGACAGTCAGGGCACTTGTTTTGTATATCGGCTAATTGCAAGCCATACAATAAGTTTTTATACTTTATTTTGGTTCTTCCATTCTTTTTTTGTAACTTTGCACGCATATTGCGCCCTTACAAGGGATTATTGTGCTCTTTTCCGCAACAGAAGAGCCATTCGCAACGTTAGTCTTATCTAATAAGTAAAAACTAAAAGAACAAAATAAGAAACGACCAAATGCAGAACAAAGGAATTGTAATTGCAGTGACCGTCCTACTGACGCTTGCAAGCATCTTCTACCTGTCGTTCTCCGTTGCCACACGCTACTATGACAGCCAGGCAGCAAAGCTCAGCGACCCTATCGCTCAGCAGAACTACAAAGACTCCGTGAAGTATCTCGGAAACTACACCTACCAGAAGTGTCTGGAAACACAGATCGGCCTGGGCCTCGACCTGAAGGGCGGTATGAACGTGATACTCGAGATCAGCGTGCCAGACGTTGTCGACGTCCTCGCTGACCACAAGACTGACGCAGCCTACCAGAAGGCTATGGCAGAAGCAAAGAAAGCCGAAGAGACAAGCCAGAAAGACTTCATCACACTCTTCATCAACGCCTACCATAACGCTGCACCGGGACACCGCCTCGCTGAGGTCTTCGCCACACAGCAGCTGAAAGGAAAAGTGAGCACACAAAGCTCTGACTCAGAGGTAGAGGCTGCCCTCCGCGCTGAAGTACGCAACGCCATAGACAACTCATACAACGTAGTACGCAACCGTATAGACAAGTTCGGCGTGGTACAGCCAAACATCCAGCGCCTCGAAGGACAGGAAGGCCGTCTGATGGTAGAAATGCCGGGCGTACGTGAGCCGGAACGTGTGCGCAAGCTCCTCCAGGGCTCTGCAAACCTCGAGTTCTGGGAGACATACAACGCACAGGAGGTGCTCCCATACCTCCAGCAGCTCGACACACAGCTCGCCAACATTGCCTCAGGCAAGAAGGAAGCTGCCGACACGGCAAAGGCTGACGCTGCCAAGCAGGACGTAGCTGCCGAGCAGACAGCAGAAAAGCAGGAAGCAGCAGCTGCCGACACTGCCAAGAAAGAGGCAAAGCCAATGTTCCAGCTGAAGGACTCCAAGAAGGACGTTGCTTCAGCCGAAAAGGCCGCAGACAGCAAGAAGGCTGACGAGAAGGCACTGGCAGAGGCAAAGAAGCAGCACCCGCTCTTCGCCGTGTTCCAGCCGGTACAGGGACAGTCGCTCTCTACCGTAGGATACGCTCACGAGCGTGACACCGCCGATGTCAACAAGGCTATCTACAGCGAAGTGGCACAGAAGGTCATCCCTTCCGACGTGAAGCTCCTCTGGAGTGCTAAGCCGGTTGACGGCACGAAGAACATTTTCGAACTCCACGCTCTGCGCGTCACTTCCACCACGGGCCGCGCTCCGCTGGAGGGTGACGTCATAGTAGACGCAAAGGACGAGTTCGACAACTTCGGTCACCCATGCGTCTCAATGTCAATGAACAACGAAGGCGCACGCCTCTGGGCACAGCTCACCAAGCAGAACGTCGGCAAGGCCATCGCCATCGTGCTCGACGGCGTTGTCTACTCCGCACCACGCGTAAACGGCGAGATCGCCGGCGGCAACTCACAGATATCAGGCAACTTCACCATAGAGGACACCAAGGACTTGGCAAACACGCTGAAGTCCGGACGTATGCCGGCACCCGCACGCATCGTACAGGAAGAAGTGGTAGGTCCTACACTGGGCGCACAGTCCATCCAGCAGGGTCTCATCTCCTTCGGAGTGGCATTCGTGCTCCTCATGCTCTACATGATACTCGTGTACGACTTCATCCCGGGCATGATGGCCAACTGCGCCCTCATCGTGAACATCTTCTTCACACTGGGAATCCTGACGTCGTTCCAGGCGGCTCTGACCATGAGCGGTATAGCCGGTATGGTGCTCTCGTTAGGTACGGCGGTGGACGCCAACGTGCTCATCTACGAGCGTATACGTGAGGAGCTGCGCGCCGGAAAGGGCATCAAGCAGGCTGTCTCCGAAGGTTACAGCAACGCCTTCTCCGCCATCTTCGACTCCAACCTGACATCACTCATCACCGGTGTCATACTGTACGTCTTCGGCACAGGTCCTATCCGAGGCTTCGCCACGACGCTCATCATCGGTATCATCTGCTCGTTCTTCACCGCTGTGTTCCTTACACGTATAGTACTGGAGAACCGCCTCGAGAAGGGCAAGTGGATGACACAGAACTACACCACACGCTTCTCGCGCAACCTGCTGCAGAACATGGACGTGAAGTTCATGTCGCTGTATAAGAAGACGTTCACCGTCTGCGCTGCTCTCATCGTGGTATTCGTTGCCAGCTTCGCCCTGCGCGGACTCTCACGCAGCATCGACTTCACCGGCGGCCGCAACTACGTGGTCAGCTTCGAGAAAGCCGTTGAGCCGGAGGACGTACGCCAGATACTCGCCGAGGCATTCCCCAACACGAACACCACGGCACTGGCCATAGGTACCGACCACAAGACCATCCGCGTCAGCACCAACTACAAGATCGACTCCAACGACCCTACCGTAGACGACGAAGCAGAGACCATCCTCTACAACACGCTCAAGAAGGCAGGATTCGTAAACCAGCCTGACGTGAAGACCTTCAAGAACCCGGACATCCGCACCGGCGGCTCCATCGTCTCCTCCACTAAGGTAGGACCGAGCGTGGCAAAGGACATCACCTACGGTGCCATCATCAGCGTCATCATAGCCCTCGTGGCCATCTTCCTATACATCATGGTACGTTTCCGCAACGTGGCATTCTCGGTAGGTACTACGGTGGCACTGGCATTCGATACCCTCATCGTGCTCGGCATGTACTCCCTCTGCTGGGGATGGATGCCATTCTCGCTCGAGATAGACCAGACCTTCATCGGCGCTGTGCTGACCGTCATCGGTTACTCCGTGAACGATAAGGTGGTTGTATTCGACCGTATACGTGAGAACCTCCAGCTGCACCCCAAGTGGGACCTGCAGACTACGTTCAACACGTCTATCAACCAGACGCTGTCACGTACGGTGAATACATCGTTTTCAACTTTGCTCGTTCTCCTCTGCATATTCTTCCTCGGCGGCGACTCAATCCGCTCCTTCAGCTTCGCCATGATTCTGGGCGTTGTCTTCGGAACACTGTCGTCAATCTTCATGGCTGCACCAGTGGCATATCTCACACTGGGCCACAAGGTAGAAAACCGTCTCGCAAAGACGGAAAACGTCGAGGTGCAGGAGGCTTAGACATAGCTATTGTGCGCGAGAGCGTACTATTTTTCTTAGATAAACATATTGCTGCCCCTCATGAAATAAGGAGGGGCAGCTTTTTATTTTTTTTAAGACGCAAAACCTATAACACCTCAATATAGCATATTATGATAGGAACATTCTGGTCGCTCGTTCCGAGCATCGTGGCCATTACGCTGGCCCTCATCACAAAGGAGGTATACTCCTCACTCTTCATCGGTGTCGTCATCGGCGCCGTATTCTTTGCCATCGGCAGCGGCACGGGCCTCGACGGCTTCATCATGCATCTGCTTAACGAAACAGTGGGCGAGGGCGACAATGCTGCCTCATACGGCATCATACACTCCATCGCCGACAGCTGGAACGTGGGTATCCTCATCTTCCTCGTAATGCTCGGCACCATGGTGGCACTCATGAACAAGGCGGGCGGTTCGGCTGCCTTTGCCGAATGGGCCACACACCGTGTGAAGAGCCGCCGCTCGGCACAGATTGTCACCGTACTGCTCGGCATCATCATCTTCATCGACGACTACTTCAACTGCCTCACCGTAGGATCCGTGATGAAACCCATCACCGACCGCCAGCACGTCTGCAAGGAGAAGCTGGCATGGCTCATCGACTCCACGGCAGCGCCGGTCTGCATCATAGCACCAATATCCTCGTGGGCTGCCGCTGTCAGCGGATTCGTATCGGAGGGCGAGAACGGTCTGGCACTCTTCTGCCAGGCTATACCGTTCAACTTCTACGCCTTCTTTACCATCATCTTCCTCTTCGTCATCATCATGTCGAAGTACGACTTCCCGCAGATGCGCAAGTTCTACGTCGACGAGCATGAAAGCAAAGACCGCCTCAAGCACGAGGACTACGCCGTGGCGGCCGCCAAGCTCGACGTGGCGACCAACTCCATCGTGCCCGAGATAAACAACAAGAGCAACTCGCGCCGCGGCACCGTCTACGACCTCACCGTCCCCATCGTCATCCTCATCGTCTTCTGCGTTGTGGGAATGCTCTACTCCGGCGGATACTTCCATCCGACTAACGAAAACTACATGGACTTCGTCAATGCCTTTGCCTCTTCGGATGCTTCCGTGGGTCTCGTAATAGGCTCTATGACGTCGCTCATCCTCAGCATCATCTGGTACGTGAGCCGTCGCGTCCTGGCGTTCAACGAGGCGATGTCGTGCCTTATCAAGGGTTTCGAGGCTATGGTGCCCGCGATTCTGATTCTCTGTCTGGCGTGGTCGCTGAAGTCCATGACCGACTCGCTCGGTGCCGCAACATACGTGGCAGGGCTCGTCAGCGACAGCGCCGGCACGCTGCAGCTCCTCCTGCCTGCCATCATCTTCGTCGTGGCAATGTTCCTGGCATTCGCTACGGGCACCTCATGGGGCACCTTCGGCATCCTCATCCCAATCTGCATCGCCGTCTTCCCCATCGGCGACCCACTGCGCATCATCTCCATCTCTGCCTGCATGGCAGGTGCTGTCTGCGGCGACCACATCTCGCCCATTTCCGACACAACCATCATGGCTTCTGCCGGAGCAGAGTGCAAGCACGTCAACCACGTCTCCTCGCAGCTGCCATACGCCCTCACAGTGGCTGCCATCTCCTTCGTCAGCTACATCATAGCCGGCATGACACACTCCTTCGGCATCTGGACAGCAGCACTCTGCTCATGGGCCTTCGGACTGGTATGCCTCGGCGCCTTCTACGTCTGGGGCTGCCGCTGGAAAAAACAACGCAGCGCATAATCATTTTTTCTGGTTTTACTTGGTGATGTCAGAATAAAGACATAAATTTGCATTTGAATTTAGTAATGTAGATATTTATGGAACAGGCAGCTATATTTAACCCAGTACAGCAACATTTGCTCAAGATGTTTGCTTTTGACGGATCAGAAGCAAGGCTTTTGGAGGTAAAAACCGTATTGGCAAACTATTTTCGCAAGAAAGCTGACGAATGTTTGGATGCGCTTTGGGATTCAGGAGTTTTGGATCAAGCCAGATTGGAGGAAATCAACAAGATGGACTTGCATGCCATGTTTAGAAAACAATAAACATGGAACGAATAGTACTGGATACCAATTGCCTTATACAGAGTATATCATCAAGGAGCCATTACCGCAGGATATGGGACAGTTTCTTCGATGGTACTAATTTACTGTGCGTTACAACCTCTATCTTGAATGAATATGAGGAAATCCTCACTATGTTGACAAATGAGCAAACTGCCAAATACGTCATAGATGCAATTGTGAGTAATCCGTATACCATGTTCATTAATGTCTATTTTGATTTCAACTTAATAAAAACAGACCCTGATGACAATAAATTTGTAGATTGCGCCATTACTGCAAGTGCTAGATATATCGTGACAGAAGATCACCATTATGACGTTTTGAAGTGGAAGGTATTCCCTGGGCTGAATATTGTTGGTCTTGATGAATTCTTGGCTCATCTTAATAAAATGTCTAATCAGTAAGTCGTTCGGCTTACGGATTCAAAAGCGAAACGAAAAAGGGTCAGGCATAAGCCTGACCCTTTTTGTATCTCAACAGGAGTAATTGTCGTTTCTCGCCGCGGCACTCCCGGGCGCGCTGCACATAGCCGCTGGGATTGCGCGGCACCGGCTGGTGGAGGATGTCGCAGTAGTGGCGGACGAGGTAGTTGAACGTCAGAGGCACGTCCGTCTCGTCGCGCAGTTGTTCGGACTCGTAGACGATGTGGATCATCTGCATCAGGTCCAGACGGGAGAGCTGCCATTCGAGGCCGTCAGACGAGTTGTGGGAGTAGAGGGAGAGCATGTCCTCGATGATGACAAGTTCCGTGAGCATCATACGCTCACGCTGAGATGAGGTGTGTGTGTGTTCCATACTTGTGACAAAGTGAATTTAAGGTTGTGTGTTTTTCGTGTGTGCAAAGGTATAGATAATAATTGACGCGTGCAATAATATATGCAGTAAAGTTTGTCGGGAGACGTAACTACACAGCGTGCTACACAAAATAATTTTTATTTCGCCCGCAAATGTAGTACCTTTGCATTGTCAAACAGAGAAACACACACTTATTACCATGAAAGACACTTACAACCCCATGCTGAGCAAGCATTTCTCGCTCAGCGAAATGACACGCAGCGCCACGGCACTACGTAAGAAGATAGACAACACGCCCGACGTCGATGCCGTCGAAGCCTTGCAGGAACTGTGCATACACGTACTGGAACCCCTGCGCGAGAGGTTTGGCGTGCTGAAGATAACCAGCGGTTTCCGCTCGCCTGCCGTCAACGCCCTCGTGGGCGGTTCGAGAACGTCGCAGCACCTCGCAGGCGAGGCGGCAGACATCTTTGTCAGTTCGCTTGACGTAGCAATGAAGATGTACAATTTCGTGCGCTTCAACCTTGAGTACGACCAGATGCTGATGGAGATGCGCGCAGGACACGTGCACTGTCTGCACGTCAGCTATACGGCACGCAGAGAAAACCGCCACAAGGCTACGTCATACTACGAACTGCCAGCTTAAAAACACTTTGCCGTATACGGATTGTCAAATATATGTAATTACATTTTTTACTCATTACTTTATTATTAACCATTAAATTTTAACAACTATGAACTACACACTCAAAGCAAAGAAAGGACAGTTTTCAAAAGGCTATTATTTCCCAGTAGTACAGCGCGGCACTACCGTATCGACCGAATTGCTGGCACAGCGCATCCAGGAACGTTGTACCGTCACCCGACCTGACATCAAGGCGGTGCTCGATGCCCTCGTCAATGCAATGCAGTACTCTCTACAGGCAGGCGAGAAGGTGCACATCGAAGGGCTTGGATACTTCTACCTCAATATCCTCTCCAAGGGAGCAGAGTCGAAGGAGGACTACGACATCAACAAGTATATCAAGACGATACGCTGCCGTTTTTTGCCTGATTCTACCCGTGATATAGCCAGCGGAAACGTCACCCGTACCTTCTGCACCGGCGTTACACTCCGCAAGGTAGACGACGGAAACAGCTCCGAGGCCAGCACGGTGTCCAACGAGTAATCAACAGAATTGTATAACCACTAAAAACAACTAGACCGCTATGATAAAGATTAACGAGAAGTGGAGCGTTGTCATCAACGCCATACTGACGGCTGTGACATCCATCATTGGTGCGCTGACCATGCAGAGCTGCATGTAGAAACAGAAAAGACTGGGGACGAAGGAATTTTTCTTCGCCCCCTTTTTACTTTTATGCCGTGTCGGGGTCTTATAGGTGTAGCTACCAAGAAACATAGTAGATAAACATTACAAAAAAATAGAGAAGATATGAGAAAGTACATTTTGCTCGTCATCGCAATGATGACAATGGCAGTTAGCACAGTAAGCGCCAATACCGAGTATAACACGGCTGACAACAACGACAAGCCGGCACAGCCACAGGCACCACGTGACAACGATGGCAGACAGCGCCAGCGACTCACCCGCGAGCAGCTTGCCGAGAAGCAGTCGGCATACATCGTGAAGCAGCTAGGACTGAACGATGCGACGGCAAAGAAGTTTGCTGACGTGTACATGCGTAACCAGAAGGAGATGTGGGAAGCAATGCCTCCACGTCCACGTCCTGAACGCGGCCAGCAGCCTGCTCCGGGTAAGGATAATGTCGCTCCGAAGAGTGACGCCGAGAGCGAGAAGCAGATTAAGAACGAGTTTGCCATGAGCGAGAAGCTGCTCAACATACGCCAGAAGTACTACAAGGAGTACAGCAAGTTCCTCTCGCAGCAGCAGATCCTGCGTGTCTATGAGATAGACCGCCAGATGCACGAGCGTTTTGCACGTGGCGGCAAGCCAGGCAAGGACGGCAAGATGCGCAAAGGCATGAAAAACGGCATGAAGCAGGGCATGAAAAAAGGTCTGGTCAATGGCCAGCAGGCCGGAGACCAGACAAAGTAAATTGCCGCTGAATGTGGCGCACGCCAATGACTAGTTTCTGCTTGGCGTCAAAATATTCCATTAGCGTGTCCAGAGAAAGAGTCATTGGTGTTCCGCCAGCCAGGCCACCATTTTCTGTATGGCGCGTCCGCGGTGCGAGATGGCATTCTTGTCGTCGGCGGACATCTCGGCGAAGGTGACGGGGCGGCCCTCCGGGCGGAAGACGGGGTCGTAGCCGAAACCGTCGACACCGTGCATGGAGTGGGTGATGACCCCTTCTACGATACCATTAAATATCTCTTCATAACTGTTCACAATGAGGGCGATTGCCGTGCGGAACTGAGCATGGCGGTCGTCCTCGCTTTTTAGTTCGCTGAGGAGACGCCGGATGTTGCTTGCGCTGTCGTGCGAGGCGACTGAGGGGTCGGCCATGTGGGCGTAGCGTGCGCTGTATATGCCTGGTGCGCCACCGAGGGCACGCACCTCCAGACCAGTGTCGTCGGCGAAACAGTCGTAGCCGTAGTGCTCCTTGACGTAGCGCGCCTTCTGCAGAGCGTTGCCTTGGATGGTGTCGGCAGTTTCGGGGATATCTTCGTGGCAGCCGATGTCCTCCAGGGAGAGGACGTTGAAGCGACCAGAGAGAATCTGGCGTACCTCAGCCAGCTTGTGCTTGTTGTTGGTTGCGAATACTATGTCATTCATCTAAATGATACCTACTTATAATTTTGAATACCTACTTATTAATATGGTCTGAGGTTAAAGATACTGTTGATAGTATTCAGTCCACAGCCAAGGTCTACCAATTGATTGGTGTAGGAAATCTTGTCGAGTGTTGACAATTCGTCGCTGTTTTGTTTCTTCTTCTTTTCTCTAATCTCAGACTTTATGGAATTAAGCTTCGACTTATTCTTCTCGAGCAAATCAGAGTCGTCTAAGAGACAGTCAATACCTTCACGGCTGCTTTCGCCGTTAGATGGCATTTTGGGCATGCTGTTTTTTAGAGAATTCATGTCAATGTTGCCTGACATGAATGCACTTGCTTTTGAGGAGATGATTGTTAGTGCTATTGTTGCGATGTCAGTGATTCCGCTCATAGTTTTTACGTTTTAATGGGTTTGAATTTGTTGTTTTGATGATGCAAAGGTATAAGATATATTTGTATTCTGCAAATTATAAACGGACTTTTTTATAAAAGGTGCTCTATATATATAAACTTTTAACAGTAATACGTTTTTTCTTGTGCTGGGATTAACTTTTTAAAAACAATAAGTCCCATCTACCTTCGGTATGAAAGGTGGATGGGACTTGGTTTAGCGGACACTTTTTGGTGCTGCGGGCAGATGTCTGCGGTTATGTCTTCTTATAGTGGATATTCGTCGAAGGCGTAGAGGACTGTGGAGAGGTAGCGCTCGCCGGTGTCGGGGAGGAGGGCCACGATTTTCTTGCCTTTGTTCTCAGGGCGCTTTGCCAGTTGGGCTGCTGCGAAGGCTGCTGCACCTGAAGAGATGCCTACGAGGAGACCCTCGTGCTGCGCCAGTTCACGGCCTGTGCGGATGGCATCGTCGTTGTCGATGTCGAGCACCTCGTCGATGAGGTCGCCGTTGTATGTCTTGGGGATGAAGCCGGCACCGATACCCTGAATCTTGTGCGGACCGCTCGGCTTGCCGTTCAGCACGGCAGAGGTGGAAGGCTCCACGGCGTATACCTTTACGTTAGGGTTCTGTTCCTTCAGGTACTTGGCGATACCGCTGACGGTGCCGCCCGTGCCTACGCCGGCTACGAAGATGTCTATCTGACCTTCCGTGTCAGCCCATATCTCAGGACCCGTGGTGGCGTAGTGCTTGGCAGGGTTGGCCAGGTTCTCAAACTGCTGCAGGATGACCGAGCCTGGGATGTTCTTGCGCAGTTCCTCGGCAGCCTTGATGGCACCGGCCATGCCGTCCTTGCCGCTTGTCAGCTGCACCTCTGCACCGTAGGCCTTCACGAGGTTACGGCGCTCGATGGACATCGTCTCCGGCATGGTCAGAATGAGGTGGTAACCCTTGACGGCGCTGACGAGAGCCAGACCAACACCGGTGTTGCCCGAGGTAGGCTCGATGATGGTGGCACCAGGCTTGAGGATGCCCTTCTGCTCTGCGTCCTCCACCATAGCGAGGGCGATGCGGTCCTTTACGCT
Source organism: Alistipes putredinis (assembly GCA_963602765.1). Taxonomy (GTDB): domain Bacteria; phylum Bacteroidota; class Bacteroidia; order Bacteroidales; family Bacteroidaceae; genus Prevotella. The sequence continues at coordinate 14,091 of CAVCKM010000112.1, read as the reverse complement.
GCCGCCGGGGTTGAAGAACTCCACCTTTGCGATGACGGGAGTCTCAAGACCCTTGGAAGCAGAAAACTTGTTGAGTTCGAGCAGAGGGGTTTTACCTATCAGCTCGGTGAGTGACTTAGCGATTGCCATAGTTATATTCCTTTCTTAAGTTTTTGATGTTTCGCGTTTATGTGTGTTGTCGACAACGTTTCCGTTTGACAGGTGCAAAGTTACGGCGTTTTCCGCACATGGGTAATAACATACATTGGCTATTTTCCTCACCTTTCTTTGCTCCTCCCGACTTTTTTGTGTACTTTTGCACTACTATTATACCAATAATGTCACATCAGGCACCTATTATATACACTATGAACTGGCAAGAAGAAACGGAGCGTCGCGTGGCACGCGGCGTGCAACTGTTCAAACAAGGCTACAACTGCTCGCAGTCCGTGACGCTGGCTTTCGCCGACTGGTATGGCGTGCCCGAAGGACTCATGGCACGCATCTCCGCCTCCTTCGGGGGCGGCATAGGAAGGATGCGCGAGACGTGCGGCACGGCGTCAGGCATCTTCATGCTCGCCGGACTCGAAGTGGCGTCCGAAGAACCCTCGCAGGAGACAAAGGCACACAACTACGCCGTAGTGCAGCAGCTCGCCGGCGACTTCAAGGCGCAGACCGGCGGCACCATCATCTGCCGCGAGCTGCTGCGCGGGTACGTCAAGGACGTCTCCACTGCCCCCACGCCAGAAGCACGCACCGACGAATACTACAAGAAACGCCCATGCGTCAAGATGGTAGAACTCGCCATTCGCATATACATGAAATACCTCGAAAACAATACACCAAATGCACCAAAAGATTGACATATTCCTCCCTTGCGAAACGGAGAACCAAATGGCCGCCACCGTCAGCGCGCTGAAGAAGAACCAGCTGGTACACCACATCACGCTGCTCGAAGGACAGCCCATGCAGGCATCAACCACGCTGCAGATTATAGCAGAGAAAGCCACCACCGCCTATGTGCTCATTTCGCAGAAGGCACTGCCTTTCTCGTTGGGACAGCGCGCTCTGGAACGCATGTGGCGATGCGTCATAGAGACAGATGCCGCCATGCTCTATGCCGACCATTATACCACCGTCGGCGGAAAGGTGGAGAAGCACCCCGTAATAGACTGCCAACTGGGTAGCATACGCGATGACTTCGACTTCGGACAGCTCCTCCTCATACGCACCGACCTGCTGCGCGCATATATCAAAGAACAGAAAACGGAATATGCCTACGCCGGACTATATGCCCTGCGACTCTACCTGCAGCGCCATGGCCAACTCCTCCACGTCAACGAACTCCTCTACACCGAGGAAGAACCCGACACACGCAAAAGCGGTGAGAAACAGTTCGACTACGTCAACCCCCGCAACCGCAGCGTGCAGATAGAGATGGAGCGCGCCGCCACGGAGCACCTTGAGGCCATCGGGGCAAAGGTGGATACCACCGTACGTCAGGAGCCCAACTTCAACGAACAGGTGTTCGAGACGGAGGCTTCCGTCGTCATACCCGTCTACAACCGCGAAAAAACCATCGCCGATGCCATCAAGAGCGCATTGGAGCAGAAGACGAAGTTCCCATACAACGTCATCGTCGTAGACAACCACTCCACCGACGGCACGACGGACATCATAGCCCAGCTCGCCGACGAAGCCGACGGAAAACTAATACATATCATCCCCGACACGCCAAACCTGGGCATCGGCGGATGCTGGAACGAAGCCATCAACGACGACCGCTGCGGACGCTTCGCCGTGCAGCTCGACAGCGACGACCTCTATAGCGGTCCCAACACGCTGCAGACCATCGTCAACTGCTTCTACAGACAGAAGGCAGCAATGGTCATCGGTGCTTACCGCATGTGCGACTTCGACCTCAACACCCTTCCGCCGGGCATCATAGACCACCGTGAATGGACCGACGAGAACGGTCCAAACAACGCCCTGCGCATCAACGGACTCGGTGCACCGCGCGCCTTCTTCACGCCACTCGTACGACAGATAGGATTCCCAAACACCAGTTACGGCGAGGACTACGCACTCGGACTCACCTTCTCGCGCCATTTCCGCATCGGACGCATCTACGACGAGCTGTACCTCTGCAGACGATGGGGAGGCAACAGCGACGCCGCACTCAGCATAGACCGCATCAACGCCAACAATATATACAAGGACTCACTCCGCACACTGGAGATACAGGCACGCCAACGCACCAACGCCGGAAAGATGCCGCAACTCTCTGCCGACAGCCTGCAGCGCTTCTTCGTCAGACAACTGGAGCAGTGGCCCGACGTGCAGCAACGCTACGCCGACCTACTCAAGGTGCAGACAAAGCAGCTTGGCGACCTCAAGGCGCAGTTCAACCCCGCACGCATAGTCTCCACCGGGGCAAAGATAGACAAGGAGTCGCTGGCAAAGCGAGCCTGCTTCCTCTGCAAGACGAACCGCCCGCACCAGCAGATGAGCAAGCCACTCGCAAACAAAAACGCAGAGCCTACCATGGAACTGCTCGTCAACCCATACCCCATACTGCCGCAGCACTATACCGTACCGTCGCTCACGCACGAGCCGCAGACCATCGCCAGCCACTTCGCCGACATGCAGCAGCTACTGCGCAACCACACCAACCTGCTCGTCTTCTACAACGGACCGAAGTGCGGAGCCTCAGCCCCCGACCATATGCACCTGCAGGCAGGCACCACTGGCATCGTGCCGCTGCAAACCGAGTGGAAACGGCTCTCACGCACATTGCAAGTTGTAAGTGAGACAACCGGCGGCTCCACTCTCTCGCTCGTCACCGACTACGTATGTCCTGCATTTGCCATACGCAGCAGCAACGCCGACGACGAACGCCGACTCTTCCGCAAGCTATATCGAGCCATGGAACAGCTGACCGTCAACAACGGCGAGACGGAGCCAATGATGAACATACTCGCATGGAGACAGGACGAGGAGAACGTCACTGTTGTATTTCCACGCAGGAAGCACCGCCCAGACTGCTACGGCGAACTCATGGTGTCGCCGGGAGCACTCGACATGGCGGGACTCATCATCACGCCGCGCGAGGACGACTTCCAGCGCATCGATGCCGGCACGGCAGCTGCCATACTGCAGGAGGTGACCGTCACCCGCGAAGAGGCAAACGAGATAATCGAGACGATAAACAACGCCGAGAACGCCACCGTAAAGACAGACCGTCACCTCAAACGCCTCACCACACAACCGGAGGTGAAAGTGGGCATCGTCAGTGCCACGGAACTGCACTTCTCCCTCAACGGAGAGTACACCGCAAAGGGCAACGACATCACCGGACCGCAGGTGGTCACCTTCTCCGAAGGGTCAATACTCTGGCAAGGCACGCAGTACCGCTCACTCTCCTTCCACCCGAAGAACGCCGAGGCTTCCTTCACGCTCGAAGATGTCATCATCGGCGTCAACTTCCACTGGGAACGCAAGCAGACGCAGACCTTCGCCGGCACGCTCAGACTCGTCGTCGAGGAGGACAAGATATGCGCCATTAACGAACTGCCCGTTGAGAAATACCTCGAGAGCGTCATCTCCAGCGAGATGTCAGCCACCTCCAGTCTGGAACTTCTCAAGGCGCACGCCGTCATCAGCCGCTCGTGGCTCCTGGCACAGATGGACCGCCGCACACGCCTCAAGGACGGAGCAAACAACTTCTTCTCCTTCACCAAGAAAGACGACATGCTCATACGGTGGTACGACCGCGAGGACCACACCATCTTCGACGTCTGCGCCGACGACCACTGCCAGCGCTACCAGGGCATCACCAACGCCGCCAACCCGCAGGTCATCGAGGCAGTACATGCCACACGCGGCATGGTGCTCGCCTACGACGGAGAGATATGCGACGCACGCTTCTCAAAGTGCTGCGGAGGAGTGACGGAGGAGTACAAATACTGTTGGGAGAACATCACAAAGCCATACCTGCAGTCCGTACAAGACCCGTACTGCAACACGCAGGACCGCAAGATACTCGGTGAGGTGCTCAACGACTACGACCTCGAGACGATGGACTTCCACGACTGGATGGTGCAGTACACACAGGAGGGACTCTCCGAACTCATCGCCGAGAAAATCAAGATGGACTTCGGACGCATCCGCGCACTCGAAGCCCTCGAACGCGGCAAGAGCGGACGCATCTCCATGCTGCGCATCGTGGGCGAGAAGAAGACCTTCACCATCGGCAAGGAACTCGAGATACGCAAGGCACTCTCAAAGACCCACCTCTACAGCTCAGGCTTCAAGGTGACCACGTCCGGCCACGATGCCGACGGCTATCCACAACGCTTCATGCTCTACGGCAACGGTTGGGGACACGGTGTGGGACTCTGCCAGATAGGTGCCGCCGTTATGGGCGCAAAGGGCATTGCCTTCAACGACATCCTCAAGCACTACTACACCGGAGCACTTATCGAAAAAGCATACTAATATGAAATCACCATGGTCCTGGGTGCCTTCGCTATACTTCGCCGAAGGCATACCATACGTGGCGGTGATGACCGTCGCGATGATATTCTACAAACAACTCGGACTGAGCAATGCCGAGATAACGTTCCACACTTCGTGGCTCTACCTCCCCTGGGTCATCAAACCCCTCTGGAGTCCCTTCGTCGACATTATAAAGACGAAGCGCTGGTGGATAATGTCCATGCAACTGCTCATCGGGGCTGCCTTCGCCGGAGTGGCGTTCACCATACCCACGTCCTTCTGGCTGCAGGGCTCGCTGTGCGCCTTCTGGCTCATGGCCTTCTCCAGTGCCACGCACGACATCGCCGCCGACGGCTTCTACATGCTCGGACTCTCACAGCACGAGCAGACGTTCTTCGTCGGCATACGATCCTTCTGCTACCGCCTCGCCATGATCTTCGGACAGGGATTCCTCGTCATGGTGGCGGGCAACCTGCAGGTGCTCTTCCGCGGCAACTTCCGCTACTCCTGGGCACTCCTCTTCTACGGCTGCTGCGGACTCTTCATCGCCCTCTGGCTATGGCACGCCTACGCACTGCCGCGCCCCGCTGAAGACCGTCCGCACGACAAAATGACGGCACGCTCCATCGTGAAGGACTTCGTGGGAACCCTGCACACCTTCGTCCAGAAGGAGCAGGTCGTCGTCGGCATACTCTTCATGCTCCTCTACCGCATGCCCGAGGGACTGCTGGCCAAGATATCGCCACTCTTCCTCATCGACGCGCAACACAACGGCGGACTGGGACTCTCGCCGCAGGAGTACGGCTTCGCACAGGGCACCATGGGTGTCATAGGACTCATCCTCGGCGGCATCCTCGGCGGCATCGTGGCAAGCCGCGACGGACTGAAGCGCTGGCTCTGGCCCATGGTATGCGCCATCACGCTGCCCGACCTCGTATACGTCTATCTTGCCTACGCCATGCCGGACAGCTTCTTCATCGTCAACGCCTGCATATTCGTAGAGCAGTTCGGCTACGGCTTCGGCTTCACGGCCTATATGCTGTATCTCATATACTTCAGCCGGGGAGCATACAAGACGTCGCACTACGCCCTCTGCACAGCCTTCATGGCACTCTCCATGATGATACCCGGACTCTTTGCCGGAGCACTTCAGGAGGCCGTAGGCTACCGCACCTTCTTCATCATCGTTGTAGCATCCTGCGCCGTAACCTTCATCACCACAGCCCTGCTGAAGATAGACCCGCAGTTCGGGCGCAAGGAGAAGTAAATTGGCATCACAGTCTGGTCTTGAAGTCGCCGTACCCGAACTGCTTCCAGAGTGTAAGTGTGCCGTTCTGCCGTATGTATATGTCAGGCAGAGGCATGCCGTTGAACGTGTTGGTCTTCACCATAGAGTATATGGCCATGTCGCCGAAGACTATCTCGTCGCCCTCCTGCAAGGGACGTTGCGAACGGTACAGACCTATCACGTCGCCCGAGAGGCACGTCGGACCGCCGAAACGGTACAGGCAGTCAGTCCCATAGGCGTGCTCGCCGCCAGCAGACCCATTATTGTGCTCCCCGTCAGCTTCGTATATGGACAGTCCGGCGGTCAGCACCGGCGGCGTGTATGGCATCTCAATGACGTCGGGCATGTGGCATGCCGCCGACGTGGTCAGGATGGCGTTGCGGATGCCGTCGTCGCCTGCGGGCAGCACGTCCATGACGTGGCAGTGCAGTTCGCCGGCGTTCAGCGCCACCGCCTCGCCAGGTTCCAAGTACACCTGCACGCCGTACCTGTCCGTCACGCGGCGTATCAGTCGCTCCAGACGCTCCACGTCGTAGTCGGCACGGGTGATGTGGTGACCGCCGCCGAAGTTGAGCCAGCGCATTCCGCCGAGATATTTGCCGAAGCGCTGTTCTACGGCATCGAGGGTGGTCTCCAGGTCGTCCGAGTTCTGTTCGCACAGAGTGTGGAAGTGCAGTCCGTTGAGCAGGCTGAGCAGTTCCGCCGGAGCAGCCTCAAAGTCCTTGAGGCGCACGCCGAGACGGCTGCCGGGGGCGCAGGGGTCGTAGATGGCATGTCCCTCCTGCGTGGAGCACTCAGGATTGATGCGCAGTCCCACCTGCAGCCCGGCCTCCTTGGCCTTGCGCCCGTGCAGCTCAAGCTGGCGTATGGAGTTGAACACGATATGGTCGCAAATGCCGACAATCTCGTCCATGTCCTCCTCGGAGAACGCCGGTGCAAAGACGTGGTTCTCGCCGCCCGGCATCTCCTCGTGGCACAGCCGTGCCTCGAAGAGTCCTGAGGCTGTAGCTCCGGCCAGGTAGCGTGCCACCATAGGGTACAGCGCATAGCAGCTGAAGCACTTCTGCGCCAGCAGTATCCTGCACCCCGTGCGGTCCATCACTCCCCGCAGCGTACGCAAGTTCCTCTCGATGAGGTCCGCGTCAATTACAAAGTATGGTCTTTTCATCTAATCAGTCTACCAGTACGGGGTTTTCCTCTACCTTCCAGGGGAGTCCCCATTTGTTCAGTGCTTCCATGTACGGGTCTGGGTCGAACTCCTCTACGGTGAAGACGCCGGGACGCTTCCATGTGCCGTCGAGGACGAGGGAGGTGCCTATCATGGCTGGCACGCCGGTGGTGTAGGAGATGGCCTGGGAGCCTACCTCCTTGTAGCACTCCTGGTGGTCGCATACATTATATATATACAGCGAACGTTCCTTGCCGTCCTTCACGCCGGTGAAGATGCAGCCGATGTTTGTCTTGCCCACGGTGCGCGGACCGAGCGAGGCGGGGTCGGGCAGCAGGGCGCGCAGGAACTGTATGGGCACTATCTGGTGTCCCTCGTACTCTACTGGCTCCGTGCCGAGCATGCCTACGTTCTCCAGACACTTCATGTGCGTCAGGTAGCTCTGTCCGAAGGTCATGAAGAAGCGGATGCGCTTGACGCCCGGTATGTTCTGTGCCAGCGACTCTATCTCCTCATGGTGCAGCAGGTACATGTCCTTTACGCCCACGCCGTCGAAGTCGTACTGGCGGTGTATGGCCATAGGCTCTGTCTCCACCCAGTGGCCGTTCTCCCAGTAGGAGCCGTTGGCGCTGACCTCGCGGAGGTTTATCTCGGGGTTGAAGTTGGTGGCGAAGGGATAGCCGTGGTCGCCGCCGTTGCAGTCGAGGATGTCGATGGTGTGTATCTCGTCGAAGTAGTGCTTCTGTGCGTAGGCGGTGAAGACGCTGGTGACGCCGGGATCGAAGCCTGTGCCGAGCAGTGCCGTGATGCCGGCCTCCTCGAAGCGTTTCCTGTAAGCCCACTGCCATGAGTAGTCGAAGTAGGCTGTGAAGCCCTTCTCCTTGCAGCGCTTCTCGTAGGCGGCGCGCCACTCGGGGTCGTTGGTGTCCTCACACTCGTAGTTTGCCGTGTCGACATAGTCCACCTTTGTCTTCAGACAGGCGTCCATGATGGTGAGGTCCTGATAGGGCAGTGCCAGGTTGAGCACCACGTCGGGCTTGACGGTCCCGATGAGGCTGACCAGCTCGTCGACGTTGTCGGCATCCACACGGGCGGTGGTAATCTTTGACTTTGCTCCGGCGGCTTCCATCTTCGCCTTCAGCTCGTCACACTTGCTCACCGTGCGGCTGGCTATGCATATCTCGTCAAACACTGCTGCGTTCTGTGCGCACTTCTGTATTGCTACGCCGGCCACGCCGCCGCATCCTATTACTAATACTTTTCCCATTTTTATAGTTATTCTGTTTAAGACAACAATATTTTTGATTAAAAGTTAGTTTTGTTGTTTGTTGTGAGGCTCAGGAGGAGTTCGCGTACCACTTTGCAGGCTACGGCGGTGGAGACACCGCTGGGGTCCAGCATTGGGGCGAGTTCGTTAACGTCGAGCGCCACTATGTTGAGGCGTGAGCAGACGACGGTCAGGGCGCAGCGCAGGGCATCGAACGTCACGCCGCCTGCCTCGGGCGTTCCCGTACCGGGGAAGACGGAGGGGTCGAGCACGTCGAGGTCTACCGTGAGGTATACGGGCACACGGTTCATCGCCAGAGTGTCTATGGTGTCGTCCAGACCGTCGAGGGTGAAGGGGTGCATGTCCGTATGGCCCGCCCTTGCCCAGTGGAACTCCTCGCGGTCGCCGGAGCGTATGCCGAACTGGTGTATGCGTCCGTCGCCTATGATGTCGTGGCAGCGGCGCAGCACGCAGGCGTGGGAGAGCTGCACGCCGAGGTAGTCCTGGCGCAGGTCGGCGTGGGCGTCGAAGTGCATGATGTGCACGTCGGGGAAGACCTTCTGCACCTCGCGGAAGGCACCGAGCGTCACGAGGTGCTCGCCGCCTATCATGAAGGGTGTCTTGCCGTCGGCGAGTATCTGTGCCGTGTGCTGCGATATGGCGTCGAGTGCCGCCTCTGCCGAGCCCATGGGCAGTTCGAGGTCGCCGCTGTCGAAGACGCTGATGTCCTCGAGCGAGCGGTCGAGGTATGGCGAGTACGTCTCCAGTCCGTACGACTCGTGGCGCACTGCTGCACTGCCGAAGCGTGCGCCGGGGCGGTAGCTGGTGGTGGAGTCGAAGGGTGCGCCGAAGAGGACCACCTGTGCTTCCTCATAGTCTGCCTCGCAGCCTATGAAGGTTTCGATGTTTCTGTGTATCATATCTTTTCTCCTCCTGTATGGTCCTCCACCTTGGCGAGCATGCGCTCTACGTATGCCGGCAGGGCGAAGCATCCGCGGTGCAGGTTTGTGGTGTAGTAGTTGGTGTCAATGCCGCGTGCGTTCCAGCGTGCAGCGTCGAGGTCGTCGACGGGGTGGTACTTCTTCGAGGCATATCCGAAGAGCCAGTAGCCGGAGGGGTACGTGGGGATGTGTGCCTGGTAGACGCGGCTGATGGGGAAGCACTCAACGATGCGCTTGTGGGCCTTCATCGTCTCGGTGCGGTCCTCGTCGTAGAAGGGCGACTGGTGCTGGTTTACCATGATGCCGTCCGCCTTGAGCGCCTTGAAGCATGAGCCGTAGAACTCGCGCGAGAGGAGGCTCTCGCCCGGGCCGTAGAATCCAGCGGAGTCGACGATGATGACATCGTACTCGCCCACGATGTGGCGCACGTAGCGCAGGGCGTTCTGGGTGTATATGGTCACACGCGGGTCGTCCATGCCGCTGGCGGAGAAGGGCAGGTATTTCTTTGCCGCTTCCACCACTCCGACGTTGACCTCCACCATGTCGATGCGCTCCACTTCGGGGTACTTCAGCAGTTCGCGCACCACGCCGCCGTCTCCTGCACCGAACACCAGTATCTTGCGTGGTGCCGGGTGTACGGCCATGGGGATGTGGGTCATCATCTCGTGGTATATGAACTCGTCTCGCTCGGTCATGACGATGTATCCGTCGGAGGTGAGCACGCGTCCGTATTCGTATGACTCGAATATGTCGATGCGGTTGTGGTCGTTCTCTTCGGAGAATATGTGTTTGTTTACCTTTATGGAGAACTTGACGTCCTCCGTGTGGTGTTCAGAAAACCAAAAATCCATCTATATATAATAACGTATAGGGGTTAGTAAGTGGTAGCTTCTTTTATCACGTTGAGGCGTTCGATGGTGGGGTCCTCCGGTCCTGTCATCGAGCATCCCTTCTCCTTGGCGTACATGATGTAGTCTATTATCTCCTGCGTTATCCTCTCTCCAGGAGCGAGGATAGGAATTCCCGGCGGATAGCTCATGACGAACTCTGTGCATATCCTGCCGTTCGTCTCGCGTATGGGAATCATCTCCTCCTTCGGGGCGTAGAAGGCTTCCTGGGGGCTCATGACGACGGACGGGTTGATGTACTCGTGGTCGAAGAGTCCGCTGCGGTCGCGCTTGTAGCGTCGGCGTATGTCGTAGAGGGCGCTGACGAGCCGTTCTATCTCCCTCATGCGGTCGCCGATGGAGATGTATGCCAGTGTGTTGCCGATGTCTCCCAGCTCCATCTGTATGTCGTACTCGTCGCGTAGCAGGTCGTAGACCTCGATGCCTGCCAGTCCTACGTCGAGGGTGAAGACGGTGAGCTTCGTCTTGTCGAAGTCGTAGATGGAGTCGCCGTTGATGAGTTCGTCGCCGTAGGCATAGTAGTCGCCTATCTTGTTTATCTCCGTACGGGCGTAGTCGGCCATCTCTACCACCTGGCGGAAAGCCTCGCGTCCGCCGAGCGCCAGGTTGCGGCGTGTGATGTCGAGGGATGCGAGGAGCAGGTAGGAAGCGCTGGTGGTCTGCGTCAGGTTTATCACCTGTCGGACGTATCCGGCTCCCACGGTGTCGCTGGTGAGGAGTAGGCTGCTCTGGGTGAGGCTTCCTCCGGACTTGTGCATGGAGACGCACGCCATGTCTGCACCGGCTTTCATGGCAGAGACGGGCAGGTCGTCCCCGAAGTAGAAGTGCGTGCCGTGCGCCTCGTCCACGAGTACCAACATGTTGTGGGCGTGGGCCAGTTCTACAATCTTCTTCAGGTTGGAACAGATGCCGTAGTAGGTAGGGTTGTTCACCAGGATAGCCACAGCGTCGGGGTTCTCCTCTATGGCTTTCTCCACTTGTGAAATTTTCATGCCTAGGGCTATACCGAGCCTTTTGTCCACGTCGGGGTTGACGTAGATGGGTGTGGCTCCGTTAAGAACCAAGGCATTAATCACGCTTCTGTGTACATTTCGCGGAAGGATAATCTTCTCACCCTTCTTTGACGCTGTCAATACCATCGTCTGCACCGCCGACGTCGTGCCGCCTACCATGAGGAAGGCGTGTGCTGCACCGAAGGCTTCCGCAGCGAGGTCCTCCGCTTCCTTTATCACCGAGATGGGGTGGCAAAGGTTGTCCAGAGGCTTCATGGAATTGACATCAAGTTCTACACATTGTTTTCCCAGCAGTTTTACCAGTTCCGGGTTGCCGCGGCCTCGTTTGTGGCCTGGCACATCAAAAGGAACTACCCTGTTCCTTCTGAACTCTACAAGTGCCTCGTAGATGGGGGCATAAGCTTGATTTCCCAATTTCTGTTCTAGTTGTTGTTCTTAGGAGTTAATAATAAAATGATGTTAAGTTTTTGGTTTATAGTTTATTGTTACCATATACAGTAATGGTTGTTTCCTTTTCTCGTGGCCTGCATAAGTGACCCGTAAATCAGTATGGCTGCAAAGGTAGCAAAAAAAAATGGAGTGCGCAACAGTACACTCCAAAATAATGGTTGCCACGGGGATTACCCGTGGCAACAAAGATTGCAATAAATATTGTGAATACCTACTTATTAAAGAAACTTGTTTGTCAACAGTATAGCCTCGGGCAGTTTCTCGCCGTTGCAGTGGTAGCCGTCAAACTTCCCGTTGTAGCCGGCGAAGTCCATCATGATGATGTTCATCTTTTGCGTCTTGTTGTTGACGACATAGTTGAAGGCGTACGGGTTCATCACGTTGGCATTCTTGGCGTAGGAGATGTTGATGTATAGTCCACCGACGTTTCCGCTTGCCATGTTCACGGCCCATACCGGTTCGTCCTGCCCCTTCGTGGCGGCTGTAGCCTCGAAACACTCCTTCATCAGTCGCTTCTTGTCTGCCCAAAACTGTGCGGTGCTCTCGTTGCTCTCCTGTTGACACTTGTTCTGGTAATAGGCTCGGGTGATAGTAGGATACCCAGTGTCGTAGTTGTACACGTCGCTCTTGCCGCCGAAATAGTAGACTCTGCTCTCGCCGCCGCCGTTGTATATAGACTCCATCGTGGGGGCTACGCGCTGTTCGGGATGCTCGTTGCAGTAGTCCCAGTCCTGAAAGAGAACCATCTTGCCACGACACTCGTCAAGGCGCAGGTCGGGGCGGGGGCTGGTCACGATGTAGTCCTTGTACTTCCTGACGATTTCCACTATCTTGTTGTACTTCTTATCCGTCCTGTCGCCGTCGGGCTGCAGGAAGACAATCACCGTCTCCGTGGGGTTGGCCTTCAGCTTGTAGACCATCCTGTCGAGAGCAGCATCAACGGTTTGGTGAGTGCTAAGCATGTGGTAGATATATCCGTCCTCCTTGAAGCGGATATCAAAGGCGCGTATCCCCAGCTGCCACTGCTCGTCGAAGTTGAGTTTCTGGCACGCAGCGTATTTTGCCGTTATGGAGAGTTTGTAGCTATATGTGAACGAGTCGTGCGAGCCAGGGATGTTCATGTCGCAGATGCGCGGGTTGGCTGTGCCGTATATGTCGCCCATCCAGTGTGAGTAGTCTGTCTGCCCCCTGCCGGAGTCTCCCCGTATTTCGCTGAGCACCTCGTCGGCCTGCTTCCAGAACGCTTGGCTCTCGGAGGTGTTGTTGGTGAGGTTGCGGTCTACGTTGAAGAGGTTACCCATCACGGTCTTCACCTTCTTCCACGCATTGGAGAAGCTACTGCGTACCTTGGCGAAGAAGTTGGAAATGCCGGAGCGCGTCATAGCCGCGTCGCCGTACTTCATGTACATGAAATTGACGTAGTCCCTTGAGACGATGTAGAGCGAGTCGTCCTCCGTACGGTCTGCGAAATAGGTCAGCGTAACCTCGTCCTCCCCCAGGTCCAGTTTCTGCGCCTCCTCCCCCTTGAACGTGGCGAAGAATCCGTTGCGCTTCGGTGCCGTGCCTGTGGCGTCCCATGGGTCGTCGATGCCTGCGAAGGGCTTCCACGTGCCCTTCAGTGAGTCCGTGATGGCGTTGTCCTCCTGCGTAGGGTCAACCTTATATAGAGTAAGCGAGCCGTCGGGGGCTATCTTCCAGATGTCCAGCACGTCGTTGCCCAACAGCACGTTGCTCAGGTCTATACGCGTGCCGACGAGTTCCTTGGCTAACTCGTGGCATGCCGTCGTACCGTCAGCCGGTGTGGTCTGAGCATCCTTTTCAAAGTTGAAGTCGTCCTGGTCGTTGCACGACGTGAATATGGTGGAAGCAGCCATGGTCAGCATAGCCGCGAGTATGGTTGTATATACTTTCTTCATAGTACAAGTAAGTTTAAGCAGCTTTTCTGCCGCAAATGTACGAAGAAAGTGCATACCAGCCAAGTGTTAGCCTTGTTTTTTATAAAATATAAGTATAATAATATCTTATACACGAAAACAATCACAAGTATTAACACTTAAACGTTGTATGCAAACTCCAAAAACGGTTCTGTTTATCAGATAGCCTGTGTCTAAATAAAAGGTAGTATAATACTCATGACTTTTTCAAGTGGACTCATGTATGAAAAAGTATTACTCCCGGTACTCCGTAGGGTTCATGCCGAGATTGTGTGCCACATAGCGGCTGAAGTAGGCAGGGGAGGAGAAACCGAAGATGTCGGAAATCTGCACGAACGTGAGGCGTTTGTCGCGCAACAGACGTGAGATGTCCAGCGTGGTGTAGCGGTTTATCCAGAAGTTGGCGGCATAGCCGCTGGTCTTCTTCGATACCTCCGACAGGTATTTTGACGTTACGCAGAGCTGGTCGGCATACCAGGTCACTTCCCGATGGCGGCGGTACTCGCCCAATTCGAGCAGACGGATGAATCCGTTCATGATAGCGGCATTCTGCGAACTGACGTCCTGCTCCCCGTACAGACGGGAATGGAAGTCGAAGAAGTCGAGTATCATCGTCTGCACGGCATTCACCATTAGTTCACGGTAG